>JAJXXA010000101.1 GCA_021781335.1 Actinomycetes bacterium
GGCCACAGACTTCCTTTCCGCACTCGACACCGCCGACCTCGCCCTCTCGGCACCGTCTCTCTTCAGTCGCACCGACGTCCAGGAACTTCGAGCGATCCTCAACCAAGTTCGACGAGTGCGCCTGGAGTTGACCACACTGGCCGGGCTTCGACAACGTCTCGGTGACGAGCATCGCGACATCGAAGCGCGACTCGCCTCCTGTACCGACCTCGCGGCACGCGCACTTCAGGAGATCGCCGAGGCACTGCGATCACCCGCCACAACGCGAGTTTCGAGCGCATCAGTGGATGCACTGCGCGCATGCACCCAGAGCGTTGAGATGGAGTTCGTCGACGAATCAACAACGGGCCTCATCGTTGCACAGTGCATCTCGCATCTGAGCGCGGTGCGAGGTCAATTGCGTTCTGCGGGCACATTGATTGCTCAACTCAACACCGAGCAGAACCGGCGTGCGTGGCGCGCGAGTGTGCCGACATTCCATAACCCCGACGCCGATCAGCTCCTCATGAACTTTTCAGTGCTACGAGAGAACCTTTCGAGCGACTCCTCTGCGTTTCGCCACGCCGTTCGCTTGGCGGTGATCGTTCCGATCTCGACGTTGCTCGGCTCGGCGCTCGGACTGCCGCGAAGTTACTGGTTGCCCTTCGCCGTCGCGGTAATCCTCAAACCCGACTACAGCACCCTGGTCAAACGAGGATTGGGTCGAGTCGTCGGCACGATGCTGGGCGCGACTCTGGCGGCCGTTCTCGCGAGCGAGTTCCAATCGAACCGCACTGTGACCCTCGTGCTCGTCGCGGTGATCGCGTGGCTCGCCTACTCGACGTGGGCGGCCAGTTTCTCGGTCGCCATAGGTTTCGTGACCGCGCTCATCTTGATCCTGCTCAGTATTTCAAGTAACGACACCGTCGGTACCGCGCTCGATCGTCTCCTAGACGTTTCGTTGGGGGGCGCCCTCGCCGTGATTGCCTATCTGCTCTGGCCAACGTCACCACGGGCCGGCGTCAGCCAAGCCGAATCAGGTCTCTTCAGGGGTCTTCACGACTACTTAGCGGTGGTGTCTCGACTCGTACGCGCGGAGTCGGTTCCTGCGCCCGAGGTTGCGCGCTGCTCCAAGGTCGTGCGTATCGCGTGGGGCAAGGCGGAAGCGGCCGTTGGAAGGTCCATTGAAGAGCCTTCGTCGACCCGCATCGATCCCGCCGAAGGTAGGAGTCTCATGTCCGCGACCATGCGGATCTTGCGAGTCATTCACGCACTGCGCATGGAGGCTGAGCGCGGCGTGACAATTGGTGACCTCGCCCACTACGACGAACTGATGGCGGGATGCCTTCTTGCGTTGGAGCGCCTCGGTCAGCATTTCAACGGTTCCCCGCTCGTCTCGGTCGATGATCTGAGAGCACGATGTGACCTTGTAGAGCGAGAACTCTCCGACGAGGGCGCCGCATCGCTCGCACTGAATCTCGGTGAACTCGTGAACGCCATCAACACCGCTCAGCACTTGGCACGCCTCGAACACGCACCTGTCGAGACGTGAACCACCTCGTCGCTCAGCGTGGTCTCATATCTCTGTGTTGGGCTACCAGTACTTAGTTGTCCTGATAACTCGCTTGGGTGATCGCGGATGAATTATCCGTCGCGGCAAAGGAAGACGACGCATCGTCGCCGTGATACGTGCGAGTGATCGTGATGCCCGGTGTGCTCTGGAGCGTTGCGTTCGCAACGGCTGTCGAACTCGACGTGGCGGCGTTCGTCGATGCGCCTGACGTCGTCACACTGAGCGCTGACGTGCTCGGTGCAGCGTGCGAGAAAGTCTTATGACTCACTATTTCCACACCTACGCCAAGAACGACGGTGAACACTCCGACAAAGAGCCATGTAGTCAAATTTCGAACAAGTCGCATTGGAATCCCTTTCCACACTTGATGTCTCATTTCTAATTGCCTCGGATAAATGCGACGTAAGAAGGATCTGTGAAGCAGCAAATAATGTGCAACGTCGAGCCCCAATGCTGCGGGGCGTACGCCCTTCAAGCGCGCGAGCAGTGACGAGCGGGTCCCACCGTGGTGTAGCGTCGAACAGGTGGCTTGTCGAGGTGCCAAAGTTAGAAAACGGATCTCCAAGCACCGGCACCATCAACGAAGGTCAATCCTTCGCCCCTCGCCTGGTTCGAATTCGACTCGAGTAGAACTACAGCACCTGCTGACACGCCATGCGATCTCACTGGCCCTGGCCACACTCGTCACTCTCGTCAGCGTCGTCAGCGCTGACGCTTCATCAACGAAGAGCACGAGCGTCGCCCCCTCCCGCGAAAAAAGCGCGCATCTCTCGAGTGTGTTGCCACGCGGATGTCCGTGGGTTGACCAATCACGACGCCACTCGCTCGCGCCTTCTGCGTTGGCGGGAGAAGTCTTATCGAGGATGACCTTGCGTCAGAAGGCTGACTTTGTCGCCCTCTCCACGTACCCACCGCTCGAGAATGCCAATCTGGGCGTGCCCTCTCTCTGCATTCCGGCCCTCACGCTGACCGACGGACCAAACGGCGTTGGCAATGGGCTCACCGGGGTGACCCAACTACCCGCCGCCATCGGGGTCGCGGCGAGTTTCAATCCCGCCATTGCGCACGCGGTAGGCGTTGTCGAAGGACAAGAAGCACGCACGAAGGGCATCGCCGTCGTCCAGGGTCCAGAGTTGAACTTGGCGCGCGTACCCCAGGGTGGTCGAATCTTCGAAACCTACGGTGAGGATCCGGTCTTGGCGGGCGTGTTAGGGGTCGCCGACGTGCGAGGCATCCAGTCCACCGGGGACCTCGCCAACGTCAAACACTTCACTGCGTACACCCAAGAGACCGCGCGGCTCAAGTTGAATCAAACGGTGAGCCTGCGTGCGCTCGCCGAACTCTATAACGCTCCTTTCAAGGCTGCTGTCCAACAAGGCAACGCCGCGTCGATCATGTGCTCGTACGGCTCGCTCAATGGCGTCAATACTTGTGCTGATCCCTACATCTATTCGACGCTGCGATCGTGGGGCTTCACCGGATTCGTTCGCTCTGACTTGCGCGCAGTCTTCAATCTGCCCCAAGCGCTGCACGCCGGCATCTCGCTGGTGAAGCCCGCGTCGGCGACGGCTCTGGTCAAAATGGTCCAGCATCACCGACTCCGCGTGGCTGACCTGAACCACGCGGTACGCGTCGTACTCACCACCATGTTCAAATTCGGTCTCATAGCGCACCCGCTCACGCTGGACTTGTACGCCAACGCGGCAACACCCAAGCACGCGGAGGTGGCGCTGCGGGCGGCGGAGAGCAGTGTGGTGCTCCTAAAGAACTCGCACTCGGTCCTGCCACTCGTTCGCAACACACGCTCCATCGCGGTCATTGGCGTCGACGCCGCGCAGAGCCCGCAGACTGCGGGCGGTGGCAGTTCGGCAGTCATCGCTCCTTTCGTCATCACGCCGTTGCACGCCATTCGAGACACCATGGGCCGACACACCCGCGTCACCTATCAACCGGGAGGGCCGCCCACCCTCGACATCGACCAACTGAACAACGTGGCCATCGTCCAAGGCACCCCCCTCAAGTTGATGACACCGTTCAAGCGGGTGCGCGTTCCCGGAAAGGCCGACCTCGGCATTGAACTGAACCCGAAGGTCACCCCCGCCATCGCCACGGCTTCCGCGCCCGGCACCGGTGAGGCATGGGCAAAGTGGTCACTTCGGGTCCGTCCTCGGCGATCAGGGACCTACGAGGTCTCCATCCGCCAGACCGGCGACACGTGGCTCTACCTGAACCACAGGACCGTCGTTGCATCAATGGGCTTGCACGCGCCCGCTGACATGACAGCGACCGTGCGACTCGACAAGCGCAAGGTCTATGTCTTTAGCGCGACGTGGTTTCAACCGAGGCACCACGCACTTCCAAAATTCGGCATCACTGATGTCACCCCCGCCATCAATGCAGCCGTCGCATCAGCGCGCAAGGCCAGGGTCGCAATCGTCTTCGCCGGCGATTTCAGCACGGAGGGCGCAGACAGTCCAAATCTCCAGCTCGCGGGTGATGCCAATGCGCTCATCTCTGCTGTTGCCGCAGTCAACCCGCGAACGATCGTGGTTCTCAATACCGGTAGCGCAGTGTTGATGCCGTGGATATCGCACGTCGCGGGCGTCCTTGAGGCGTGGTATCCAGGTGAGCAGGACGGAGCGGCGATTGCGGCGATCCTGAGCGGTCGCGTCGACCCTTCGGGCCGGCTACCTCTCAGCTTCCCCTCCAGCCTCACCCACCAACCCATCACAATTCCTCGACAATTTCCTGGCGTCGACCTTTCGGTCCATTTCAGTTCGAATCTCTCCATTGGCTACCGCTGGTATCAAGTACACAAGTACACCCCACTCTTCCCCTTTGGCTTTGGACTTGACTACACCACGTTCAAGCTCTCGTCGCCGTCACTGACGCATCGTGGCCACCTCGTGCTCGTGCGCGTACGCGTCAAGAACATCGGTTCGCGTGCGGGCGCCGACGTCATCCAGGCGTACGTTCACTATCCAAACGCGGCGGGAGAGCCCCCAGAACAGTTGCGCGCGTTTGCGCGCGTTACGCTGTCCCCGTCGGCGTCCAAGACCGTTACGTTGTCCTTGGCACCTTCTGCGTTCCAAATCTTCTCCCACGGTTCCTTCACCACTGTTGCGGGTCAGTACTCCATCGACCTCGGTGAGTCATCAGCCAATCTGCCCATCCACTTGACCATCAACCTGCACTGACCCTGCGTCAGCGCTCGACGCGAACTGAGCGAGGGTTATTGGTCTCGTCACTGATTGGACCACTCAGTTAGGGTGATGCCAGAAGTGTTGTGCGCGTAGCCCTCATCCGTCATCATCTGATTGAAAGGGAGAGTCTCACGATAAACGGCATCCGTGTTCCCAGCGATTCATTACGCCTCGCACGTGCGTGGCGAGACCGGTCATGATTATCTTCAACCGGCGCGTACGAGCGTCACGACGGCGACCCAATCAGTTCAGCCGTGAACTCTTCGCGCCGTTGCCTAAGAAGTACAACTCGCTGGCGCAGGTTCTCTCATTCGCTCAAGACCGCCGCTGGCGCACGGAGATGATTCGACACGTCGCGTCCTCACGCCCGATGCTGGCACTCGATGTAGCGTGTGGCCCGGGTGCGGTTGCCATCCAACTGGCACGTTCCAGCGAAGCGAAGATCGTTGGTGTCGATCTCAGCCCGGAGATGCTGCACGCCGCGAGTGAGAATATCGCGCACGGATACGCTGATCGAATATGGCTCGTCCGGGGACACGCGGAGGAACTACCGTTCCCCGACGCAACCTTTGACGCGTTGACGTTTACGTACCTCCTTCGCTACGTCGCCGATCCGCAGGCAGTCTTAAAGGAGTTGGCGCGCGTCGTGAAGCCCGGGGGGCGCATTGCAAGCCTCGAGTTCGCGGTCCCCGCTCGAGCTCACTGGAGAGCGTTGTGGTGGATCTATACGCGCGTGGTACTTCCCGCGGCTGGACTCTTGACCGGAGGAAGAGGATGGATGAACGTGGGGAGTTTTCTCGGTCCGAGTATCTCTAGCCACTACCGCCGCTATCCCATTGACTGGACGGTTGACGCCTGGCGGCATGCCGGCATCGACCACGTCGAATGGCGAACGATGAGTCTCGGTGGCGGACTCGTCATGTGGGGCTATAGGGCCGACTGATGCGGGTGCGTGGCGGCGAGCCCGATGATCTGGCGCCCGCGTTCTACGCCGCACCTCGATTCGTGCGCAACCAACGGCTGCGTGAATGGTGGACGCTCTTGCATCCTCCGTACACGTCGTGTCATCTCTCCTTCGTCGTTATTGGAGCGTGCATCAAAGGACCAGTCAGCGCGTCACGCCTGATCGTCACGTTGGTAGCGTTCTTCTTCGCCGTGGGCATTGGAGCTCACGCCCTCGATGAGTTGCACGACCGACCACTCAGCACCGCCATTCCCTCGTGGCAACTGGCGATTGCATCCATTGCGGGGATCGGCGTCGCGTGCGCGCTCGGCGTGGTCGGTGTCTTCTACGTGAACACCGCCCTTGTCTACTTCATTGTTGCGGGCGTCCTGCTCGCCGTCGCCTACAACCTTGAGTTGCTCCACGGTCTGTTGCACAACGATCTGACCTTCGCCATCGGGTGGGGTGCGTTTCCTGCCCTCACGTCGTATTTCTCCCAGCACCAATCTCTGAACATCACCGCCGTAGCGACCGCGCTGTTTACGTCCCTCGTCGCACTGACCCAACGTCAACTCTCCACGCCCGCTCGTCTCCTTCGACGATCCGCGGTCGCATTCGAGGGCGACATCACGTGGCGCGACGGTCATCGTTCCGAACTATCGCGCGCGATGTTGCTCGCGCCGCTCGAGCGTGCCTTGTCGTTACTCTGTTGGGCATCGATCGTGCTGGCGCTCAGCTTGGCGTGCGCCAGATTCTTCGTCCACATCTGAGTGGCCGCACTCCAACATTGACCCACCGAGTATTGAGCGAGAGATGCCTGGCCGTCGCGGTGCAGTGTGTCACAGCTCAAATACAGGTGACGTGTCCCGAGGGAGTCGTGGTGCACACGGTCGTGGTAGTGACCGGTGGCGGCACCGTGGTTGGAGGGACGTACACAGTGGTTGTAGGCGCCGCAGGTGGTGCGGTCACCGGCGTCGTCGCGGTCGTACGAGAAGGTGCTGCGGTAGTGGGCGGTGGGGTCGCCACTGACTGTTGTGAGTTCGAGGGACTGGTCGGCGTCGGCGTTGACGACTGGGTTCGAGCGACGCTCGTGGTTGGTGAAGCGTGCGTGGCCTTACGCGGTGGCGTCACGACCGAAGTAGTAGTTCCAGTTGTTCCGTAACCCTGAACGGTGGGGACGACCGCTACTCGTGCGTCAGCCGCGACGTGGCTCACAATGACGCCGGACGCCAATCCTGCGCCCAGAAAGAGCGACTGCGAGATTCGCCGCGATCGATTGAAACGATGATCTCGTTGATGTGAACTACGAAATGACTCTCTCATGACTTCCCCGATGTGAAATGCCGATCCAATCAATGATGCACGAAGGACTGCACAAGAATGAAACTAATTCGCTCGGGGACATCGGCGAGTACGAATGCCACCGCGTTCACACGAAGAGCGACGCATCTCAGGCTTCTCACAACTCGTTGGTAGAAATTTCTAACTGCTTGTACAGTTTGACCCCGAAAATGCCATCAATATGTAATGGACGTCGTGCACGCACGACGGTAGGTTTGAGAGAGACGATGAAAGGTACGCACTGCATGCGCGCGTCGATAGTGGTCAGGAAAAATGAGCCTATGAATTCAGGAGAGCGCTGATGCGTCGCATCTCGAGCGTCTTGGCCTGGATTGGCACGGCCGTATTGGCCCTAGGTGTCGGAGTGGGGATTGTGGTGGCTACGAACCGCGCGGCACCCTCATCAATGACCCTCACATCCACAACGACCTCGCCTTCGACGACCACCACGGTCGCGAGGGTAACGCACGTGACGTCGCCACCGACAACGACTCCTGCCCCGGTGTACGTGGCTCCGCCCGTTACCACGGCTCCGCGAACGGCGCCGAGCACCACGACAACCAGGCCCCCCTCTACGACGACCACCACGACGAGTACCGTCCCCTATACCGGTGACGGCGGCGATGGCCAGAGTTACACGGGAACGGGATACGTTCCAACCGACAATTAGTACTGCGTCACCTGAGACCACGAAGTGTTCGTTGGCTGAGTGTGCGTGACCTAGGACTCAGCGCCGCTCAGTTCGGACATGTCACCAAACACTGACTGCGCAGGCAGCCCCACCGTCGCCACGGTTCGCGCTCGACGAGATCGCTCGATGGTATCTCCACCCCCAGTTCCTGGTCCGACGTCGAAAACCACCAAGTGATGATCTTCCACGGGTACGCGTTGATTTAGGGGTATTCTTCTCAATCAGGCGCGTTGGGTTGCCTATTCACTACACTCACGAGTCGCAGTAGCGGGCGAGAATGGAGCAATAGAGGTGCCAAAGAAACCACCCAACGAGGCCGCTCGACTCAGAGAGGTGTACGCACTGGGTGAGTTAGGGACCCGACCCGAAGATCGCTTCGACCGAGTGACGCGCCTTGCACAGCGACTTTTCGGCGTGCCAATAGCCGCCGTAACTGTGATCGACGAGGACAGCGTCTGGTTCATCTCGCGTCAGGGTCTCGATCTCGAAATGACGCCTCGAAGATTCTCATTCTGCAATGAGACGATCCTCGGCCACACCAGCCTGCACGTCGTCGACGCCACCCACGACTTGCGCTTTTCTTACGGACCGATGGTAAAAGGCGAGCCGCACGTCCGCTTCTACGCTGGCCACCCTGTTCGAGGCCCCCTAGGGACGAACCTTGGCACGTTATGCATCATGAGCGATGAACCCCGTGAACTCAGCGCTTCAGAAGGAGACTCCCTTCGAGACTTGGCCGAAATCATCGAACAAGAGATCGCTTCTCACCACCTCGAATCAATGGACATCGTGACGGGTCTCAGCAATCGTCACGGATTCGAGCTGCTCGTCACCAAAGCGCTCGCCGCCAGTCGACGACGTAATATGCCCGCAACCCTGCTCTACATCGGACTTGGTGATCTTGACTCGACGGGCGGTGCGCCAGATTCCCAGTACGAGGATGAGACGCTTCGAGAGTTCGCGCGGCTTCTCGAGCACGAGTTCAGAGAGTCTGACATCGTTGCGCGCCTTGGTATGAACGAGTTCGCCGTGCTGTTGGGTGATGCCGACAATTCCGAGATAGCGGCCCAGAGACTCCTGACGACGATTCAACGCCGCAACGAGGCGTCACAGGACGCACCGGAACTCAGGGCCTACGTTGGCGCGTCGTTCTTCGATCCTCGATCCGAAGACACTTTCGATGCACTCCTCAACCGAGCAGATGTCGCCATGAACGATCTGCGGTATTCGAACTAACGTCTTTGGTCTTCATAGGCGGAACCAACATTTCCGTCAAAGTGGCGCTATTTTCGCGATCCAACGAGGGCACGTCGAGTTTCGTCGTTTCATCAGGTAGTTAAGCAATTCATTTTGTAGAATGAACCCAAGTAGAGGCTGAATTCCTTAGCTTTCATGTTCTGGTGATCCAGGGTTGCCAATTTCCTATACACTTTGTATCTCTCTATTGGCGAACTGGATTAGCAGGGGCACATGTCGACATGGCGATTTCGCCAACACGGAGAACCTCCCACGCCCCGACCGGGGCTCCTTCTCAGGTTCGTACTGACTTTTGCAATAGCCCTGATGGGTGCCGTCTCGCCCCTACTCTACTCCTCAGTAGCGTCAGCAAGCGCTAAGACAACGACGACCACATCCGCTCTTTCGACCAAAGGGCTGCTCTCGCTCAGTTTGCTCTCTAACGGAAAGCCCCAAACCCTTTCGGCCCCAAGCGGTGACGCGTTCTTCACGCTCTACGTGCCAACGGGCACGACGCCCGTCGAATTCGTCGCGTCGATGCTCATCCGTGGCCCCGTCACCGGTGGCATCGCCACGATCACCACACCCACGAACGTCTATCCCGAGAATCTCAGTAACGTCAACGGCACCTCGAAGTTCTCTGCGCCACTGACCGCCGGCGACGTGCAGAACGGGACGGTCAATATCCACGTTCACATCGATCTCAACCTGGATTCAAAGTATTTGAACCCGAGCGGCTGTACCGCCACCAACTCTGTGGTCGCCCAGATCGAATCAGCCAGCGGACTTCTAAGCGGTGCGCTCAAGAGCCCCACCAATCCGGCGGACTTCTGGCCACCCCAACTCAATCGAATAGTTGTCTGGGTCCCATCGCTCGCCGGTCTCTCGAGCGCCAATGCGCGCGCCGCTTCACTCGCGAGCATGCAAATCGCCGCCACCGTTTCACAGCAGTACGGCACCAATACCCAAGTCTCGATCGCCCAAGGTACACCGCCGAAACAGTCCATCAGTCCCCTGGTTCGAAATGTCCTCGTCGAAGTCACTCCGTCGTCTACGAGTGGTGATACCTCGGTCACCAAGGTGGGCACGGCCCCGGTCCTCGTGGTGAGCGGCCAGGGAGCCTCGTTGGTGCGAGAAGCCCAAGCCATA
Organism: Actinomycetes bacterium; assembly: GCA_021781335.1. Taxonomy (GTDB): domain Bacteria; phylum Actinomycetota; class Acidimicrobiia; order Acidimicrobiales; family RAAP-2; genus RAAP-2. The sequence continues at coordinate 10,116 of JAJXXA010000101.1, forward strand.
GGCGTGGGACAACTAGCGCTCGCCACGTCCAACAACGCACTCGGTGCGAAGGGCACTCAAGATACGACCAACCCCCTCAAGGTCACGGTAACCGCGAACGGCACGCGAGAAATCACATTCGCCCAACTGGGCAACCAGACATCAATTGAGGGGTTGGGCACGGTCGACGTCACCCAGTTCCTCTCGCAATCGCAATTCGGTGCACCGATCCGTTCGCTGCAACTACGACTCCAGGCCGACTACACACCTCCACCAGTCGGTGGCGTCGCGACCTTCAGTGTCCTCGTTGGTGGATACATCGTTGCGAGTCAACGTCTCAGCACCGTGGGTTCATTGGTCATGAACGCGAACGTCCCCGTCTCGGTGCTCAGCCGTACCCAGAGCGTCGATTATCGACTCGATTATTCGCCCCCAGGGGGATTTTGTCACGCGGGTCTCGTCCCCGTGCAGGTGACGATCAACCCCTCATCGGGATTCGCCGCGACCCCCGGACAAACCTTGCCACCAGGTTTTGACCGGTCTCCCCAGAACGTCGCACCCGGCATCAACGTCGATCTCGTCTCGATGAGCGACGCCAACTTGATCGACGCGTGTCAACTGGTCACCACCCTTGCCCAAGTGCTTCCCTACATCCCCCAGGTGAGTTTGGTGCCCAATAGTCAGATGCTCACTGGCCACGAGAACGAGGTGGTCGTCGGCGCCACCCGGGCCAACTCAGTGGCGTTAAAGGCGCCCATCTCCTTTCAGCCCTTTCGAACACTCGCTACCAATGGCATCTCGATTGGATATACGGTGAACCAACCCTTCGCCGCCCTCGAAGCGTTCAACCAGAACGGGCGCGACGTGATTCTGACGGGGGCCTACGAATCAACATCCTTGGTGCACGATCTCACCGCAGCCATCAACACGTCGACGTTCGGCGGTTGGTTCGGTCTTGGCACCGGGCAAATCGCAATCATGACCCCCGACGAACGCGTACGTCTCGTTGGGTCCGGTGCCATCTTGACCCAGCTCACGGCCGCCAATCCCGCGAACAACCTAGGTATACCTACCTGGCTCCTCGTCGGCATCGCGCTGATCATCGCCGCCATCGTGCTTCGTCTCCTCTGGTTCTGGCTCAAGCTTCGTCGCCTACGGCGAGCGGCCAGTCGCGAACAACGCGCACGAGCGCTGAACGGCGTCAGCAACGACACCTTGACCGGCGCTGAACCGACGGGCATCAAGCGTGCACCGGTCACTCGCATCGAAGTTGAGACGTCACCTCGCCACAAGAAGACAGACTGACCACAGAGTTGAGTCGCTAATACCATGACCCGTCTCGTCGACATCAACCCTCCCTCAGGTTCGCTAGAACCACTCGTCACGAAGCCGCGACTGTGGCGCCGCACACGAAACACCCCCCTTCTCGAGCCGCCCAACGAAGTGGTGGTCTCGGCAGGTTGGTGGCGTGGATGGAAGGGTGTTGCACTCATCACGCTGCTCATACAAAGCGCGATGGCCACGTGGGCGTACCGACACAACCTCATGTACAGTTTCGGCGATTCGCTGTCACACATGACCATCGCGAGACGATTGTGGGACTCACCGAACCCGGGACTCTCGCAGTTGGGAACGACGTGGCTGCCCGTGCCGCACCTGTTCTTCTCGGTGGGATCAGTGTGGATGTGGGCCTGGCGAACTGGTGTCGGAGGGGCTTTTTTCGCAATTCTCTGTAGTGTGGCGACCTCGGTCGCGCTGTATCGGATAGCCGAGCGCACCGGAGTGGGCAGTGCGGGCGGCTGGGTCGCTGCAATGGTGATGGCCCTCAATCCCTCGTGGTCGTACTTGAGCGCAGTGCCCATGACCGAGCCGTTCAGTGTGGCGTTCTCGTGTCTCACCGTCGCGGGGCTGCTCGGATGGAGTTCCTCGAAGCGTCCGTACTCAGCAGGGATGACGGCACTGTTCTGTGGACTTCCTGCTGCCGCTGACGTGCTCTCACGTTTCGAGGGCTGGGGCTTTGTCGCACTCGCCACCGTCTTTGTAGCGTTGCTCTCCTACCAGCGCTTCGGCTGGACACGCGACATGCGAAATCAACTACTCGCGTTCGCCCTGCCGCCCGCCGTCGCCATCTTCTGGTGGTTCGTCTTCAACTGGACGGTCTTTGGCAGTCCGCTCGAGTTCGCGACCGGTAAGTACTCGTCTCGATCACTGATTGCCCCGTTCGCGGCCCTCGGCCTCGTCTATGGAAAAGGAAGCCTTCCAGCGGCCCTCGCACTCTACGGACGTGACGCCCTTGATATCGGTGGTTCGCTGATAATGGTCGCCGCGTTCATCGGACTTGGGGTGACGTTTCTCAGATGGAAAGGACTACGCCAGGAATTGTGGTTGAGTCTCATCGGACTGAGTCTCTTCATCGTCGTCTCGATTGACCTCGGTCAGATCTACATTCGTCTGCCAGAGATGATCCCCTACGGCATCGAGAACGCGAGGTACGGCACCGAACTACTGCCCTTCCTGGCGGTAGCCGCAGCACAGATACTTCGACTCATCCCCGACCGATTGCCCGTCGCGCAGCGAGGGATCCTCGCGCGCTGGACGGCTGCGCTCATCATCCTCGCCTGCTCTGGAGGGTGGTTGGTCGGTCTCGCGAACGGCTCAATGCCGGCAAACGCCCTCACGGTCCTCGAAGCCAAGGCCAACACGGCGGCTGGCATCTCACAGCGTCAGCTTGCGTCGTGGCTCCATACCAACGCGACCTCGGGGTACATCTTGCTCGACGAGACCGTCTTTCCTATCGTGCCGCTCATCGGCCTCGATCTGCACCGCGTGATCGTGACCTCCGCTGGCCACGTGTACCAGCAACTCCTCGCCAACCCCAACCTGATCACCTGGGTGGCCGTGAAACCTGGCGACAAGAACGACCAAGTGTGGATGACGTTGCACCGCGACAAAGTCTTTGACACCCTCTTCTTCCCCGTCGCAGCTTTCCGCGGCTTCATTGTCTATAAGCAGATCCCGCCCGATCAACAACCGCCCCCCAACAGTCTCCTCTCGGGGACGCTTCGAACAACACCATAGGTAGCGATGACCAACTACCCCACCGAGTCCATTGAAGACCCCCTCGCACCAACGCCCGTGACATCGACGTCTCTCAGTCAGCGAAGCGAGCGAGGGTTGCTCAAGTCACTGAAGAAATCTGGCGTCATCACCAAAGAACAACGCGACCAAGTCCTTGCGATCCAGGCCAGCGAAGGTGGCTGGATCGGACGGATACTGCTCGACTACGGATTCTGTTCGCGCCTCGAGCTCTATCGACAGTGGGCTTCAGTGCTCGATTTGGAATTCGTTGATCTGATCAGTGATCCACCCGACGACGAACTCTTCGAAGGACTCGATCCCGCCGTGCTACTCGACGAGCGCTGGGTACCGTGGCGATTTGCTACGACGGGTCGAGCGTCAACACTGCTTGTCGCGGTCTGTGACCCCGATACCCAGATTCCACCATCGCTCCTAGCGACTCTTGGCGCGAAGCACGTCACCTACGTCTTTACAACTGACTGGGACATCCTCAAAGCCGTTTCGACCGCTGCCGGTCACAAGATGGCCCACCACGCTGCAGAGAATCTCGCAGAGACCCAACCACACATGTCAGCCAGTCACGGCATGAGTCTCATTCAAAAATCGGCCCTGGCACTCATCGCGCTTTCCATGATCTCGTTGATGCTGTGGAACCACTTCGTTG
>JAJXXA010000045.1 GCA_021781335.1 Actinomycetes bacterium
GGCGACGGTGTGCGCACCTTGCGCTTCGGGTACGAAGAGGCTCTGGGCTTCGCGGTCGATCCGCTGGTCGCCGACAAGGACGGCATGTCCGCCGCATTGGCGTTGTGTCGGCTCGCGGAGCGACTGAGTCACGAAGGAAAATCGCTCCTTGATCGGCTCGACCAGATCGAGCACGATTTTGGCGTGCACGCCGGTGGTCAGGTGTCACTACGTGCCGAGGGACCCCAGGCCAGTGAGATGATCCGTGACGTGGTCGCTCGACTGCGGAGTACTCCACCTTCGACGCTCGGCGGACTCGACGTGAGTGAAGTCATAGACCTCGCCAAGGGGTGGCGTGGTCTCATGGCGACCGACGGTATCTACTTGCGCCTCGGTGACATGGGCCGCGTCGTTGTTCGCCCGTCAGGAACCGAGCCCAAACTGAAGGCGTACATTGAGGTCACGCTCGCGCCTGACGAGAGAAGACTCGTCGAACAGCGTGCCGAGGCGAACGCGTACCTGCGCGCCGTGCGAGACGAATTATCGATCGTCTTGAAATTGTAGGAGTCGGCGTGCCGGGGATTCAGTGATGCCAAAGGCGACCGACGTGATGTGGATCCTAGAGCGACCACGAGGGCTACGTTGTCGAAGCGCCGAACCCGCGTCACTGGACCACGCACGGTGTTTCGGTGCTGTTCGACCTCTCGTTGAGACAGTCAAGGGCGCTCGCTGGTAGTCACTGCGAGGGACACCGCGACGTCATCTCTCGGGTGTGCGCCAATCGAATTATTTGGGGCCGACTCGAGTCATCAGCGGTACTCTTTCGACGTGCGTCCACTTCGATACGCCATCAATGTGACTGTGGACGGGTGCTGCGACCATCGAGAAATACCGGTGGAGCAAGACGTCCATCGATATTGGGCTGAGGTCCTCGATAGGGCCGATGCGCTGCTATTCGGTCGCGTGACCTACGAGATGATGGAGTCGGCGTGGCGATCTACAAATGGTGGAACGAGGCCCGAGTGGATGGGATCATTCGCTCGCTCGATAAACGACGCACGTAAGTATGTGGTGTCGAGCACGTTGAAGGCAGTCGACTGGAACGCGCAGTTGGTCCATGGGGAACTGGGGGACGCGGTTCAACTGCTTAAAGAGCAGCCGGGCAAAGGGATCTTCGTAGGTGGCGTGAGTCTTCCGCTCGCGTTGACGAAGCTCGGATTAATTGATGAGTACGAGTTCGTGGTGCATCCCCGAGTCGTGGGTCACGGACCGACGTTATTGGCGACGCTCGCACAACACGTCGACTTGAGGCTCGTCGGGCTCACTGAATTCGCGTCAGGAGCGCTATCCATGCGCTACGAACCCAAACGCTAGGGAACGCAGTCGAGACGCTTCATTCTTCCACGCCAAGTATTCATGCTTCACGAGGCGAGGCGTCGTCGATGCGATATGCCGCTACCTCGAAGCGACCTGCGTCGCACCATCGGCGCGAAGTGCCGCATAGCCGGGCTTGATGACCGTGTTGATCATCTCAAGGCGCTGGTCGAACTGGTAGAAAGCGCTCTTCGCGGCGTTCAGCGTCAGCCACTCCATGTCATCAAGGCCCCAGTTGAAGGCCTTCGCGCACGTCTCGAACTCACTGCTCATTGTGATGCCACTCATGAGTCGGTTGTCAGTGTTGAGCGTCACGCGAAATCGCAGCTGACGCAGTAGCTCGATGGGGTGCGTGGCGATCGACGTCGCGGCGCCGGTGTGGACATTGGAGGTCGGACAGACTTCCAGCGGTATACGTCGGTCCCGGATGAAGTTGGCGAGGCGGCCCAATTCGTAGTGGTCACCGACCCGCGTGATGTCGTCGACGATGCGTACGCCGTGCCCGAGACGCTCTGCGTCGCAGAACTGCACGGCCTCCCATATCGACGGGAGACCAAACGCTTCGCCCGCGTGGATGGTCATATGGAAATTCTCACGCTGGATCAGGTGGAACGCACTTAGATGCTCGGTCGGGGGGAAACCATCCTCGGGTCCCGCAATATCGAATCCGCACACGCCCTCGTCACGGAACGTGACCGCGAGGCGGGCGATCTCTTCACTGCGATTGTTCTGGCGCATTGCGGAGAGAATCGGGCGAACGACGATCGTGTGTCCCTCCATCGAGGCCTGGCGGGCCCCGTGGGCAAACCCCGCCAGGACCGAGGCGACGATCTCGTCAAGTGAGAGCCCCCGATGGGTGTGTAATTCGGGAGCGAAGCGAACCTCGGCGTACACGACGCCGTCGCGCGCGAGGTCGAGCGCGCTCTCACTCGCGACTCGCTCCAGTTGTTCCTTGGTCTGCATCACGGCGGTGGTGTGCGCAAAGCCCTCGAGGTAGCGAACGAGGTCGCTACCGGGAGCGTCAGCGATGAACCAGCGAGCGAGCTCTTCTGGGTCGCCCGTGGGTAGACCTTTGTAGTCGATGTCGCGCGCGAGCTCGAGGACGGTCGTTGGACGAAGTCCACCGTCGAGATGCTCGTGCAGCACCACCTTCGGGGCTCGTTCGATGATTTCGCGGGTGAGAGAGATGCCTGACATGGGTCAAGGTTACTCACCTGTTTGAGCCCTACTTCGAGATTCGCTCCAGGAGCAGCGGCTCGTGCGGGACCGGCTCCTCGCCGAGCACGAGCGCGCGCGTAATGGCGTCGCGTCCCCGTGCGAGATGCTCGTCATCATCGGCGAAGAGCTCGAAGACGGGTTGACCTGCTTCGACGAACTCTCCCACGCGCGCGAGGCACAAGACGCCGGCGCCGGCACTCACCGGGTCCTCTTTTCGCGCACGTCCGGCGCCGAGGCGCCACGCGGCGATGCCGACGTCGAGCGCATCGAGCGACTGGATAATGCCGTCTTGTGGCGCCAGCACAACGTCCTTGCACGCACCTTCGGCCATCTTGGCGTCGGGGTCTCCTCCCTGGGCTTCGATCATCAAACGGTAGGTGGCGTACGCGGACCCGTCATCGAGTTTGCTCGCGGGGTCTGCGTCCAGGCCGACCAACTCGAGCATGGTGCGAGCCAGGGCCACTGTGAGTTCTCGCACGTCGCTCGGCCCACCTCCTCGCAGGACGTCGATGGACTCGGTCACTTCGAGGGCGTTACCGACGGCGCGGCCGAGCGGTTGGTTCATCGCGGTCAGTTGCGCCACGGTCGCCACGCCATGACTCGTTCCGAGTGCCACCATGGTCTGGGCGAGTAGTCGTGCGCGGTCATGGGTCTTGATGAACGCGCCGCGACCGACCTTGACGTCCAGAACGAGCGCATTGGTGCCTTCGGCGATCTTCTTGGACATGATCGAAGACGAGATCAGTGGAATGGATTCGACCGTCCCGGTGACGTCTCGAAGTGCGTAGAGTCTCCGATCCACCGGTGCGAGGCCCTGGCCCGCCGCGCAGATCACCGCACCTACGTCCTCCAGTTGACTGCGGATCTCATCGTTCGAGAGCGACGCACGCCAACCCGGTATTGACTCGAGTTTGTCGAGTGTGCCGCCGGTGTGACCGAGGCCCCGTCCAGAGAGCTGGGGGACTGCAGCACCGCACGAGGCGACCAAGGGGGCGAGGATCAGGGAGATCTTGTCGCCCACACCACCCGTCGAATGCTTATCCACGCTGGGTCGAGAGAGGCCCTTCAAGTCCAGTCGTTCACCCGAGGCGATCATCTGGTCCGTCCACGTCAAAAGCTCGCGCGGCTCCAATCCGTTGAAGAAGATGGCCATGAGCAGCGCTGACATCTGCTCGTCGGCCACCTCACCCTTCATGTAGGCGTCCAGCATCCACGTGATGGCGTCGTCGCTCAGAGCGCCTCCGTCACGCTTGGCGGTGATGATCTCAACAGCGGAGAATGCGCTCACGAACTCTTCCTGGTGTCGAGGTCGTCGGGACCAAACGCATCGGGCAGGAGTTCATGGAGATGGCGTGGTGCCACGTCGGGACCGTAATCAACCAGGAGTCCACCACCACCGTGCTCGTACAGCACCTGACGGCATCGGCCACACGGCGCGATTGGCTGTTCATCGCCCGCGACAATCGTCACTGCGGCGAGACGTCCTCCACCGATACGCGCGAGATCGCTCACGAGCGAACACTCGGCGCACAATGTCAGCCCGTAACTCGCGTTCTCCACGTTGGCGCCCGATACGAAGCGACCGTCGGTCGTGTAGCCGCACGCTCCTACTCGGACCTTCGAGTACGGGGCGTAGGACGTCGTCGTCGCGTGACGTGCTCGCTCGCGTAATTCATTCCACGGAATCTCACTGAGGGAACTCACAATCAAACAGTACACTTCGCTGTGCATGAATAATTTCTACGATGTCCCAATGAGGATGCACGACGAGGTGTCGACTGCGTTAAAGGAAGATCGAGGTGTTGTCGCGCTCGAGACGACAATCGTCGTCCAAGGTCTTCCCGCGCCGGTAAATATCGAAGTGGCGCGTGACTGCGAAGCGGCGGTGCGTTCGAGTGGTTCGGTGCCCGCCACCATCGGGATCCTTGAGGGCGAGATCGTCGTCGGTCTCACGAGCGAAGAACTCGAGCGACTGGCCGAACCTTCACGACAAGCCGCCAAACTCTCCGCGCGAGACATCGGTATCGCGCTCGCGCGTGGCGTCGATGGAGCCACCACCGTGGCGGGGACTATCGCCATCGCCGAGAAGGCGGGTATCGAGGTGATGGCGACCGGCGGGCTCGGTGGCGTGCACCGTGACGCCGCGCACAGCTTTGACGAATCAGCCGACCTGACGGCGTTGTCACGTACCTCGATCGTGGTCGTCGCATCGGGCGTGAAATCGATCCTTGACATCGGAGCGACCCTGGAGCGCCTCGATTCCCTCGGTGTCGCCGTCGCGGGATACCGCACGCACCAATTTCCAGGCTTCTATCGCAGCGATAGCGGGTTCTCGCTCGACTGGTCCCTTGAGAGCCCCGCGCAAGTGGCGGCGGCATTTCGTGGACATCGGCGGTTCTCGAGTGCGGGGCTCTTGGTCGCCAATCCCATTGACGACGACCATCAACTCGACGGACAACTCCATGACGACGCGCTCGAGAGCGCTCTCGCAATGGCCGAGCGACTCGGCGTGAGCGGTAAGGATGTCACGCCAGTACTACTGGCCGAGTTCGCTCGATTCAGCGAGGGTCGTAGCGTCAAGGTGAACCAGGACCTCGTCGTGGCCAATGCGCTCTTGGCGGGCGCTATCGCGATGGAGATCGCCCGAGCCCGCGCGTGAGCTCACGCATCGTCGTCATCGGTGATGCCATGCTCGACGTCATCGTGCGCCCGCTCGGTCCCGTGGCGCCGACCAGTGACACGCCGTCTCGGGTGAGGATCTCGCGCGGTGGCTCCGCCGCCAACATGGCGGTCACCCTCGCGCGCCATCACGACGTCACCTACGTTGGTGTCGTTGGCGACGACGAGTCTGGAGCGATGTTCGCGCGCGACCTTGAGCGCGAGCGAGTGACACCGAGACTTGAGACCGTGAGCGGGTCGACGGGGGTCGTGGTGGCGTTGGTCGACCGCGATGGTCAACGCGCGATGATGACCGATCGTGGCGTCAACTGCGAGCTCTCGTTGGCACACGTCCGCGCTGCGCTCGCGGATCATTTCGACCATTTGCACGTCTCGGGTTACACGGTCCTCGACGACGCAACGAGAGCAATAGCCAGTGAAGCGCTGGATCTTTCGCGCGCTCGAGGCGCATCAACGTCAGTTGATACGTGCTCGCTGGCCCCGCTCGAGAAGTTGGGTGCTGGTGTCTTCCTGCACGCGATTGGACCTGTCACCATGCTCTTCGCGAACGAAGAAGAGGCCCTCGCACTCGCGAACGATGCCGACATCGCAACTGCTAGTGAGCGTCTTGCACAAGGCGTTGACGAGTTGATCATCACGCGGGGGGCGAATGGCGCACTGGTCATTCGCGGTGACGACCATTGGCACGCCGACGCGAAGCCCGTCGAGGTCCTCGACACCACTGGCGCGGGTGACGCCGCGACGGGCTCGTACCTGGCGGCGCGCTTAACCGGTGCTGGGTGTGACGTCGCGCTCGAGCTCGCGATGGCGAACGCCGCGACGGTGGTCGGCCACTTAGGGGCCAGTGATTGAGCCCTATTCGCGGTGATAGGGGATACCATCAGCCGCCGGCGCGCGAACGCGACCGATGAGACCTGAGACCACGGCGATGGTGATGATGTACGGGAACATGTTGAGGATGTAGGTCGAGACCGGCACGTTGTAGGTCTGGAGGTTCTGTGAGAGATACACCGAAAGACCGAAGAGGACTGAGGCGACCACCGCACCCGAGGGTCGCCAGCGACCAAATATCATCGCGGCCAGGGCGATGTACCCGAGTCCCGAGGTGTACCCCGGCTGGAACTGGCCCTGGGAGGCCATGAACGCAACACCCCCCACGCCGGCGATGGCGCCACCCAGGACGACATTGATGTAGCGCACGCGCACGACGTTGATGCCAACGGTTGCGGCGGCTCGGGGGTGTTCACCAACGGCGCGTACGTGCAGCCCGTAGCGGGTCTTGAAGAGGGCGAAACTCACCGCGCCGACGAGGATCAGCATGAAGTAGAAGAATCCCGATTGATCGAAGAAGACCGGTCCGATGATGGGGATCTTCGAGATGAGGGGGATTGCGAGGTTGGGCGCGAGGGTGCCGGTGTTGAACTGGGGGAACGGTGTGAACACCTGAAGGTTCAGATACGACGAGAAACTGCCGATCATGGTGACGAGCACCACGCCCACGATGATCTGATCGGAGAGGTAGCGAAGTGAGAGGAAAGCGAGGAGCAGTCCGAGCAGTCCACCGATCACTGCGCCGCCGAGCGCGGCGAAGATGAAACTGTGCGTGGTCGAGGCCAACATGGTTCCGATGAAGGCACCACCGATGAACTGACCTTCGATGGCGATGTTCACAACGCCCGAACGCTCGCACATGACTCCAGAGAGTGCACCGAAGATGAGCACCATCGCGACTTCGGAACTTCCAATGAGGACGGCAGTGAAATTGATGACCGGCACCGGTGAAGGCCCGGGCGTTCGCACCACCCAAAAGAGCAGCGCGAACAAGAAGAGCACGGCCACGACACCGAAGCGAACCATCACCGCGCGTCGTGGCGAACGAATGATGACTTCGAGGCCGAGCGCGACCATCAACAGTGCGATGACGGCGTTGACCCATCGGGTCGCAACAGTGAGGTCGCTCACGTGCCAGGGTGCGTTACTGAGGTTGACTGGATTGAAGGTCAATCCGGAGTGCGCTGCGCTCGAGACGCCCATGGCGAAGACGAGGCCGGTGAACACTCCGATGCCGATCATGATGGCGCCGATCGCACGAGTTCGTCCGCTCGCGGCGGCGGCCGCTTCGTTAGCTTGTGGCGTTACGCCGACGATGCTCACGAGTTCCATCCCTTCGTTGCGAGCTGAACCGTGGCCGTTGGCGACGTGCGAAGTCGGAATATCTCTTTCACGAGCACCGGTGTCGCGACGAACAGTACGACGGCCGATTGGATGATGGTCGCGAGGTCCAAGGGGATGCCGGTGCTCGCCTGCATGGAGCGCCCGCCTACGCCGAGCGCAGCGAAGAGCAGGGACGCCCACACGATCCCCATGGGACGGTTGCGACCGAGCAGGGCGACGGTGATGGCCGTGAAGCCGATTCCGGCGTTACCGATCAGAAAGCCACCGTCGATGAAGTGCGTGGTGCTCGCCGCCTGAACGATGCCGGCGAGTCCGGCGAGTCCACCCGAGATGAGAAAGACGAGCACCATGATGGCGCGAGAATTGATACCCGAGGCCCGAGCAGCAGTGGGATTGGCGCCGGTGACGCGAAAGTCGAAACCCAAGGAGGAGCGGTCGAGGAACCACCACGCGAACACCACTACGGCCGCCGCGACGAAGATGCCGTAACTGACGCGAAGCCCCGAGGCGACGCCGAAGATCGGCGCGAGCTGCGAGGACGGGTCCATCATCCGTGAGATGTCGTTTTGTTGTCCGGGTTGCTGAAGGGGCGTGGAGAGCACCACGAAGAGCAAGAATGCGTACACGACGTAGTTGAGCATGATCGTGACGATCACCTCGTGGGCGCCCGTATAGGCCTTCAAGAGACCGGGGATGGCGCCCGCGATGACGCCACCGGCGAGTCCCGCCAGCAACGTGAGGGGTATGTGGATGATGGTGGGCATGTGCAGCATCGAGCCCACCGCGGCGCCGGCAATGCCGCCGAGCACCGCCTGACCGTTGGCGCCAATGTTGAAGATGCCCGTTTGGAAGGCGATACCTACTCCCATGCTCGCAATGATCAACGGCGTCGCGTAGGTGAGCGTCTCAGAGAGTGGCGTCATCGTGGCGTCCCACCCCTTACCGGTGGTGATCGAGTGCCACAGTCCAGGTGGGTCGATGATGGAGCCGGTGAACATGGCCCGGTAGGCCGCACCGACGTTGTCGGCGGTGACTTTGACCGCGTGCCACGGAGAGCCCCAACTGTGGAAGATGTCGCGCCACGCGTTGAGGACAACTGGCGTCGTGAAGATGATGATGAGAGCCCCGAGGACCAGTCCGAGAACGAGGGCAATGAACGCGATGACGATTGGACTCGTCGAGGAGAAACGGTGTCGAAGCGTCACAGCGCGGCGTGGGGTATCAGACATGCGCACCTTCTGAGGTCGTGCCGGTCATGAGCAGCCCAATCGCTTCGCGGCTGGTGCTCGGATCGACGATGCCACTGATCTTGCCCGCATACATCACCGCAACACGGTCACCAAGTGCGAGGACTTCGTCAAGTTCTGACGACACGATGAGTGCCGCATTCCCCTTGTTTCGGTTGTCGACTATTTGCTTATGCACGTATTCAATCGATCCGACGTCGAGTCCGCGCGTTGGCTGGGACGCCATGAGAAACGCGAGGGGACGAGAGAGCTCTCGTGCCACGATGACCTTTTGCTGATTGCCGCCCGAGAGTGAACTCGCTTCTTCGAATATCGAGGTGGTGCGGATGTCGAACTCTTTGACCAATTGCTCGGCGTTCTGGCGCACGGCCGTGAGATTCCTCGAGCCGTGACGGGCAAAAGGAGCGCGACGGGGCGTGTTGAGCACCAAGTTGTCGGCGACCGACATTGACAGCACCAGACCGTCACGGTGGCGATCTTCTGGGATGTGACCTAGACCAGCGTCGAGAACCTGGCGCGGTGACTTGTTCGTGATGTCTCGGCCGTTGAGGGTGATGGTGCCCGACTCCACGTGTCGCATTCCAGCGATCGCCTCTACGAGTTCAGTCTGTCCGTTGCCTTGGACACCCGCGAGTGCGAGGATCTCGCCCGCACGAACGTCGAGCGACACGCCGTTGACGGCGATGAGCCCTCGGTCGTCACGCACCACCAGGTCGCGAATTTCAAAAACCTGATCACCTGGGGTGAACGCGGACTTCTCGACTGTGAGGTTGACGTCGCGTCCGACCATCAAGGATGCGAGTTCCCCCTCGGTGTCGGTTGGCTGGGCGGTGCCAACGACGCGACCCTGGCGGATGATGGTGATCACGTCGGCGACCGCCTTCACTTCCTTCAATTTGTGAGTGATGAACAGGATCGACTTTCCCGCCGCAGCGAGCGAGCGCATGATGTCCATCAATGCGTCGATTTCTTGGGGCGTGAGCACCGCTGTGGGTTCGTCGAGAATCAGGAGTTCGGCGTCGTGGCTGAGTGATTTCAAGATCTCGACGCGCTGCTGGAGGCCGACAGGGAGATTCTCGACGATCGCGTCGGGATCGACGTCGAGGTTGAACTCCTTCGACACTCGCTTGATGTCGTCAGTCGCCTTCTTGTAGTCAACCCGGTTGATCGACTTGGTGGGCTCGAAGCCGAGAACGACGTTCTCGGTGACGGTGAAGACCGGAACCAACATGAAGTGCTGGTGCACCATGCCGATGCCACGTCGCACCGCCTCGCCCGAGTTCTCGAATTTGACGGGGTCGCCATCGATGAGGATTTCACCTTCATCGGGGTGTAGCAGACCGAACAGCACGTTCATCAACGTTGACTTCCCGGCCCCGTTCTCACCCAGCAGGCAGTGGATCTGGCCGGGTTCGACGGTGATGCTGATCTGGTCGTTGGCGGTGAATGAGCCAAAACGTTTGGTTATGCCGCGCAGTTCTAATCGCATCAGATGTCATCGTACTAATGAACACGACCCGGGCGTGGTGCCCGGGTCGTGTTCATTAGTCACATCCGCACAAAGGCGGTGTTCGTTACGGTGCTGGGTAGTTGTTCGGGTTGACCGAAATCGTGCCAGCGATGATGCCCGCCTTGGCCTTGTTGATAGCGGCCTTCAGCGACGCGGGAACGGGGATGCCACCGTACTCGAGTGCCGTGCCGTTGTTCTTCAGGGTTCCAACGTAGGTACCACCCTTAAAGGTGCCCTTGGCAGCGGACAGGATCGCGGCCTCGACCGAGGGCTCAACACCCTTGGCGACGGTGCCGACAAACCACGGGCAAGCGGCGGCGTTGGCGACACAGCCGTTGCTGTCGACCCACATCACACTGTGACCGGCACCAGCCTGCTGGGCGGCGGCGACGGAGCCGAGGCCCACGGAGCCAGCGACCGGGAAGACGATGTCGGCACCGGCGGCGAAGTCACCGGCGGTCAACGTCTTGCCTGCAGTCTGGTCGGTGAAGTTACCCACGAAGGTACCCGTGCCGTTGCAGGTCGAAAGACTGCATGCGCCGGGTGCGGGAGTCCAGCCGAGGACCTTCACTGACTTGGAGAACGTCTTGTCGTAGTAGCGAACGCCAGCGACGAAGCCGTTCATGTAGAGCGTCACTGAGGGGAACTGCATACCACCGAACGTCGCGACGGTTCCCGTCTTTGACATGCCCGCGGCGAGAATCCCACCGAGGAAACCGGCCTGGTCAGTCTCGTATTGCAGTGAGAGGACGTTGTGTGACTTCTTCGCCACCGGTGCGTCGTCGACGATTGCGAACCTTTGGCGCGGATTGGCGTTCGCGGACGCGGCGGTTGCCTGGTCCATCAAGAATCCAACCGTGACGATGATCCCGCAACCTTTGCGTACGAAGCTCGCAATGTTGGGCACGTAGTCTGCCGACGAGGTCGACGAGAGGTAGGACGGAACGATCTTCTTGTCCACCTTCGCGGCGTCCTTCGCGCCGGCCCACGCCGAGGCGTTGAACGACTTGTCGTTGATACCTCCGGTGTCGGTGACAATGCACGCCTTGAACTTGGCCGTCGCCGCTGACGACGAAATCGCCGTCGTTGCGGTGCTGAGCGTCAATGTACCCAGAACCAGTGCTGCGGTTCCGAGCACGGTACTGAGGCGACGAATGCTCCCCATTATTTCTCCCTTGTTGTAGTCAGTCTGTATGGAAACGACTGTCCAATCGTGTTGTGCTTCCCCGACATGGTCGCGAAACACGGTCAGATGTTTATCATGGCGAGACTAGCCCTCTGCGAGTGCTGGCACCCGAGGCGCTGTGTGAATTCTGTAGTACTTAGGCTTTTTTCGCCTTGTGCTGCTTGGTGGCGTGGCCCGTGTGACGAGGGACGAAAAGGCTCGCGATCAGCGCAACGATGGTGATGAGCGCCGATATTTGAAAGGCGCGCTCGTAGCCGCTGACGAGCGCCACGCCCGAGGTCGGGTCGAGGAATGTCGCCGAGCGATCGGCGGCAACCGTGCCAAGAATTGCGAGCGATAGCGACCCTCCGACCTGGCGCGCCGTGTTGAGAACGCCTGACGCCAGTCCCGCGTCGGCCCGGTCGACTCCCGCGGTGGCGGTGTTGGCGAGTGGCGAAAAGAGCAGTCCCATCGCGAAGGCGCACAGGATCGCGGGCACGAAGATAGAACCCCAGTAAGAACTGTCGACCTTGATCAGCGAGATCCACACGAACCCGAGACTCGCGATTGCCGCGCCGACGAGCAGGAGGGGCCGCGCGCCGGTCTTGGCGAGGAGTCGCGAGCTGATCTGGGCACCGGCGATGATGCCAACGGCCATTGGCAGAAAGGCGAAGCCCGCCTTGACTGGGCCGTAGCCCAAGATGTACTGGAAGTAGAAGGTGAGGAAGTACCACATCGCGAAGAACGCGCCACCGACGAGGAACATGACGATGTTTGCCGACGAGAGTGCGCGGGACTTGAAGATGCGAAAAGGCACCAATGGGTGCGAGGCGACATTGGCCTCCCAGAAGATGAAGGCGGCGAGTCCAATGGCTCCCCCGAGGAACCACGAGAGGGTGGAGGTTGAGCCCCACCCGTTGGTCGTTGTATTGACGACGCCGTAGATGATCGACGCGAGCGAACCCGTCACGAGCACCGCACCCGTCACGTCAAGCTTGATTGCGGCGTCACGATTGCGCATCTCGCGAAGGTACATGCCCGCCACGATCGCCGCGACGATGCCGAAGGGGACGTTGATGAAAAAGACCCAGCGCCACGAGAACCATCCGGTGAGGATGCCGCCGAGTAGACCACCGACCGCGCCGCCCGCACCCGCGACCGCGCTCCAGGCCCCAATCGCTTTGGGCAGTCGAGGGCCGTGGAAGGTGGTCACGATGATGGTGAGCGTGGCGGGTGAAAGGATGGCTCCGCCAATTCCCTGAAGTGCTCGTACGGCGACCATCTGGCTGTCGGTGGCGGCAAAACCCGCCCCGATACTCGCGAGAGTGAAGATGAACAACCCGGTGAGATAGACGCGACGACGCCCGAAGATGTCGGCGGCGCGTCCGCCGAGCAAGAGGAAGCCAGCGAAAGTCAAGACGTAGGCGTTAACCACCCACTGCGCACTCGAGATCGTGAAGTGAAGATCCCTGCCCATCCGCGGGAGCGCGACGTTGACGATCGAGACGTCGAGCACGACCATGAACTGGGCCAGACACGCGATCGTGAGGATGATCCAGTCGGGGGCGTGTCGATGCACGGATTGGGATGTATGGGTCGCAGTCTTCTCGGGCATGGAGCGAGTGTAATGGTCAGGATTTTTCAATTGGACCGTTGATGTGACGGGTTGGTGCAAAGTGCGTAACACTAGATGCCATGGCAGCTCAGTTCATCTTCACAATGCGCGACCTTCGTCGCTTCTATCCACCGGATCGAGAGGTCCTGAAGGGGATAAATCTCTCCTTCTACCCGGGTGCGAAGATCGGCGTCATCGGCGCGAACGGTTCGGGTAAGTCCTCGCTGCTTCGTATCATGGCCGGACTCGACGACGGCTTCACCGGAGAAGCGCGTCTCACCCCAGGCTTCAGTGTGGGCTACCTCTCCCAGGAGCCACAACTCGACCCGGCGAAGGACGTGGTCGGCAACGTGGCTGACGGCGTCGCCGAACAGCGTGATCTGCTGACGCGCTTCAACGAGGTGTGCGCCGCATTCGCCGATCCTGACGCAGACTTTGACGCCCTTCTCGCCGAGCAATCCAATCTCCAGACCAGGATCGATGCGTTGGGTGCGTGGGACCTCGAACGAACGCTGGAGATTGCCATGGACGCGCTGCGGCTTCCCGCCCCCGATGCCGACGTGACCAAGTTGTCCGGTGGCGAACGTCGACGCGTCGCGCTCTGTCGGCTCCTGCTCTCCAAGCCGGACCTTCTACTCCTCGACGAGCCGACGAACCACCTTGATGCTGAGTCGGTGGCGTGGCTCGAACGCACGTTGCAGGACTACGCCGGAACCGTCGTCGCGATCACCCACGACCGGTACTTCCTCGACAACGCGGCGTCATGGATATTGGAACTCGACCGTGGTCACGGCATTCCGTGGGAGGGCAACTACTCGTCATGGCTTGAGCAGAAACAGGCGCGATTGGCCTCGGAGGAGAAAGCCGACAAGGTTCGCCAAGCCGCCCTCGAGCGTGAGCTTGAGTGGATACGCATGTCGCCCCGGGCTCGACAGAGCAAGGGCAAGGCGCGCCTCAGTGCGTTCAATGAGCTGGTTGCTGAATCCGAGGCGGCCGAGCGTCGCGCTGACCGGCTCGAGATCGCCATCCCGCCGGGTCCGCGCCTCGGTGATGTCGTGGTGAACGCCACGCATCTCACCAAAGGCTTCGACGATCGGCTTTTGATCGAAGACCTGACGTTCCTGCTGCCCCCGGGTGGCATCGTCGGTGTGATCGGCGCCAATGGCGCGGGTAAGACCACGCTGTTCAAGATGATGATCGGACAAGAGCAGCCTGACGCTGGCACGATTGAAGTGGGCAGCACCGTGAAGTTCGCCTACGTTGACCAGAGCCGAGACAGTCTCGACGCCAACGCGACCGTGTTCGACGAGATCAGCGAGGGCCAGGAGCACATGGTGGTGGGTTCGCGTGAGGTCCACGCCCGCGCGTACGTCGCGAGTTTTGGTTTCAAGGGCAGCGACCAACAAAAGAAGGTGGGCGAGATCTCGGGGGGTGAGCGCAATCGTGTCCAATTGGCCAAGGTGTTGCGAAGTGGTGGGAATGTCTTGCTGCTCGACGAACCAACGAACGACCTTGACGTCGACACACTGCGCGCGCTCGAGGACGGCCTCTTGAGCTTTCCAGGATGCGCGGTCGTGATCAGCCACGACCGGTGGTTCCTGGACCGGATCGCCACCCACGTGCTGGCCTTTGAAGGCGACGCGGTGGTGCGGTGGTTCGAGGGGAACTTCTCGGATTACGAGGCGGAACGACACAAGCGTCTCGGCACCGACGCCGACCAGCCACACCGACTCCGCTACAAGCCGATCACTCGTTCGTGAGGTACTGACGACTCCTCTTCGAAGAAGGAATTAAGTAATTGCTACGCCTAGAGTTCTTGGCGTGAGCAACGCCACTGATTACTCGAGTTATCTGCGCATCAACGATCTTTTGACACTGCAAGTGCCACTCAGTACCGGCGCGCCCGACGAGTTGCTCTTCATCGTGGTCCACCAGTCATACGAACTGTGGTTCAAGGTGATCATCGATGAATTGACGCGCGCGACCGCGGCACTGCACGACAAGGAGCCCTGGAATGCGCTAGCGCACCTACGTCGGGTCATCGGTATTGAAGACCTCCTACTCGGACACCTTCGCGTCCTTGAGACGATGTCGCCCGAGGGGTTTCTGGCGTTTCGAGACCCCCTTCACCCCGCGTCGGGCTTCCAGTCGTTCCAATTTCGCGGCATCGAATTCTTGAGTGGCGCCGGCAAACCCGCCATGTTGAGTTTTGAACTCTTCGATGACGAGCAGCGAGCGTGGCTGAGGGGTCTGAGCGAAGGGACGACGCTCTGGTCAGGCTTCGAGCACTCGGTGCGCACACTTCTCGGCGCGAGTGGACAAGAAGACCTCCTCGACATACTTCGCGCCCTCTATCTCTCACACACGACCCCCGAGACCTCAGCACTGCACTGCGTGAGTGAACTGATGATGGACCATGACGAGCGACTCGCCATGTGGCGCCATCAGCACCTGCTCATGGCCGGTCGTCAGATCGGACGCCGACCTGGCACGGGGGGCAGTGAGGGAATGGCGTATCTTGATTCGACCCTGGGGCAACGGATGTACCCCTTGTTATGGGAAGTGAGGTCGGTACTGTGATCTTGAGAGACGACTGCGCGGCACTGGACGAGGCCGACGAGATATCTGATCTTCGTGCGGAGTTTCGCCTCAACAGTGGTGAGATCTACCTCGATGGTAATTCGCTCGGCCCGGTGACCCACGCGGCGAGTCGACGTGTCAACGAAGTCATCAACGTCGAGTGGGCGAAGGGCTTGGTGCGCAGTTGGAACGCTGCGGGCTGGATGGCGGAGCCCACGACGCTCGGCGACCGGTTGGCTCCGCTCATCGGCGCCCAGCCCGGTGAGGTACTGGTCGCGGACACGTTGACGTTCTTTCTCGCAAAACTCATCGGTGGCGCGCTTGACCTGCGAGCGGACCGCCACGTCGTGTTGACCGACGTCGCCAATTTCCACTCCGATATCTACATCGTCGAAGCGATGGCGCGCCGCGCGGGCCGCCCCATGGTCGTCAAGGCCATCGACCGATCGGCGTTGGAGAAGGAACTGAGCGACGATGTGGCACTGGTGATGCTCACGCACGTTGATTTTCGAACGGGCGAGATGTTGGACATGAAGGGCATCACGAAGCAAGTGCACGATGCGGGTGCATTGATGTTGTGGGACTTCGCGCATTCTGCCGGGGCAGTAGAACTCGACGTAACGGGTTGCGACGTCGATTTCGCGGCGGGCTGTGGCTACAAGTATCTCAACGGAGGTCCCGGGGCGCCGGCGTTCTTGTACGTGCGCGAACGTTGGCAAGGTGTGCTCGAGAACCCGCTACCCGGCTGGTTGGGGCACGCCCGCCCGTTCAACTTCGAGTTGACCTACGAGCCGGCCCAAGGCATGCAGGCCTTCGTCACCTCCTCGCCGTCGGTGATAGCGCTCGCCGCGCTCGGCGGCGCCCTCGAGGTCTGGGAACACGCCACTATGGCCCAGGTACGTGCCAAGAGCCTGGCCCTGACCGACATGTTCATCACGTTGGTCGAAGACCGCCTGCCCGGCGTCTTCGAGGTCGTGACGCCGCGCGAACACCACAAGCGCGGCAGCCAGGTGGCACTTCGCCACGCCGAAGGCTACGGGATCATCCAGGCGCTGATCGAGCGCGGAGTCATCGGTGATTTCCGCGACCCCGACATCTGTCGGTTCGGATTCGCACCGTTGTACGTGCGCTACGTCGATGTCTATGACGCGGTCGAGCGAATCGTCGAGGTGATGACCTCCGAGATGTACCGCGACGAGCGGTTTTCTCAGCGCAAACCGGTCACCTGAGTTACTGGGAGAAGATCACCGTTCGTTTGCCGACGAGGGCCACCCGGTCTTCGGCGATGAGTCGCACCGCTCGCGCCAGCACGGTTCGTTCGATGTCGCGGCCCAGTGAGATGAGATCCGAGGGCCGTCGCGCGTGGGTGACGCGTACGACGTCCTGCTCGATGATGGGACCTTCGTCGAGTTCCGGGGTGACGAAGTGTGCGGTGGCTCCGATGATCTTGACGCCGCGCTCGTACGCCTGATGGTAGGGCCGCGCGCCTTTGAAGCCCGGCAAGAACGAATGGTGGATGTTGATCGCCCGGCCGCTCAGGTCCGCGCACAATTCTGCCGAGAGCACCTGCATGTAACGCGCGAGGATGACGACGTCGGCGCCAAAACGCGCTATTAGTCCTCGAAGTTCGTTTTCGGCAGCTTGCTTGGTGTCGTTCGTCACCGCGATCTCGAAGAACGGGACGCCGTATCGTTCGGCCAAGGGTCGACAATCGGGGTGGTTGGCGACGATGGCGGCGATGTCGAGTGGGAGATCGCCCTGCTCTCGGCGGTACAGAAGGTCTGCGAGGCAGTGGTCGGCGGTGGAGACCATGATGATGGCGCGTCGTTGGGTCAGCTCATCACGAAGACCGAGTTGCGGTTCGAAGGGCGCGAGTTCGCTCATCAGCACTTCTCGTACGTCGCCGATCTGATCGTTGTCGGTCTCAAAGCGTGTGCGCATACAGAATTGCCCGGTCACGGGATCGGTGAACTGGTCGTTCTCAAGGATGTTGCCACCAACCTGGACAATGGCTGAACTGGCCGCACGCACGATGCCCGGACCGTCGGCGCACTGCAGGGTCACGACGTAAGTTGTCACGCACTCCTCCTTCTGTCCTTACAGCGTAGAAGGCGCTCACCGTGTCCGACGACGGACTCGGTGAAGGATCGCTACTTCTTATAGGAGTAGAAGCCTTGTCCTGACTTTCGACCCAAGAGACCCGCCTGGGTCATTCGTGACAGCAGCGGCGGCGGTGCGAGGTGCGGCTCCTTGAACTCTTCATAGAGTGACTCGGCGACGGCCATGGTCGTGTCGAGCCCGATCAGGTCGGTGAGCGCTAACGGCCCGAGCGGATGCGCGCACCCCAACACCATGCCGGTGTCGATGTCCTCGGCGCTCGCGAATCCGGATTCCAACATGCGCACCGCCGACAACAAGTAGGGGATGAGGAGTGCATTGACGACGAAGCCCGCGCGGTCTGGTGAGGTGATGACCCGCTTCTTCAGATTGTTGGTCGCGAAGTCGTGGACGCGCTGGGTGGTGTCGGCACTGGTCAAGAGCGACGAGATCAGCTCGGTCAGTTTGAGCACCGGTACCGGATTGAAGAAGTGCATGCCTATGACCTGCTCGGGTCGCGAGGTGACCATGGCGAGCTTGATGATCGGGATCGACGACGTGTTGGTCGCGAGGATGGCGGTGCGGTCTTGGACTACGGCGTCGAGCTTCTTGAACACGTCGACCTTGGTGGCCTCGTCTTCGGCGACGGCTTCAATCACGAGTTGACAGTGGGCCAGATCCTCGAAGTCCTCGCTGAAACTGAGATTGGCTCGCGCGAGGCTCGCCTCGTCTTCTGGAAGCTTGCCCGCGGCGACCGCACGTGAAAGTGACTTCTCGATTCGTTCGCGTCCGGCGTCGAGTGACGCCGCATCGCGCTCGATGACCACAACGCTTGAGCCCGAACGCGCCGCGATCTCCGCGATGCCAGACCCCATGAGGCCGCAACCAACCACACCTACCCGCTCCATAGGACCTCCTTGTCCTGTAGCGACATCACGTCGCGCCGGCAGAAGTCTAGGTCGTTACCGCACGGCACTTCTGGCTACGATTGGCATGCACTGCGCGGTGACGCGTGTTGGCATAAAGGAGCCGTTCGACATATGGACAACATCAACGTCATTATCGAAATACCTCGGGGTAGTCAGAACAAGTACGAGTACGACCACGAGAACCACACGATCAAGCTCGACCGACACCTTGTTGTTTCAATGGGCTACCCCGCCGAATATGGCTTCATCCCCGACACGTTGGGTGGCGACGGCGATCCCCTGGACGCACTCGTCCTGACCGAATTTCCGACGTTCCCGGGTTGCTTGATTGAATCGAGAATCCTCGGGATGTGCGTCATGACCGACGAGAACGGAGAGGACGGCAAGTTGATCTGTGTACCGGCGTACGACAAGAGGTGGAAGTCGGCGACCGACATCGGTGACGTGCCAAAGGACGTGCTCGACCGAATCAGCCATTTCTTTACCGTCTACAAGGACCTCGACGAAGGTAAGTGGGTCAAGGTCGAACACTTTGTTGGTCGTGTTGAAGCGGAAGCGGAACTCGAGGCATCACGCGCCCGCTTCGTGGGCTAGGCATATCTTGGGGTAATGGGTCCCGAGGAATCGACGAACCAGCGAACTCCGCGACAGTTCCTTTTCGCGACCCAACTCTTCTTCTTTGCCACCCTGCTGTTGTGCTTGCTGATCGTCCACAGTGAGGTGGTCGAAAATGATGGCATCTCGTTCTTCGGCGTCTATCACGGCACGATCGAGATTCTCACGGTCGGGTTTTGTGTGGCGGCGTGGGGGCTCTGGCGTACTTCATCGCAGCTTCGTAGCGTTGACGCCCCGCCCCTCGTGGTCGTTGGCATGCGTGTCGTGGCGATTTCACTCTTTGTGCTCTTGATCACGCCTTTCAACAAGGGGACGTTTCTCAACTGGGCCCACATGATCACGGGTGTCGCCATGGCGCTCGTGGAACTGGCCATCTCGATTCTGCTACTCATGAGGTATCGAAGTGCTGCGTCCATCGGGGCGTTCAGCGTGGCGCTCGGCGGCGGACTGCTCGCGGCGGCCTCGTTACCAGACTGGAGCTTCGCGTACCTGTTCCAGGGCGAGGTCATCTTTGAGATCGGTTTCGCGTGGTGTCTGCTCGAGTGGACACGGGTGTTTGAAGTCGACCATCGCGAGGCGCTCGCTCAACAGTATTGATCCTCGGGCTCGGTAGTGTCGTTGTCATGGACTACTCGGATTCAATCGAAATCGCCGCCACTCCCGAAGTCGTGTTCGCCACGATCTCCGATCTGCCGTCGATGGGTCGCCTCTCGCCCGAGAACACGGGCGGCGAGTGGCTGGGTGGCGCGACCGGCCCGGCCCCTGGCGCCAAATTCAAAGGCAGCAACGCACGCGACGGCGCCACCTGGTCGACCACGGCGCGCGTCACCACCTTCGAGCCACCAACGCGCTTCGCGTTCAATGTGACCTATGGACCTTTTCGTGTTGCGAAATGGGAATATTCCATTGAGCCGACCCTCGAAGGTTGTCGTGTCATCGAAGCCTGGACCGAGCAGCGAAACGCGTTCGTTCGTCGCTCGGACAAGAAGACCGGTTTCGATCGAGCGCAGTTCACGAAGGAGTCCATTCGCGCAACACTCGCGGCGCTGAAGAAGGCGTGCGAAGCCCCCACGAGCGCGTCGTAGCGGCAGGTGTCACCTCCGTCTTCTAGGGTGGGGCATCGCTAAATCCTCAGGACTCTCCGGTGGCAACGAAGCCCAGCGCGTCATCGACGCGGCCCGCTCTCCTGGCTGGAGCATCGGACTCGGTCGCGCCGGTCAGATCATGGCGACTCGAGATTCTGGTGAGATCGGCCTACCGTGGGTGATCACGGCGGAACGAGGGGGTCGCGGTATGCGTGTCTCGCTCTATCGTCCCGGCGATGACGTCGAGAGCGAAGGTGACGTCATCGCAGAGATCAGCGGTAATCCTCGCGAGATGGGCCGACAACTTCGATCGATCCTTGAAGACGCAGACACTGGCACACTCACGAACGAGCGTTAAGGACGTCCTTAATTGTGGCGACGCGCTAACTGCGAAGCAGGCCGTTCGCAAAGATCGATAACACGAGTACCAGGCCGGCCGCGCATGCGATCAAGGCCATTGTCCAGAACCACACCGAGATGGAGCGAAAGTGGTACATACGTGCGACCAGCCGATCGGTGATGTTGTCTGAGGAGCGTTGTGCGCTGATCATCTCGGCGCGCCGCTCTCGCCAGGTGACCCCGTGAATCTCGGACGCGCCGCGCAGCCGTTCGTGATCGCGAAGCCATTCAGCGTCGGTGAGTTCAGAGAGTCGATGTGCCGCAAGCGAGTGCAGGGCCGCCACCGCCACGACGAGCGCGAGTCCCGAGGCGATGATCCGGCCGGTCTGTGATGTGGAGCGCGCGAGAGAGATTGTGAGCAGGAACGCTTCGCCCGTCAGTGCCATGGTGGGCATCTGCCACAACAGGATGTCCCACTGTTGTCGTCGAGCGGCCACGACGGAGTATTGATCGAGACCGGGGGCGGCTTCGTCTTCGGCGAAGTCACTGTCTTCAGTCATGTGAACCTCCTCGGCGACTCGACCTTAGATTAAGTCCGGTTCGCTGAAGGGGGTCACGGGGAGTGGTTGGTGACGCCAACCTGGAGGATCTGGGAGAGTTTTTCCAAGATTGGTAGTGCCTCACGCAACGACGACTTCTCGTCGTGGCTGAGCGTCGATAACGCGCTCTCGATCGCGCGAGTGCTGGCGGCGCGGTATTCACTGATCAATTTTTTGCCCGCGGCGCTGATCTTCACCATGCTCACGCGTCCGTCGAGAGGATCGGGAATGCGCACCACGATCCCTTGGGCTTCGAGTGATTCTACGATTCGGCTCATCGACGCGGCACTGACTCCCTCTAAGTGGGCCAGCACACCAAGACGCACTGGTTCGCACTGTTCTATGCGTGCGAGAGCGGAACCTTGCGAAGGGGTGATGCTCCAGTCGGAGTTCACGCGCAGGGCTCGGTAGATTCGAGCGACCGACACGCGCAGACTGTTCGCCGGCCCTGATTCACGTGGTGCGCGGGTCTTGGTCGAAGGGTTCACGACTCCACTATAGTGTGATACTTAGTTGACATTAACTAAATAATTGAGACAGCGAACGACCGCGACCCCTGGAGAACCATGACCATTGCCGCAACGCCCCATCCTCACCCCGACCGATACAAGTGGATTGCGCTCTCTAACACCACACTGGGAATCTTGATGGCGACGATCAACGGCTCGATACTTCTCATTGCGCTGCCGAACATCTTTCGGGGCATCAAGTTGGATCCACTCGCGCCGAGTAACACGCCGTACTTCTTGTGGATCCTGACTGGCTTCTTGCTGGTCACATCGGTCTTGGTCGTGAGTTTCGGTCGGGTCGGCGACATCTACGGACGCGTGCGAATGTACACGCTCGGTTTCGCGGTGTTCACGGTGTTCTCCATTCTGCTCGCGATCACGTGGATGACGGGTCCGGCGGGAGCGATGTGGATCATCATCATGCGAGTGGGACAAGGCGTCGGGGGCGCCTTCTTGTTCGCGAACTCGAACGCGATTCTCACCGACGCCTTCCCCCCGAGTGAGCGTGGCCTGGCGTTGGGCATCAACGGTGTCGCCGCGATCGGGGGCTCCTTCATTGGACTGCTCCTGGGCGGCGTGCTCGCGCCCATTGAATGGCGTCTGGTCTTTCTGGTCTCGGTACCGGTGGGCCTCTTCGGGACGGTCTGGGCGTATCTCAAGTTGCACGACAACGGCGCTCGCACCAAGGCCAAGATCGACTGGTTGGGCAACTTCACCTTCGCACTCGGTCTGATCGCGTTGTTGACCGGGATTGTCTATGGCCTGCAGCCCTACGGCGGTCACCCCATGGGTTGGACGAGCCCGTTCGTGTTGACGTGCATTGTTGGAGGCGTTGCGGTGCTGCTCGGGTTCTTGCTCATCGAGGCCAAGACCGCCGAGCCGATGTTCGATCTCAGCCTCTTCTCGAACCGCGGCTTCGCCATGGGCAACATCGCGACCCTCATGCTCTCGCTCGCTCGTGGTGGACTGCAGTTCATCCTCATCATCTGGCTTCAGGGGATCTGGTTGCCCCAGCACGGCTACAGCTTCGCCCAGACACCCCTGTGGGCGGGCATCTACATGGTGCCGCTCACCATTGGCTTCTTCATCGCGGGTCCGTTGTCGGGTCGACTCGCCGATCGCCACGGTGCACGCAACTTCGCAACCCTGGGTCTCGTCCTCACCGGTTTGAGCCTCGTCGGCCTGCAGATGATTCCCATCAATTTCACCTATCCCGTCTTCGCGGCGTTGCTGCTCTTGGTGGGTCTGTCAATGGGACTCTTCGCCGCACCGAACTCGAGCGCCGTGATGAACTCGCTGCCCGCAAATCGCAGGGGCGCAGGGGGTGCGATGTTGAATACCTTCCAGAACTCAGCGAGCGTGCTGTCGATCGGTTTCTTCTTCACGGTGATCACGCTCGGTCTTGCGGCGTCGCTGCCGCACACGCTCTTGAGCGGTCTCAGCGCCCAAGGTGTACCGGTCGCGCAGGCCACGGCGATCTCGCACATCCCCGCGATCGGGAGTCTCTTCTCGGCGTTCTTGGGCGTCAACCCGATGAAGCAGCTCCTCGGGGCACATCTCTTGGCCCAGAGTGGGGTGCACGCGTCGGCCCTCCTCGGTCGAGGGTTCTTCCCGAACCTGATCGAAGCGCCCTTCGCGAAGGGCCTGCACATGGCGTTTCTCGTGGCGGCGGGACTGTGCTTCGTTGGCGCGGTCTTCTCGTGGATGCGCGGCGCGGGCGGCGCACATCTGGTGCGTGCGGTTCCAGAAGAAGACGAGGAGGGCTTCGCGGGCGTTGGTCAGGGCATCATGAGTGAAGTGGGAGTTGGATCCCCCGGCGCGGTGTTGCTGCCCGAAGGCGAGACCGGTGATGAGAAGCAGTGACGCACCTAGTGCCGTGTTGGTGAGGTCGCGATGATCGGGGCGTGGGCTACCAGGGTGAACGTGAGTGGCACGCGTGGGCGACCATCCGCAATCCGATAGGTTCCGGCGTCCTCGACGAGCCACGGAAATTGTTGGAAGACGGTCCAGTCGTGTTCTTGGAGCACGTCGATGACCAGTCCCTGGTCGAGTAGGGCTTGGGTGATCTCACCCAACGAGTGATTCCACTCGTAATTCCTCACGTGGGCCAGTGGGCCCCCGTCGGTGTAGGTCGAATCGTCGTCGCTCACAAACGGTCGTCCCGATTCCTCGAAATAGCCATACACGACCCGCTCTCCATCCTCGTCAAAGCACGACGACATCGGGTGCACGTCATGGATGAAGAACGTGCCACCCGCAGCGAGCGCGTGGCCAACGACCTGGGCCCATAGTCGAATGTCGGGTAGCCACCCGAGAGAACCGAGCGAGACGTAGACGACATCAAAGGCGTGGGCGTCGAGCGCGGTATCTGCCTCGTAGACGTCGGCGCAGAGGAATGTTGCTCGCGATGACAATCCGGCGCGTGCCGCGAGGTTCGTCGCCGCGTCGACGGCGGCGCGCGAGAAGTCGACGCCGGTGACCTGGGCTCCCGCGCGCGCCCACTGAAGGGTCTCGAGTCCAATGTGGCACTGCAGGTGCACGAGCGTCTTTCCCGCGACGTTCCCGATCAACGTCGCTTCACGCTCGAGCGGTAGAGGCTCGCGCGCCAACCAACCGTCGACGTCATAGAACCGCGAGGCCAGATGGATGGGAACACGGTCGTCCCAGTTCGCCCGATTCGCCGCTACCCGCTCGTCCATTGACAAACCCTAGCCAGCACGATCTCGTCATCAGGCGTGCGTGCTGGCGAGGAAATCGACGCGCACCACCTCATCAATGGCGTGAAAGCCGATGCGCCGATACACGCCGTTGCTCGTAGGGTTCGCCGCATCCGCATAGAGCATCACCCTCGAACCCCGGCGCACCAGGGTTGCGGTGAGGACCGATGTGATGGCTGCCGCATACCCGTTGCTACGGTGCTCTTCTGGGGTGTAGACGGGTCCGATGCGAGTGACCGTACCCGAAGGGAATTTGACGGGTGAGGCGTAGCCGGCCATGGCGACGGGCGCACCATCGACGCACCAGAACCAGAGTCCGCCGCTCGTGATCCGCGATCGAAGCGAATCGCGATCACGCTTGTCGACGCGTGGCGTCACGCCGTCGATGAACGCCTGAAAATCGACGCTCCATTGGAAGGCGAGATTCAGATCGGCGAGGGTGGCCACTCGATAACTGCCCGCGACAATCGGTAGGGCAATGGCGCCTGCTTCGTAGACGATGTCGCGTCGGCCCCACACCGATTGGCGGGTGGAACCGGGTGAGCCGGTCGTGCGGTACGACTCCATGAATGAGGTGATGCAGGCGTCGGAAGCGAGTACCCAGGGGAAGCGGTCGTCGTGCAGCGACACATCGAGCGCGAGTGCCGCAGCGGCGTCGCTCGCCATTGGACCGATCTGCAAGCCGTAGGGGGCAGTGCGCAGCGCCGCCCCCACGACTTGGTCGCCGTCGTAGACAACCCACCAGAGGTAATCGTCGTAGTGGTGGGCGCCCTGGGCGCACGAGATGGCGACCGATCCGAGGATGTTCGTGCGAATCGGTTCCTGCTCACGATACGAGGTAGTCGCGTCCAGAAATTCGTTAGGTGATGCGCAGCGGACGACCTCCATACGCCGACCATAGGGGAAAGATCTCACCAGCGAAAGGGTCGTCACGAAAGTTAACATTGCCGACGCGCACGCTGCGCGACGACCTACAGTCCCTGATGGACAGGTGTGGAGGAATGATGGCCCAGCAACGTGATCGCACGAACGCGGTGTCGGGCTTCGCCGACGGCGCACGGTACCAGTCCGCGCGACCCGGGTACCCCGTCGCGGCGATCGCGCACATGGTCGAGGTGCTCGGTATTGAGGGGGCGCGGCGCGTGGTGGATGTGGCTGCGGGGACCGGACTGTTCACGCGAGAACTCGTTCCGTTCGCGCGCGACCTGGTCGCCGTGGAGCCGTCGGCCGGCATGCGACACGAATTCGAACGTCAAGAACTAGGGGTCGCGATCCTCGAAGGTACCGCAGAATCGTTGCCCTTCGACAGTCACTCGATTGACGTGATAACCGTGGCCCAAGCCTTTCACTGGTTCGAGTACGACAAGGCGCTCGCCGAGTTCGCGCGAGTTCTCGATCCCGAGGGACACCTCGGACTCATCTGGAACGAGCGTGATGAATCCGTTGAGTGGGTGGCGCAACTCACCACCGCCATGCTCTGGGACCTCAAGCGCCCGTTCGATGCGGCGACCGATTACGCGGCGGTCCTCGCCGACGGTGGGTTTCGTGAGATCGAGCAGCGTACCTTTCACCACGTCCAGCTGGTCGACCGCGCCACCCTTGATCGTCGCGTGCTCTCAACGAGTTATATCGCGGTGATGGCACCGGACAAACAACGAGAGATTCTGGACAACGTTGCGCAGGTCGTGCGCGATTTCGACGAGTACTTCGAGATCCCCTACGTCACGAGCACGTACTGCGCGACGGCTCCGTTCGCGAGCGGCCTGAGGCGTCAGTCGATCCAGTAGCGGCGAAAAGCGACATCGTCCGCACTGGCGGGCACGACACGCTCGAGGACGCCGCCGCACTTCTCGATCACCATGGCCGATGCGAGGTTGTCGTTTCGACACGTGACCAGCACTCGATCGACACCGTGGGCGCGCGCGATGATGATCGATTGTCGCAGAATCTCACTCGCGTGCCCCTGGCGTCGGTGTTCGCGAAGGACGCCGTAGCCAATGTGACCCGCGTGCCACCCGAGCCAGTCGTTGAGTGCGAAGCGTACTGACGCGCGTCCGACGAGCGTGTCGTTGACGACCGCCATGAGCAGCGTCCCGGGCACTAGCTCATCGCTGATCTCGGTGGAGCGCGCGATCTCGTGTCGCGACTGCACGTAGTGCGCCCACTCATCGTCGGGTCTCCATCCGGTCAAGAACGTGAAGTCCTCGTGCAGCATGGCGTCGTGGGCGTTGATCGCGGCGTCCTTGTCGCTGAGTTGAAGTGGGCGAAGTCGAAGAGTCATCACTCGATGATAGAAAGCGGGGGCTGTTTCGAGCGACGATGACGTGAGGGGTCCTGGTAGAAATGGCCGCATATGCAGCGCATCGCCATCGTGGGTTCACCGGGATCGGGAAAGACTCGACTTGCACGTGAAGTGAGCGAGCGAACCGGCATAGCGGTCATATCGCTCGATCACAACTACTGGAAGCCGGACTGGCGCGAGACGCCCGACAAAGAGTGGCGAGTGATCCACCGGGACCTGACCCAGCGCGAGCGCTGGATCATGGATGGGACCTACGTCGACACCATCGACGACCGGCTGGAGATGGTCGACACGGTCATCACGCTCGGCTACGGGCGCGTGCGGTGCACGCTGCGTGTACTTCGTCGGATTCTCGCGCATTACGGCAAGGACGTCCAGGCCCCGGGGTGTCCAGAGAAATTGAGCGCGGAATTCCTTCGTTATGTGTGGCACTTCCCTCGGGTCCAGCAACCCTTGATCGACGCCGCGATAGCGCGTCACGCGTCAACTCTTTCGGTCATTCGAGTGGCGAACAATCGCCAGCGTGCGGCCTTGCTTGGGCGATTATGAAGTGTCCTTGCGAGACATCGAGCGCATATCGACCGGTCGTTCGATGGCGGCGCTATTTCTCAGAAGCTCGCAGAGAAGTCCGGACGTAGGGCCACTCCGCTCACGCCGTCGACGGGCTTCACGCAGAGCACCTGGTGTATCTCGAGGTGGTGACGCTCGAAACCCACGGCCGAGCCCGCCATGTAGAGGCGCCAGACCCGTGCACGCTGTTCGCCGACTTCCTGCACGGCTTCGTCGAATCGTTTGACAAGATTGTCAACCCAGTGGCGCAGCGTGATCGCGTAATGCTCCCGCAGGCTTTCGAGATGACGGACTTCGAAGCCGTGGGCTTGGAACATCGACACCATCGTCCCCACCTCGTGAAGCTCGCCGTCGGGAAAGACGTAGCGCTCGATGAATGGGCTACCGATCTTGGACGGACCGCGCATGCCGAGCGCGATCTGCATCTGGCGTGCGGCTTCGGAGGCGGTGCTCGGTCGCGGATCGGCGTCGAACGAGACCGGTCGTCCGATGGCGTGATTGAGCAGACGTCCCCCGGGTCGAAGCAAGTCGAAGAGGGCCTGGGTGTAGGCGGGGAGTGCGCGGCGACCAACGTGCTCGGACATGCCGATCGAACTGATCGCATCGAACGGACCATCTTTGACGTCGCGGTAATCCTGGAGTCGAAATTCGACCAGATCATCCACGCCCGCGATGCGTGCCCGCTCGGTGGCGTAGCGCTGTTGGGGTTCTGAGAGGGTGATGCCGACCACCTTCGCTCCGTAAGTTGAAGCTGCGTGGATCGCCATCGCCCCCCAGCCGCATCCCACATCGAGCAGTCTCATTCCGGGCTGCAGGTCAAGCTTGCGCGCGACGAGGTCGACCTTCCTCTTCTGGGCGGTTTCCAGGGTGTCGTCGGGTGTGTTGAACACCGCGCATGAATATGTCATCGACGGGCCAAGCACCATCTCATAGAAGCGGTTCGAGACGTCGTAGTGATGCGAAATGGCTTGGCGATCACGACTGCGACTGTGCAGGACACCGCGTTGACGTGCCTCGATCGGGGGTGGCGTGAGCGGTCTAAAAGCCGAAACGCCCACAACCGACGCCAGCGAGCGCAGGTTCGTCGCGTTGAGCATCTGCCGTATCGGCGGTGTTGAGAGTTCGAAAAGCGCGTCCAGGTCGCCGTCGATGTCGATGTCACCCGCGACGTAGGCGCGCGCCAATCCCAATTCACCCGGATGCGTGAGCACACGATTGAGCGCGTCGCGACGAAGGATCTTGAGTGTGATGTCGTTCGCTGACGACGTCACGCCTGGCTCGGCGCTACTCCCGTCGAAAGCTTCGACTCGAAAAGGCAACTGGTCGTTGAAGATAGTTGATACGAATGTTGAAACGTCCACTGTTCACCCCTAGACACGCGTGCGAAGGAACTCGAGCGATATTTCGTCGCCCATCTGCCATTTTGGACGCTGCGGACGCGTTCGTCAACCCAATGGCCGCATCCATCCTTCGGTGGTGCGACACAGCTTTGCCAGACGCGAGAGTGACTTCGTGCTCTGGTCGCAGCGACGGGGCGGTGAGAGGGTGAGCACGAGGAGGTGTCATGCGACGCATCGTCATCGTGGGAACTGGAACTGGCGGAACGCTGGCGGCGAACCGGCTTCGAAAGGCGTTTGACCTTGGTGAAGTCGCCATTACCTGCATTGACAAAGACGATCGTCACGTCTATCAGCCCGGGTTGCTCTTCGTGCCCTTCGGGCTCACCCATCCAGAAGACATCGTGCGTCCGAGGCGACGCCAACTCCACGAAGGGATCTCGTTCATCGACGCTGCGGTCGATCACGTGGATATTGAGAATCAGACGGTCTTCCTGGACTCGGGCGAGGACGTGAGCTATGACGTACTCGTGATCGCGAGCGGGGCGGTGCTCGCGCTCGAGGACACAGTGGGTCTGAGCGGGCCCGGTTGGATGGACACCGTGTTCACCTTCTATACACCCGAAGGGGCGGGTGCTCTCGAGGGCGCGCTCGCTACGTTCGATCAGGGCCATCTCGTTGTCAATGTCATCGAGATGCCGATCAAGTGTCCCGTGGCACCGCTCGAATTCTGCTTCTTGGCCGACTGGTACTTCCGCGAGCGTGGCGTGCGCGACCGGGTCGATTTGACCTTCGTCACCCCGCTCGATGCCGCGTTCACCCAGCCGATCGCGGCGAGGCACCTGGGGGGGATGTTGCGCGAGCGCAACATCGAGCTCGTGACTGAGTTCAACACCGGTGAGGTCGATGCCAGCGGTGGGCGACTGATCTCCTATGACGAACGTGAAGTACCGTTCGATCTGGCGGTCGTCATCCCCGCGCACAATGGAGCCCCGTACGTCACACGCTCGCCGGGCCTGGGAGACGTACTGGGTTTCGTCGAAGCCGATGAACACACCCTGCAAGCCAAGGCCGCCGCGAACATCTTCGTGCTGGGTGACGCGGCATCGATTCCAATCTCGAAGGCCGGTTCGGTCACGCACTTCGAAGGCGAGATCTTGGTCGAGAACATTCGTTGTTTCCTTGAGGGTCGAACCCTCAGCGCATCGTTCGACGGACATTCGAACTGTTTCATAGAGACGGGATTCTCCAAGGCGATGCTCATTGATTTCAATTATGAGGTCGAACCGGAGACTGGTCATTATCCGTCACGAATCGGTCTGCCGCTCTTGAAGGAGTCGCGTCTCAACCACCTCGGCAAGTTGATGTTCCAGTGGCTGTACTGGCACAGCCTGCTGCCCGGTCGCGATATCCCCGGGGTCTCCAGCGCGATGCCGCTCGAGGGCAAGACATCTGAGACCAAGGACGAATCGGAGGTGCGAGCATGAGCGTTGAAACCATTGCGGGCGTGCCGATCGACCTGAATGAAGAGGGCTTTCTCACCGATCCGCGTCAGTGGAGCGAGGAGGTCGCGGTCGAGTTGGCGAAGCGCGAGGGGATCGACCCTTTGACACCGCGCCACTGGGAGGTGGTGCGGTTCATGCGTAGTGAGTACGAGAAGAAGGGCGCCGGACCGAGCGTGCGCGTACTCGGCAAGACCTCGGGCGTATCAATCAAGGAGTTGTATGAACTCTTCCCGAAGGGACCCGCGAAGCTCGCCGCGAAGATAGCGGGAATACCCAAGCCCCGAGGATGTATCTAGTGAGTTCCACGAAAGGATTGTCATGAGTGACACCATCACGAAAGTCTCAATCATCATCTCCAAAGGTTCTCTTGAAGGCATCTATCCGGGTCTGATCATGGCCAATGGCGCACGCGCCGAGGGTATAGAGGCCAACCTGTTCTTCACGTTCTTCGGACTCGACGCCATTAACGCGAAGCGTCTGGGTCACATCAAGGTCGCCGCGGTTGGTAATCCGGGCATGCACATGGCGAGTCTCATCGGCGTATTGCCCGGAATGTCGGCGATCGCGACGAGGATGATGGAAAAGAAGATGGAGGCGTTCGATATCCCTGACATCCCCGAGTTCATGGAGATGATCGCCGACACCGGCTGTGGGATGTTCGCCTGCAAGGCCTCAGTCGACCTGTTCGGGTTCACGAAGGAAGACTTCATCCCTCAGGTGCAAGAGATCATCACGGTCGGCGAGTTCTACGCGAAGGCGGCCGGTGGGGAGATCATCTTCACCTGATCGATGGCGACCCAGGTATGTGAGCGATTCAGATGCGACGGCTACACTCCGCTTGACGCCGGAATTTTGGCACTAGGTCTCGCGGTACAACCTTGGAGGGCTTATGGGCATGGGAGTCGTTCTCGCCATTATCGCGGGCGTCATCGTTTTGCTGGTGATCGCCACGATTGCCAAGTCGGTGCGGATCGTCCAGCAGGGCTACGAGGGTGTGGTGACGCGCTTTGGCGAGTTCAAGGACATCAAGAATCCGGGGCTGACGTTCATCTTCCCTTTCATCGAGCAGATGAAGATCGTGGACGTCAGAGAGACCCCTCGTACGGGCGACCGTCAACAGGTCATCACGCGCGACAACGTCGCGGTGATCGTGAACGCCACCATCTTCAGTCAGGTGGTGGACGTTCGTCTCGCACTCTTTACCAACTCTGATTACCTCGTCAGCGTCGACAATCTTGCACGCACATCAGTGCGAGCCGTCTTTGGCAGCATTACGCTCGACGAAGCCTTTTCTCAGCGTGAGCGCATCGGCTCACTCTTGCAGTCGCAGATGGAAGAGGCGACCGATAAATGGGGCGTGCGCATCAACCGGGTCGAAGTGCTTGAAATAACGCCACCCGAGCAGATCCTCCAGGCAATGGCCCTCCAGAAGCAGGCGGACCAAGAAAAGCGTGCGCGGATCCTCGAATCAGAAGGCCAGCAACAATCGGCCGTGAACGTCGCGGACGGCCAGCGCCAGGCCGCCATCAAAGAGGCCGAAGGCGCGCAGCAGTCGGCAATCCTTCGTGCCGAGGGTCAGCGTCAGGCATTGATCCTTGAAGCTGAGGGCCGTGCGCAGGCAATCGCGTCGGTATACGCGGCGATCAAGGCCCAGGACCCCAGTCCTTCGCTCATAGCGATCCTCCAGCTCGACACACTGTCGAAGTTCGCCGAAAGCGAGAACACGAAGTTGATCATCCCCGCAGAGAGCGCGGCGTTGTTGGGTGCAGTTCAAGCGATCAAGAGCGTCATGTCCGACGTACCGAGCGCGAGCGCTTCTTGAGACGACGTCGCCGGTCATCGCCGTCGTGAGATCTCGACGGGTCTAGACCCTTTCGACCCACAATGTCGTGCCGTAGGCCTTTCTCACGATGACCTGGGTGCCGCTCGGAATCGGTGTCGAGTCTTGGGTGACGGCCTTCCAGGTCTCGCCCTTGATCTTGACTTTCCCGGGATGACCCTCGTCACCCACGACGTCTTGGACGAAGCCGGTGAGGTTGGCGAGACTGCTGGCGGCGGGCACGCTGAGATCGACCACCGAGGTGCGTTCAAAGCGGTGCACCACCGTGGGGCGAAGTGCCAGCAGCGTGGCGCCCGACACGACGACGAAGATCACTGACTGCACCGCGAACGCTACGCCGGCCAGCGCCAGGAAGAATGCGATCACGGATCCAACACCGACGAAGAGGGCCACGAAAGCCTGCGTGTGAATCTCAGCGAAGATGCAGACCAGCAAGATGACCAGCCAGAAAAGTATCGCCATAAAGCGCAGTATATGACTGGGCTTCTCCGGTTTGCCGTGGGTCTCATCGTGCCCGCCACGACGGCGTTGGAGCTTTGGTTCCAGGCGCGTTACGTTGGAAAGGAGATATACGGGAGGTATCTGTGATGAACAGTACCGAAGAGAAGGGCGTAGGTCGCGGGCTGCTCGCACCAGTGACGTCGTCGCTTGATGAGACGCCGATCGACGAGTTTGATCCGCGCAGGCTCGAATTGAGATTGTGGCTCGATGAGCACCCCAATCCCACCGGGCTTGAGTTGGCCGAGGCGGGACTCGTCGCGCCACACTGGCCCGAGCCCTGGGGACGAGCGGCGTCGGTGGAGTATCAGTTGCTCATCGATGAAGAGTTGTCTCGCGCACATGTACAGCGACCGATCAATCCCATAGGCATAGGTTGGGCCGGGCCAACGATTGCCCTCGCGGGAACCGAAGAGCAGAAGCGTCGATGGTTGCCGCGCTTGCTGAGTGGTGAAGATTTCTGGTGTCAACTCTTCAGTGAACCGAACGCCGGCAGCGACCTCGCGTCGCTCACAACGACCGCCGTGCGCGACGGCGACGAGTGGGTCATCAATGGACAAAAAGTCTGGACGAGTTACGCGCACATCGCCTCGTGGGGCATCTTGCTCGCGAGGACGTCCAATGAGGGTCCCGCCCAGAGTGGGATCAGCTACTTCGTCTGTCCCATGAATGCACCAGGGGTCACGGTGCGGCCCTTGATCGACATGACCGGCGACCACGCGTTCAACGAGGTCTTCCTCGACGACGTGCGCTTGGCCAGTGATTATCTGATCGGTGAAGTGAACGATGGGTGGCATCTCGCCAAGGTCACGCTCGGCAACGAGCGCGTCTCGCTGTCGGGCGAAGGGGCTCTGTGGGGGCGCGGTCCCACCGCGAGAGACCTGATTTCGTTGGTGGCGAATGAGAAGGTTGCGCATTCAAGGGTCGAGCGCGATCAACTCGTGAAGTGTTGGTCGCACGGCGAGATACTTCGTCTGTTGCGGATGCGTCTCATCGCTGGCGCGCTGGCCGGGCGCGACCCTGGCCCCGAGGCCAGTGTGCGAAAGGCCCTCGCCGACGACCACGGTCAAGAGGTGATGACGTTGGCCCATCAGCTCGCGGGGACGGCGGGCATGCTGAGTGGCCGGGGTCCGGGCGGTGTCGACGGCGAAGAAGGTGCATCGTGGCACTACGGTTTCCTTTACGCGCAAGCGCTCACCATCGGCGGTGGCACCTCTGTTGTGCAGCGCAACATCATCGCGGAGCGCGTGCTCGGACTGCCTAAGGACTCGAAGTGAACGATTCGCCGTGTCCCGCGTCGTGCGCGCCAATCGTAGGTGATTCAAGACTTACTTCGAAGTAGCGTCGTTCGACCAGCGCAAAGGACCTAAGACCCACGCCCCCTTCTTGTTGACATGGTTAGCATCGTTGCAGTGCCCATTGCCGATCGTTTCATACTTGAATGTCGCGGTGAACGGCTCGTCGGGTCACAATCAAAGAGGAGTTGTCTACGGTCATGAGTTTCCCCAGTGCTTCCTATTCAGTCACGATGCGCGTCCTGCTCGAGAGTGCCGCTGAAATCGCCAAGATCTCGAGTGCGGTGAGTGACGCCGGTGGCCTCGTCACCGCACTTGACGTGGTGGAACCCATCGATGGCCGCATGGTCGTGGACCTGACGTGCAACGCCAGCGATGAGGAGCACGCGGAGAAGTTGCGCGCGTCAGTCGAGTCGGTCGACGGCGCACGGGTGCACGCGGTGAGCGATCGAACGTTCCTCTTGCACTTGGGTGGCACCATTGCGATCCAGCCAAAAGTCGCGCTCAAGACGCGCGACGACCTTTCGATGGCGTACACGCCGGGCGTGGCGCGCATCTCGAGTGCAATCGCGAACGACAAGTCGCTGGCTCGAAAGTTGACCATCAAGCGCAACACGGTGGCCGTGGTGACAGACGGTTCGGCGGTGCTCGGCCTGGGAAATATCGGACCCGAAGCAGCATTGCCTGTCATGGAAGGCAAAGCGCTCCTGTTCAAGCGTTTTGCCGATATTGACGCGTGGCCCGTTTGCCTCGACACCCAAGACGTCGATGAGATTGTTCGCATCGTCCAATGCATTGCGCCGGTCTACGGAGGTATCAATCTCGAAGACATCGCCGCACCGCGCTGCTTTGAGATCGAGGCGCGCCTGCGCGAACTGCTGGATATCCCGGTCTTTCACGACGACCAGCACGGCACCGCCACCGTTGTCTACGCCGCGCTTTTGAATGCGCTACGTGTCGTTGGTAAGCAGATGAAGGACATCAAAGTCGTCATCCTGGGCGTGGGTGCGGCGGGTGTCGCCATCGCGAAGCTGTTGCTCGCAGAGGGCGTGGGCGACATCATCGGCATCAACCGTCACGGAATCCTCAATAGTGACGACGATCGTCTTGACGCGGACCGCAAGTGGCTGGCCGCCAACACCAACAAGGGTCGGATGACCGGTTCGTTCGCCGACGCGATGGTCGGCGCGGACGTGTTTATTGGCGTATCGGGCTCGAATCTGGTCGGCGAGGAACACCTCAAGGTGATGGCCAAGGATTCGATCGTCTTCGCGCTGGCCAACCCTGATCCCGAGGTCGACCCGCAACTGGCGCGGCGTTACGCGGCGATCGTTGCGACCGGTCGCAGCGATGAGCCGAATCAGATCAACAACGTCCTCGCATTTCCGGGGATCTTCAGAGGGCTCTTGGATGCGGGCGCCTCACATATCAGTGAAGCGATCGAAATCGCCGCGGGCCGAGCCATCGCCGATATCGTAAAGCCGACTGAACTGTCAGCGGAGTACATCGTGCCCACGGTGTTCAACCCCAACGTGGTCAAGGCCGTCGCTGCAGCGGTCGAACAGGTTGCGCGCGCCGGCGCATAATCGCCGCCGATTTCGAAAAGATGACGTAGGAACTTCAGATGTCTTGGCGTGACAATTAGTTGCTTGCCGATAGGCAAATTAATGTAGACTGGCGTTGTGACCGCTCAAGATCCCTCTCCCGCCAACGTTACGAGTGGTGATCCCGTTGACAGGCTGCGCACCACATTGGCCCGTCTCGGGCGTCAGATTCGAATGAGCCACGTCGATGAGAACCTCTCGCCCACCCAGATCGAAGTGCTCGCGACCGTCGTTCGATGCGGCCCAGTGCGCCTCGCGACCCTCGCCGCCGATGAGGGGATCAACCCGACGATGTTGTCGCGGATCGTCGCGAAACTTGAGAGTGCCCAGTTAGTCGAGAGGATGTCAGATCACGAGGATGCGCGCATCATTCACGTTGTCGCCACGGAAGCGGGGCGCGCGCTGCTCCAAGAGGTCAGGAGCGAGCGCACAAGCGCTCTTCGTTACGGCTACTCGCGCCTGGACAGTGACCAGCGCGCGTCGGTCGATCACGCACTCGACGCGCTCGAAGCGATTGCCGAAATCTTGAAGAATCGCCGCCACGCATGAACGTACAGGCCGCCACGCAACGAACGTTCTCCTCGCTCAGCAACCGTAACTACCGAAAGTACTTCTTCGGTCAGGCGGTGTCACTCGCTGGTACGTGGATGCAGTCAACGGCGCAAGCGTGGCTGGTGTTGGTACTGACGCACTCGCCGACGAATCTTGGTTTCGTGGTGGCACTGCAGACGCTGCCGGTGTTGCTGCTCGGTCCCTACGGTGGCGTCATCGCCGACCGGCTCAACAAACGACGTCTCATGATCGGCCTCCAGTCGATGATGGGTCTTCAGGCGCTGGTGTTATCGGTGTTGACCCTGACGCACGTCATCAATTTCGCCGAAGTCTGTGTTCTCGCGGTGGTGCTCGGGGTCAACAATTCCTTCGAGAATCCCGCACGACAATCTTTCGTACTCGAGATGGTGGGTCCAACGGACCTACGAAACGCGGTGGGTCTCAACTCCACACTGCAAAATGCATCGCGTGCAGTCGGACCCGCGATTGCGGGCGTCCTGATCGCGACCGTCGGCGAAGGGTGGTGTTTCGCGCTCAACGCGCTGAGCTTCGTCGCCGTCATCGGGTCACTCGTGGCAATGGACACCGCACAACTGCGACCAAGTGAACCAACCCAACGCAGTCGTGGTCAGGTGCGCGAGGGACTTCGATACGTGAAGGGTGAGCCCAACCTCTTGGTGCCCCTGCTCATGATGGCGCTCGTGGGGATGCTCGCCTATGAGTTCCAAGTGACGTTGCCGGTTGCCGCCCAGCGCGTGTTCCACGGTGGCTCGGAGACCTTTGGCGTGATGACGTCCTCGATGGGGATCGGGGCGGTGATCGGTGGACTGGTGACCGCGGCGAGAGGCAAGACCGGTATGCACGCCATGGTGCGCGCAGCTCTGGTGTTTGGCGTGTGCATCTTGTTCGCGGCATTGTCACCGGTGCTGGCTGTCGAGTTCGTAGCGCTCATCTTGGTCGGATACACGAGCGTCTCGTTCCTTTCTATGGCGAATTCGACACTGCAGCTTCAGACGAATCCGACCATGCGTGGCCGAGTGATGGCCCTATGGGCGGTGGCGTTTCTTGGCACCACACCCATCGGCGGACCAATCATCGGTTGGATCACCGAACATTCGAGTGCGCGCGTCGGCCTCGAGGTCGGTGCGGCGTCGTGTCTCTTGGCGGCACTGTTGGGTTTGTGGGCGATTCGTCGCCACCGACAGCGGGGCCTCGTTCTCGCGTGAATTCTCTCGCCCAGGTGCTATAGCCCAGAGAGTGTGCGGATGCTGCGCGCGAGAGCGGAGTTGTCCTCGTCGCCGTGACCTTCGCCGATAAGGCCGTCTTCGAATGACGCCGCCAGCGAGGTGACGGGCAGGACGGCTCCCACGTCGCGCGCGAGCGCGAGCGCGATGCCGAGGTCCTTTCGGTGCAGGCGAAGTTTGAAGCCAATCGGATAGTCGTCGTCGATCATTCGACCGCTGCGATTCTGAAGTACCCACGATCCCGCCGCGCCACCCGCGAGCGCACCGACTACGCGTTCGGCGTCGAGGCCGGCCTTGAGCGCGAGCGTGACGCCTTCGGCGACTGCGAGGTAGGTGCCCGCAAGGATGACTTGATTGACGGCCTTGGTCCA
Source organism: Actinomycetes bacterium (assembly GCA_021781335.1). Taxonomy (GTDB): domain Bacteria; phylum Actinomycetota; class Acidimicrobiia; order Acidimicrobiales; family RAAP-2; genus RAAP-2. Next base: position 37,551 of record JAJXXA010000045.1, read on the forward strand.
TTGACCCGCACCGAGTGGCCCGAGGTGGGTGATGGTGCTGCCCAGCGCGCCGAGTACTTCTCGCGCGCGTTCGACATCGTCGATTTCGCCACCGACCATGATGGTCAGTGTCGCGAGGCGAGCGCCTTCAGAACCACCCGAGACCGGCGCGTCAAGCATCGCGATGCCACGCTGGGAGAGGCGACTGGCGAACTCGCGGGCTTTCGTGGGGCTGATGGTGGAGCAGTCAATGAAGAGTGACCCCTCGCGCATCCCCTCGGCGAGACCGTCGGGCGCGAAGAGTACTTCTTCAACGTCGGGCGCGTCAGTGACACAGGTGATGACGATGTCGCATGTCGCGCCGAGTTGCGCTGGTGTCGACGCCTCCGCGGCACCAAGATCAACAAGGTGTGTAGCGCGCCCAGGTGAGCGGTTCCAGACGCTGAGTTCATGACCGGCTCGAATCAGATTCTCCGCCATGTAGGCACCCATGGTCCCCAATCCGGCGAATCCGATTCGACCCGTTACACGTTGTGCTGCTTCCATGGAGTCTCCGATCCGCTACTTGGACGATGCAGAGGAATGCTACGCCTCGTCGTCGACGCACCCTCGCGTGGCGTCGGGTCGAACGCACGTCGTGGCTAGGAGCGCGTGATGGCCACGTAGAGGTCACAGAGATTCCAACCGGTGTGGGCCCCCGCCAACAACTGTCGCAGCGCGGCCAAAGCGCGATGACTGTCGTTGTTCGACGAGATCTCGGTCCAATCAATACCCATGCTTGCGGCACGCTGGAGTGTCGTGCGGTCGACCCACGCACCAGCCACGCCGGAAAGGAAGTCCCTTCCGTCCGACGCCCGCGCTACAAAAACGGCCTCGTGATCGAAGTTCGCGAGCTCTTTGGCCATCAGCCACGCGAATTCCTGACAGCGCCCGCCGGACCCTGATCCGCTGACACGCACGGTCACCTCACCGACTCCAATCATGCAGGTGGGTACGTCGTTATCCAACCCGCGAAGCGCCGACGCCCACTGTTCGCTCACCCGCGTGACATCACCCTGGACGTGACTACCCATGTCGAGCACCCGGTAGCCGAGGTGCTGGGCGTGGGCGATCACTCGATCGAGCAAGAGATCCGGGCTCGCAATCACGACGTTGCGGTGCGAAGTCGTGATCGGCATACTCAAGATGCGCGAGCGAGTCACGTGCGCGTCACGCATCGCGTCACCGAGTGGTGTGTCGGCGAGGGTGAGTCGTGTGAGTAATGACTCGAGTTGTGCGGCGCTCGTCTCGTAGCGATACGTAAGACCCGACGCCACCCACCGCGCTCCAGAGACAACGTTGTCCACCATGATCAGGCTTCGCGATGAGGCACTCTTCACGTGGCGCAGTATTGCGCCACCGGCAATGTTCGAGGTTGCCGCGCGCGCCATGTTGAGCGTCGTTATGTCCGCACCGCTCGCGAGGGCTGCCGTCCACAATTCTCGTAGGTCCTCGAGCGTGAGGGGAGGGGAGGGCCAGGCGCAGATGCTCGACGCACCTCCAGAGATGAGAAAGAGAGTGAGATCGGCGCTGGACGCGTCGTCGAGGAACGCAACGAGCGCACGCCCTGCTCGAACGCTCCCGGGTCCCGGGATCGGGTGCTCGCCCGTGAGCACTTCAGTGCTGACATCGGCGGCACCCGGGTCTTCGCCGTCGGTGATGATGAGGCGGCGCTGCACGCGATGGCCAAGAATCTCGTTCGCGCATCGCGCCATTTCTATCGAGGCCTTGCCTACTGATATCAGGTCGATGCGAGAAGATGTGTCGAGATGAGCAGTGAGATGTTCTCGCATCACACTCGAAAGATCGAGTTCGTCGAGCCATCCTCCAGAGAGAGTGATCGCGTCTGTTACTAGTTTCGAGTTCACGATCACCTTGCGCCGAGATCCGATGTGCCGCCACTCTAGTTTCGGGCCAAGAGAATTCGAGGTCGAAACACGTGTGGTGTGACGGCGTCGTCATCGTGCTCTCGTACTCGTGGTGTGGTGTCACGCCCCACGACACTTTCGACGCTGGCGTCACCATCTGTTCCTTGGCGAACAGCGCTCGCGTCGAGTCACGCAACCGCACGCCGTGGCCGAAACATATGCATGTCAAGACAACTTGAGCTCACTTCTGCATTTACATACGCGGTCTGGCGAAATCTGCACTCTAAAGGGCGGGTGAGAGAACCCGATTCAAGGCACTCTTCAAGCTATAAACCCCTTCATCAGGTATTTCAAGGAATTGTCGCCTGATCAAGCGTTCTAGAAATGTGACGATTTGGCTTGACAGGGGTGAACACCATGTGTACTTTGTAAGCGGTTACATCGCGCACATCTGCGAGTTGTCTATTTTCCCGGGGGGGCTACGTGGTTGATTCACCGCCGACGATCTACGACGTCGCCAAGCGTGCGGGCGTTTCGATCGCGACGGCTAGTCGTGCGCTCAACTCACTCGCGTCGGTGCGCCCCTCGACGCGGGCCAAGGTCCTTGCCGCGATGGACGAACTCGAATTCGTCCCGAACATGGTCGCGCGAGGGTTGTCCAGTGGCAAGCACTGGATCTTGGGACTGGTCTACATGCGCTCGGTCGACGACGGCAACGTACTCGGCGTCGAAGAGGCGAGCCTTCTCTATACCGATATCGTCATCCGAGGTGCGGAGTCTCGCGCCGCGGAGCTCGGCTACTCGCTCTTGTTGAGTAGCGCCGACGAGAATCATCCTTCCGGCATGTCGTCGTTGCTTCGACTTACTGGCAGTGTCGACGGACTCATTCTCTTGGACCGCGTCATCGGTGAGCAGGACGTGGCCTTCATTGCACGTCGGATTCCGGTGGTGCTCCTCGCCGGAAAGGGCGATTCGGAATCGGCCATCACGATTCGCGTCGACAATGAGCAGGCCATGCGAAGTCTCGCCGAGCACCTCGTCAGTGTGCACGGGTATCAACGAATCGGCTTCGTGGCGGGAGCGAGCGAGAGCCCCGACAGCGACGCGCGCGTGCACGCGCTACGCGATGCGTTGCGTCAACGCGGAGCGACGCTTAACGAAAACGACATTCTGGACGCGGACTGGACCTCGGCCGGCGGAGAGTCGGCCATGAGAGAGCGTCTCGCGCGCGGGGGCCCACTTCCCGAGGCCTTCGTCTGCGCCAATGACCAGATGGCGATCGGCGTCGTGTACGCGCTCAATGCCGGGGGGTTCAAAGTACCCGATGATGTCGCCGTCACGGGTTTTGACGACATTGCGTTGACGAGGTACTTCAGTCCTCCTCTTACGACCATCCGTCAGTCGGGAGCGATGTTGGGCGAAGTGGCGGTCGACGCACTCGTAGCGACCTTCAACGGCACCGAGGACATCGCGCGAACGATCGTTTTGCCCACGGAGCTGGTCGTGCGAGCGAGTTGCGGCTGCACTACGGACACCGCCTCGCCGGGTGACGCTCGTGGCGGCTCGACGATGGTGATCGAGGGGGAACGAACGTGAGAATGCTCCTTCGCAGACTCTCGCTCTATCTCGTGACGGCGTGGGTGGCCATCACGGCGAACTTCATCCTGCCGCGACTCATGCCAGGAAATCCGGTCGAGACGCTGATCGGCCAACTTCAAGGAAGAGTGACGCCCCAGCAAGTGCGAGCGATCCAGCTCGCGTTCGGAATGGGCTTGAAGCAGAACCTCGTGCAGCAATATTTCGGGTACTTGGGCCAGCTGATGCACGGAAATCTCGGCGTCTCGATCACCCTTTCTGCGCCGGTGAGCTCAATACTTCGCTCCGCGGTCCCTTGGACCGTTGGACTCATTGGTGTGTCGACGATCCTCAGCTTCCTCGTGGGCACGCTCGCGGGCACGATGCTCGGCTGGACGCGCGGGTCGCGTTTCGATTCACTCATTCCCCTCACCACCTTCTTTCAGGCCGTGCCATATTTCTTTCTGGGCACGGTGGTGCTGCTGATCTTTGGAAGCAATCTGCACTGGTTCCCCGTACTCGGTGCGTACAGTTCGAACCTGAACCCGGGCTGGAGCTGGGCATTCGTCTTCAGCCTGATCCGATACGGCGAGTTGCCCGTGATCACCATTGTCTTGAGTTCGGTCGCTGGCTGGATGCTCGGAATGCGCAACATGATGATCACGATGGTTGCCGAGGACTTTGTCTTGATGGCGGTGGCCAAAGGTCTTCCACGACGAAAGGTGATCATGCATGCCGCGCGCAATGCGGTCCTGCCGAGCGTGGCCAACTTGTCGCTCGCCATTGGCCTGGTCGTCTCGGGAGCCCTACTCGTCGAACTGGTGTTCAACTATCCCGGCGTCGGCAACCTGTTGCTCCAGGCGGTGTTGAACGAGGACTATCCGCTCATACAGGGGATCTTCCTCGTCATCACGATGACCGTGCTCGCCGCGAACCTTCTCGCTGACGTGATGTACTTCATCCTCGATCCGCGCACTAGAACCGAGGCGGCGATATGAGCGCCGTGCAGATCCCAAAATCGCCCAAGGTCATCCTGGGCGCCTCGATCATCGGCTTCTTCTTGTTGTTGATGATCGTGGGTCCGTATCTCGCGCCCTACGATCCGAGCGCGACGAACTTCGCTCCGAACTTGACGCCGTCGGCGAGTCACTGGCTCGGCACGACGAGCCTGGGTCAGGACATCTTGTCTCAGCTCCTCACGGGTGCGCGCGCCACGATGGTCGTGGCGCTCGTGGCCGGACTCGTCGCCACCTTTCTCGCGATTGGTGTCGGCGTCGCGGCAGGCTATCTGGGTGGGCGCGCGGATGACGGTCTGTCGCTGCTCTCCAACGTCTTCTTAGCCATCCCGGGGCTCCCGCTACTGATCGTCATCGATAGCTACCTGCCGGTCGCTGAGCGTTCGAACGCCTTCGTGATCGGACTCATCATCAGTCTGACGGGCTGGGCCTGGGGTGCGCGGGTGCTACGAGCTCAGACGATGTCGCTTCGCAATCGTGACTTCGTCGAAGCGTCGCGCATTATTGGTGAGAGTCGCACGAGGATCATGGTGGCTGAGATCGCACCAAATCTTCTGCCGGTGCTCGCGTCGTCGCTCTTGTTCACGATCTTGTACGCCATTGGGGCGTACGTGACGCTCGCGTACGTCGGGCTTACGAGCACCTCTGTGTGGAATTGGGGAACGATGCTCTACTGGGCTCAGGCGAACAACGCACCCCTCTCCAATGAGTGGTACTGGTTCGTACCGCCAGGCATCTGCATCGCACTGGTGGGCACCGGTCTGGCGCTAGTGAACTTCGGCATCGACGAGTTCATCAATCCGCGACTTCGAGAAGGTGGTCTCAGCGCCCGCCAGCGACGGCGCATCGGCATGCCACGTCGCCCCCGGCTCGGCTTCACGCCCGTGCGCCGGGTCCCTGGGGCCATGACCCGACTGTCCGCATCGGAGCCACGATGAGCACGTCATCGCTCCCACGTGCACCACACCACGACGTGGCGCCGAGCGACGAGACCGCACTCACGAGTGCGAAGCCGGAGTCGAACGATCTCGTACTCGAGGTCAAGGATTTCAGTGTCGATTACGGCTGGGGTGAGCGCGCGGTTCGTGCGGTGCGCAACGTCGACCTCGACGTGCACCGATCACAGGTCCTGGGCATCGCTGGCGAGAGCGGCAGCGGTAAGTCAACGTTGGTCTACGCCGTGACGCGCCTGCTTCGTTCACCCGCGGTGATTACAGGGGGCGACGCACGACTCTTCCTCGAAGCCGACAAGGACATCGGGAGCGACGCTCGCACGCTCGACCTGCTGGGTGCCAGTGAGCGAGAGTTGCGAAGCATTCGTTGGTCGCAGGTCTCGATAGTCCTCCAAAGCGCACTGAATGCTCTCAATCCGGTGCTGCGCATCTCGGCTGAATTCGATGAGGTTCTAAGGACCCATCGGCGCGACATGAATCGTCACCAGCGGCGTGCGCGTGCGGTTGAGCTGCTCGAACTCGTCGGCCTCAACGAAGACCGCCTCGCCCGGTTCCCTCATGAGTTGTCCGGCGGTCAACGTCAGCGCATCATGATCGCGCTCGCCCTCGCGTTGGACCCCCAACTGGTCATCATGGATGAACCCACGACGGCCCTCGACGTCGTCACCCAACGAGAGATCATCGGCGAACTTCGCGACCTGCGGGCTCGATTCGGCTTCGCGATGATCTTCATCACTCACGACCTCGCACTGCTGGTCGAGATCGCCGACGAGATCGCGGTGATGTACGCGGGCACGATCGTCGAGCGCGCCCCTGCGGCCTCGCTGCACGACGCGCCCCGCCACCCCTACACCCTCGGACTGTTGAACTCGTCACCGCCACTGCACGGAGAGCACCGCGAGTTGGTGGGTATTCCAGGGTCACCGCCCGACCTCGCGCAATCTCTCGTCGGCTGCAGCTTTCGCGCTCGTTGCCCGTACGCGCTCGAGCGCTGCGCACGTGAAGCGCCACCGCTCGTGGGAATCGAAGACGGTGGGCGGATGGTGGCCTGTTGGCTCCATGACGGATCACCGACGAACCTGCCCGAACCACTGCGTCGTAAGGCGTCGCCGACTGCGCGTGATGACCTCGCGCCGCGTGCGGCGAAGGAGGTGCGGTCCTGATGAACGAGGAAGGTAAGAGCTTGCTCGAAGCGCGAGGACTTTCACGACACTTCGTCGTTCGAGCCGGCGGCACGATCATTCGAAAGAAGCGCATCGTGCGCGCGGTCGATGACGTGAGTCTCGATCTGAGGGCCGGTCGGGTGACGGCGGTCGTCGGTGAGAGCGGATCGGGCAAGTCGGTGCTGGCGCGTATGTTGGCGCGCATCGTGGCCCCTACATCAGGTGAACTCGTCCTCGACGGTTCGCCGGTCGCGATCAAGCAGAAGCGGACGTTGGCCTACGCCTCGAAGGTGCAGCTGGTCTTACAGGACCCCTTTGCCTCGGTGAACCCCGTACACCGGATTCGACACAGCCTCGAACGCCCCCTCTTGATACACGGCGCCGCCAAGACCGACGTCGAATCTTTGAGTGAATCGGTGCTCGCGCGCGTCTCGCTCGACCCACCCTCGCGCTACCTCGACCGGTACCCGCATGAACTTTCTGGGGGGCAGCTCCAGCGCGTTTCGATAGCGAGGGCGCTGTGCGTGAAACCTCAGGTATTGCTGGCCGACGAGCCCATTTCGATGCTCGACGTCTCGGTGCGTCTTGGTGTCTTGAACCTGCTGCGGGGCCTCTGCGATGAGGAGCGTCTGGCGGTCTTGTACATCACGCACGACATCGCGTCGGCCCGCTACATCGCTGACGAGATAGTCGTCATGTACGCCGGTCAGGTCGTCGAGCAATCGAAGGGGACGCGGCTCATCGATGAACCCGCTCACCCCTACACCCGCCTGCTCATCGCCTCGGTGCCCGACCCGGCTGCGCTGACGCGCGATCAGGTGAAGGGCGAGCACGCCTTCACTGGTGCAGCCGTGTCCGAGGGTTGTCGCTTTTACCCGCGATGTCCTCACGCGATGGAGATCTGTCGTACAAGTGAACCTCCGATGAGTGAAGTGGGCGAGGGCCATATGGCTCGATGTTGGCTCCACTCGTACACGTCAGAGGTCTCGAGTGGGGCGCTCACCGTGCGCCAGCGAGGGGGGACCGTATCGAAGCAATGACCACACGATATTGAGGCGGCCTGAAGCCTCAGGGGCGATCATCGCATTTAATGAGGCGCCCAGCCGGCCTCGCAAGCACCAATTAAGGACCCACACGGTCAAAAAAAGTAGTCGGCGAAAACCGACTGGACACTTGAAGGATACTAATGATTAGAAAGTTTGCAATCACCGCAACTGCGGTGTCGACCCTGCTCTTGGGTGCGCTCGTCGTCGGCGTCACGTCGTCGGCGTCGGTCCCTAAGGCCAGGATATTGACCGAGGAAGGAAACGTCGGGGTTACTTTCACCAATAACTTCAACCCATTCGACGGAAACTCGTTCTCGGCACACATGAGTGTGAAGTCACTCACCTATGAGCCACTGATGGAATTCGACTCGCTGAAGGCCAACACTCAGTATCCCTGGTTGGCGCTTGGCTACTCGTGGTCCAATGGCGGCAAGACGTTGACCTTCATGCTGCGTCACGGCGTCAAGTGGAGCGACGGCAAGCCGTTCACCGCGGCTGACGTGGCCTACACGTTCAATCTCATCGAGACCAATCCGGCCGCCAACTACTCGGGTGTACCCGCGATGGCGAACGCTGCGACTGCGGTCGGTAATTATGAGGTGAGGCTTGAGTTCGCGCAGCCCGCGTACCAAGAGATCACGGCCATCGCGGGCTCGACGCTCATCGTGCCCGCACACCTCTGGACGAGAGTCTCGAACCCGGCCACCGCGACGATCACCAAGCCGGTCGGAACTGGTCCCTACGTGCTCAAGCACTACTCTTCAACGCTCGTTGAGTACGCGGCCAACCCTCACTATTGGGGTGGAAAGCCCGCGGCAACCCAGGTCAACATTCCGTCTTATTCGTCCAATGCTGCGGCCACAACGGCACTCGCCAACGGTCAACTGGACTGGGCTGGAAACGACATTGCCAACATCAAGTCTGTCTTTGTTGACAAGAACCCGAGGACCAATCACTACTACTTCGCGCCGGGTAACACCGTTGGACTTTTCTTCAACGTCACCGGTACGGGTCCGTTGAGTGACCCCCAGGTTCGTGCCGCCATCAGTGCGGGCATTGACCGTACGGCGCTCGGCGTCGAAGGTGAGAGTGGTTATGAGCTCCCGGCGACGTCCTCAAGTGGACTCATCCTGCCCAACCAGGCGGCGTATCTCTCGCCATCGACCACGAACGATCTCTCGCCGACGAGCGATGGAGCAAAAGTTGCGTCGATATTGAGCGCGGATGGCTACACGAAGGACTCGAGCGGTTTCTACGCCAAGGGCGGGAACGAGATCAAGTTCTCAATCGAAGACCCCACGGCGTACTCTGACTACTACGCCGACGCCCAGTTGATCTCAAATGAGCTGCAGGCCGTTGGTATCGACGCAACCGTTGACGGTGTGCAAGCGTCGCAGTGGTACTCGGACCTGGCCGCGGGAACATTCCAGTCGGCGATCCACTGGGGTTCGGGGGGCGCAAGCCCGTTCGTCCAGTACCAGAACTGGCTCGACTACAACACCTTCGTCGCGCCGAGCCCGACCAATGCTCCGGGCGGTGACTTCGGGCGCTACAACAGCCCCGCCGCAGAAGCAGCACTCAAGACCCTTGAAGTGACGAACCCGGCCAACGTCAGCGCTGTGAAGAGCGCGGTCCAGGCTCTGGGCAACATCATGACAACCCAGGTGCCAGTCGCACCGTTGCTCTACGGCGCGGATTGGAACGTGTACAGCACGGCCCACTTCACCGGATGGGTGACAGCGAAGAATCCGTACATGGATCCCTCGCCGAGCGACCCCGAACTGCCGTACATCTTGATGAAGCTCAAGGCGGCGTAACACAATCTCCCCTACGCGCGGTCCCGTTTCCCGTTCCCACCCTTGGCGGGACCGCGCGTAGGGGCAGTACTCACTCATCAGACAACTACTTAGGAACTCATCTGTACTATGACAACACTTGACAAAAACGCCATTGCTTCAGTCCGCCCCTTCCCACCGGAGTTCCTGTGGGGCGCAGCGACTGCCTGCTATCAGATCGAAGGCGCCGTGACCGCCGACGGTCGAGGGCCCTCCATCTGGGACACCTTTAGCCACACGCCCGGTGCGGTGTGGAATGGGGACACCGGTGACATCGCCTGCAATCACTACCACCGTATGGATGAGGATCTCGACCTCCTCCAGCGGCTCGGCGTCGGCGCCTACCGGTTCTCCGTCGCGTGGCCACGCGTGCAGCCTTCGGGCCAGGGGCCGGCCAACATGAGAGGTCTCGACTTCTATCGCAGGCTCATCGACGGTCTTCGACGGCGCGACATCGAGCCGACCCTCACCCTCTATCACTGGGACCTTCCCCAGCCACTTGAGGACGCGGGTGGGTGGTGCGTGCGAGACACCGCCGAGCGCTTCGCGGACTACGTCGACATCGTGGCCAGAGCGCTCGGTACCGACGTAGAGCATTGGATCACCCTCAACGAACCATGGTGCTCGTCGTGGCTCGGCTACGGCGCTGGCGAGCACGCGCCTGGTGTCAAGGACATTGGCAAGGCGGCCGCGGCCAATCACCACCTCCTCTACGCGCACGGCCTCGCCGTTCCGATCCTGCGCTCGGCAGTCCCGGGCGCGAAGGTCGGCATCACGCTCAATCTGGGCGACCATCAACCGGGTTCGATGCACGAACTCGATCAGGCGGCGGCGAAGAGGGCGGACGGCAACCTCAACCGACTCTTTCTTGAACCCGTGTTCCATGGCCGCTACCCCGAGGACATGCTCGAGCACTACCGCGACGTCTCACCGGGCTTCAGCGTCATGCGCGACGGTGACCTCGAGGTCATCTCACAGCCCATCGACTTTCTCGGCGTCAATTATTACTTCCCCTCGACGGTCATCGATGCGTCGCGCGAGAGCGAGGCGCGACTGGCCGGTTACTACGTCTCGCCCGACGTGCAATTTCCCGATCTCAACCTTCGTTCGATCGAGACGCCGGGTCGGGGCAAGACCTCCATGGACTGGGAGATCAAGGCGTCGGGCTTGACGTCGCTGCTGGTACGAATCCGTGACGACTACACCGATCTTCCGATCTACATCACCGAGAACGGCGCAGCGTTCGACGATTATGTCGACCCTGATAATCGTGTGCTCGACCACAATCGCGTCGCGTACCTGCAAGAACACATCTCGGCGATGCACGACGCGCTGGACGCGGGAGTCAACGTGCAGGGCTATTTCGTGTGGAGTCTGCTCGACAACTTCGAATGGGCGTTTGGCTACTCTCGGCGTTTTGGCATCGTGTGGGTCGACTTCCCGACGGGCAACCGATTGCCCAAAGAGAGTTTCCACTGGTATTGCGAGACGATCCGTTCAAATTCCGTTGTCTACGCTCGCTCGGTGGGTGCCGAGTGAGCGGACCGCCCAAGGGATTGCAATAGCAAAAAGGGCACCGCTCGCGATTTCAGGCTCGCGTGCGGTGCCCTTCTACTCGGGACCTCGACTCAAGCTCGCTTGATCTCGATTCGTCGTCCACCCTCGTGCTCAGCGCCCGCGGGCATGGTCACTCGAACTTCGAGGACACCGTCCTTGTAGGTCGCTGAAATCTTCGACTCGTCGACGCCTTTGGGAATTGGCACGCTCCTCGTCAAAGATCCGTAGCGAAATTCACTGCGATGAAGGTGGCGCGTCTCTTTCTTGCTCGACTCGGACTTGTGGGCCGTGATGACGAGTTCGTCATCCACGATTTCGACCATTACATCCTTTTCGGGATCGACGCCGGGCAGTTCGGCGCGAATCACCATTGAGTCGCCCTCACGCCATTCCTCGATCTTGAAAGGTCGCCTCCAGTCGCCGTCTCGGAACATGTCATCAATCCAGCCCCACGACGGCCATGACAACCCACTCCACAGGGGGGTATCCAACTCTTGATTTGAAGACTTGGAGAGTTCCATCTCAGCCTCACTTCCCTGAAGCGACGTGACAATCCAACCTGGACGATCGCAATCGCCTCACTCACGAAACTAGAGAGTCGTCGCAGTGTCAACAAGGGTCAAAAGTCCGTTCGACGCTCGTCAGCACTAGTGCAGTTACTGTGTGCCACGGAGAAAAATACCTGATAAACAGCTTTGTCGCGCTCGAGGCAACAGCGTGACCGATGAGTCAGCGCGATACGCGCGTCGTGTTGGACCCGTGGCTAAATCATGCACCCTAGAGTTCGCGCGGTGTTCACCATCCGATAACCTTCGCGCAAGCCGGTCGTTACTTGGCTCTGTCACACTGAGCCACGTGAGTTCTGCAGAGTCCATCAAGGCACGCGACGTCGAGGTCGACAACGGCCACATACCCCAGACCGGCATCGCCGCCGCCACTCAGACCGTGGGCGAGTTGCTCGACTCGGCGCCCACCAGTCGTTTCCACCGTCAAGCGGTGATCGTTTCGGGCATGGGGTTTTTCACCGACGCCTATGACCTCTTCGTCATCGGTATCGTCGCATCGTTGCTCGCCGCGCAGTGGAAATTGTCCACCACCCAAGTGAGTTGGGTGACGGGCTCAGCGATCCTCGGGGCCTTCATCGGTGCATTCTTATTCGGTCGTATCGCCGACGTCCTCGGACGAAAGTCGGTGTACACCATCGTGGCCGCCATCATGATCCTCGGCGCGTTGCTCTCGGCCGTGGCGCCGAGTTTCATCTACCTCGTGATCGCTCGTTTCGTGTTGGGACTGGGCATTGGCGGCGACTATCCGGTCTCGGCCGTTTTGATGAGTGAGTACTCAAATCGCGCGAATCGAGGTCGCTTGGTCGGCCTCGTGTTCTCGATGCAGGCAGCAGGCCTCATCGTGGGTCCCTTGGTGGCGGTGACGCTGCTCTCGTCTGGTGTTCACCAGACCGTCGCGTGGCGACTACTGCTCGCCTTCGGTGCCATCCCCGCCGCGGCGGTCATTTACCTGCGAGCGAAGATGCCCGAATCACCGCGATTTCGTGCGAGCGTGCAGGGCCAGTCCGAGCGAGCCGCGAAAGAACTGCATCACTTCGCCAAAGGAGCGATCGAGGCGTCGACGGCTGCGGACACCGAGCGTCGTCAATTGAACCTGCGGGGCTTCCTCGGTAATCGCCGCATGTTGCGACTGATCCTCGGTACCGCCGGTTCATGGTTCTTGTTCGACTACGCCTATTACGGCAACACGATCTCTCTACCCACCATTCTCTTGAAGGTCTCACCCACGGCGACGATCGAGTCCAAATTGTGGTTCAGCCTGATCATCTTCGTCGTGTTCGCGTTGCCCGGCTACGCGTTGGCGGTGTGGAGGATCGACAAGGTGGGCCATCGCCGACTTCAGCTCATTGGGTTTGCGATCATGGCCGCGTGCTTCTTGGTCCTCGGGGCCATCCCGCAACTGACGGCGTCGATCGTCCCGTTCATCGGGATCTTCGGCTTCAGTTACCTCTTCACGGAATTCGGCCCCAACACCACGACCTTCGTCCTTCCCTCTGAGCTCTTTCCCGTCGAGATGCGCACCACCGGCCACGGCATCGCCGCGGGTATCGGCAAGTTCGGCGCGTTCGTTGGAGTATTCCTCGTCCCTCAACTCCAAGTTCGCTTGGGACTTCGAGGCATGTTGGTCGTCGCCGGCGTCGCGGCATTGCTCGGGGTGCTGCTCACCATGACCCTGCCTGAGCCGTCCCAGCGCACCCTCGATGAAGTCTCGCATCACGACTTTCGAGAAACGACCAGGGTCAAGAACTAGCGAGGCGTTGGCGCCACCGGATCCGTTTGACTCTCAGTACTGGGACGTCGCAGCCGTCCAGACGTGCACCGCGTGCTTCAGATGTGCAGATGTTTAGCGAGGCGGGCGCTAGACGCAATGATCCTCGAAGTGACTACCAATGACCGCGTCTCAGTCCAACGCAACCTGGAACTGCGGCTCGGTCGCACTTCGCACGTCGTCGAGTGTTACGCCTGGCGCAATTTCGCGCAGCACGAGCCCTTCGCCCCCGACGTCAAAGACGGCCAGGTCGGTGATGATGCGTTGGACGCATCGCTCTCCGGTGAGGGGTAGCGAGCAGGTTCGAACTATCTTGTAGCCACCGTTCTTCGCCGAGTGCTCCATCATCACAATGACGCGCTTGGCGCCATGCACGAGGTCCATGGCCCCGCCCATGCCTTTGACCATCTTGCCCGGGATCATCCAATTGGCGATGTCACCGGCGCCAGAGACCTGCATTGCACCCAAGACGGCGACGTCGACGTGACCGCCTCGGATCATCGCGAACGACGTCGCCGAGTCGAAGAAGGACGCCCCAGGCGTGGTGGTGACGGTCTCCTTGCCCGCATTGATGAGGTCGGGGTCCACCAAGTCTTCACTCGGGTACGCGCCAACGCCGAGGATGCCGTTCTCCGAATGAAGGACGACGTGGCGTCCTTCGGGCACGTGATTCGGCACCAAGGTCGGCAGACCTATGCCCAGATTCACGTACTGGCCGTCGCAGAGTTCTTGTGCCACTCGGGCCGCGAGTTGGTCTCGGGTAAGGGGTGTCACTGCGTCACCGTCCTCTTCTCAATTCGTTTCTCGATATTCGTAACGTGCACCACTCGTTGCACGAAGATTCCTGGGGTGTGGATCTGCATTGGATCGAGTACTCCGGGCTCGACGAGCTCTTCGACCTGGGCGATCGTTATCTGGCCCGCGCTCGCACAGAGCGGGTTGAAGTTGGCGGCGCTCTTCTCGTAGATCAAGTTCCCGTGAGTATCGCCGTAGCGTGCGTGCACCAGCGCGAAGCGCGTTCGAATCGCGAACTCGAGGACGTAGCGACGTCCGTCGAACTCACGGACCTCCTTTGCGGGGGAGGCCAACGCGACGTCTCCGCGCTCGTCGTAGCGCCACGGGATCCCGCCGTCGGCGACCTGGGTGCCCACACCAGCGGGTGTGTAGAAGGCGGGGATGCCGGCACCACCCGCGCGAAGCCGTTCCGCCAATGTCCCTTGGGGAACGAGTTCGACTTCCAATTCTCCTGAGAGATACTGGCGCTCGAACTCTTTGTTCTCACCAACGTACGACCCGGTCGTGCGACGGATCCGCTTGGCGTTGAGCAAGACGCCCAACCCCCAGTCGTCGACACCGCAGTTGTTGCTCACGGTCTCGAGATTCCTCGCACCGTTCTCGAGGACGGCACGGATCAGCTCGTTTGGAATACCACACAGTCCGAATCCGCCGACCGCCAGGGTCGAGCCATCGCTGATGTCCGCGACGGCGGCGGCGGGAGAGTCGTAGACCTTGTTCATTGATTTCTCCGGAGAACTCTGTGAAGCACGTGAGGACAGACGCCCACCGCCGTACCAAAATTCTAACGGTCGACCAGTAGGTTAAATTTAACTATAGACCCGAGCGCAGCGTGAGGGGCTAGGGGGCAGCGCGACGTGTGCGCAATCGCTGGTGCTGGCTGCGCGAGCTAGGCGCTGGTGCGGGTGTCGCGAATGGCCTTCGCGATCGTTGCGCGTGGGGTCATCAAAGAACCCAAGACCAACTCGATGTGAATCTCGGCGACCTCTTCGAGCGTGCGCGTGCCGTTCGGCGCGAACCAGATCGCGACGCCGGTGCATTCGAGCAGGATCGCGTAACTCACGATCTTCACGTCAGAAGCCTTGAACACTCCGGCGCGCACGCCGTCTTCGATGAAGCCGATGAACATCGCCTGGTAGGCATCACGTTTGGCCTGGATCTCGATTCGGTCGTCGCCCGACAGCGCACGCAGTTCGCTGTCGGTGACGAACGCAGCGCGCGGAAAGAGTCCGTGGAATCGAACGTGTTCTCGCACCGCCGCCGCGAGACGCGTCGCCGGGTTCTTGTGGTGCGACACCGCGTCGATGACTGCTGAATTGAGATCATCGAGGAAGAAACGCTCGAGTTCCAGCAGGATTGCTTCTTTGTTGGCAAACCAGTAATAGATTCCAGCAGCGCGAATCGGTACCTCCGCGGCGATCTCGCGCATGGATGTGGCGTGGTAGCCGCGCTGTGCGAAAAGATCGAGCGCCGCCTCGAGTATGGCGTCACGCGTCGTCGGCTCCCCGTTTTTCTCCGGTGGTGCCTTCGTCTCGTGCAGCGTCATTACGTGTCCTTGTGATCTGTGCGTTCGTGTGGTGCCTCGGCCGCGTCTCTCGTCACACCATGAAGCCAAGAGAGTGCGACCTCGACAATTTCCCTGACAGTAGCATTCATGGCTGCGCACATAGCGCGATGATCATTATGAATTCACGTACTTCGAATCTGAGCGACACCCCCGCGACGCGGCCACCCGGGCCACACCGGCGTCCCAGTTCGAGATGGATCACTTCACAATTTGTTAACGAGAGTGGCTTGACGCTCTCGAGGTGACCTGTTAGGTTGTCGTGTGTTTAACGGGCGTTCATTAAATTAATAACGAGGGCGTGCGCATCTTCTTGATGCGGTGCCAAGGGGAAACAAAATAATGGGAGAAAAACTATGAAGTTACGTCACGCAACTTCGCTCGGGGCGATCGCTGCGTCACTGGTCCTGCTCGCCGGCGCCAGTACCTTCGCGGGTGCAGGCCAGCGATCACACGCGTCGACCGGTGCGGTACTTCGCATTGGTACCCAATACCAAGTCGATTCGATGAATCCGTTCGTCGCACTGGAGAGTTCATCGCTCGCGGTCTACAAGTACATCTATCCATCGTTGGTGCAGTACAACACCAGCCTCGCGATTTCGCCAAACTTCGCGACAAGTTGGTCGCACTCAGCCAATGGTCTCGACTGGACGTTCCACCTGCACTCGGGTGCGCTCTGGTCTGACGGCAAGCCGCTGACGTCTGCGGACGTTGTCTGGACCGTGAACACGGTCCTGAAGGACGCGTCGGGCGGTGGCGCACTGCTGGCCACCTACTTGCCGGGCGTCACCTCGGCGAGCGCACCTGACGCCAACACGGTCGTCCTGCACCTCCAGACTCCTGAAGCAGCACTGCTCGCCAACATTGCGCGTCTGCCGATCCTGCCCGAGCACGTCTGGTCCCAGTACGACACGGGTACGGCGGGTGCCGGTCTTCGCACGTTCTCGAACGACCCTTCCGCTTCACAGCCTGTTGTCTCGGGCGGACCGTTCATGGCGACCCAGTACAACTCATCGGGGGTGACATTGTTCAGTGTGAACCCCAACTTCTACGGCGCCAAGCCGACGATCTCGGGATTCGGACTCGAATACTTCACCAGCGCTGACGCCGAGATCCAGGCGCTCAAGACCAACCAGATCGACGTGATGCTCAATGCCACACCGAGCGCGATCCACAGTCTGAAAGCCGATCCCAGTCTGGTCGTCGACACGAAGCCGGCGCTCAACGAGAGCGACTTCATCATCAATGACTACGCCGGCAAGAAGAAGAATCGCGAGCTGTTGAACCCACTCGTGCACGAAGCTTTCAACTACGCCATCGACCGAAACGCCATTGTCAAAGATGCGTTCAACGGTGACGCCAAGCCCGGCATGTCGCCGATTCCGGTCGCTGACACGGCGTTCTACGACCCGGCGATCAAGCCCGCGCCGTTCAACCTCGCCAAGGCGAACGCTCTGTTGAACCAGGCTGGCTACAAGATGGGACCCAACGGCGTACGCATCGCGAACGGCCACCCGATGTCCTACACGGTGATCCTTTCAACTGACGAGGAAGGTTCGCGACTTCGCGCCTTTGACATCATCCAGTCCGACTTCAAGCAGATCGGCGTCCAGCTGAAGGTCAGCATCACCGATGACGCGACGGCGGCATCGTTGGAGCTCACCCCGAGCCAGAAGTTCGACCTCGCGATGTGGGGGTGGACGCCTCCAGGCCCGGACCCGACATTCATCTTGAACACCTACACCTGCGCACAGTTCGGCGGATGGCAGGAGACGGGTTACTGCAACAAGACCTATGACAAGCTCTTCGCCCAACAAGCGGTGACGCTGAACCCGGCCGCGCGGCGTGCCATTGTCTTCCAGATGCAGGCGATGCTGGCCAAGGCCATGCCCGAGTTCATCTACGCCTACGAGAACGTCAACGACGTCTGGAACAAGGCATGGTCGAACTTCGGTGAGACGTCGGGGGGCTTGTTCTCGCCGCTGACCATCGACGGCATCTCCTACGCCCACCACGCGTAGAGCACTCCGTCACCGCATTTTCGATCAATGAACGATAGAAGACAGAACGAACAGTGAACACTCGAACACTCGATTACGTGCTGAAGCGAATCGGCTTTTCCATAATGACGGTCTTCGTGGTGTTGACGTTCAACTTCGTCTTGTTTCGTGCCTTGCCCGGAAGTGCGGTGACGGACCTCTCGCGGGTGCCGAATTCGACACCCGCGCTGCGAGAAGCGCTCGCGCGCCAATTTGGCCTCGCCGACTCAAAGTGGCAGCAGTACTTCATCTATTTGAAGCAACTCCTTCATGGCAACCTCGGCGTCTCCTATATCAACGGTTTGCCCGTGTGGCACAACCTGACGACCGACCTCTCGAACACGATTCCGATGGTGGGCCTGGGGACGCTGCTCGCCATCGTCTTTGGGATCTGGTCCGGCGTCACGTCGGCGTGGCGTTGGCACCGGCCCGCCGATTACCTGCTTACGAACACCGCAATTGCGTTCTACTCGTTCCCAACCCAGTGGCTGGGTCTGATGCTCGTCATGATCTTTGGGCGTTACTTGCCGACGACCGGGATGAATGACCCCTTCGCGGTTGGTGGTTCGGCGTGGTCGCACGCCCTCGACACGTTTCGACACATGATCCTGCCCGCGGTCGCTGTCGCACTGACCCTCTACGGCCAGTACACGCTGGTGGTGCGCTCGGCGGTCCTAGAGGTGCTGGGCGAGGACTTCGTCCTCACCGCACGGGCCAAGGGAATTCCCGCGCGGACCATCCTTCGTCGTTACGTGCTGCGCAACGCTCTGTTGCCGATCGTGACGCTGATCGCGCTGTCGATCGGATACGTGGTGGGTGGCGCGCTGCTCGTCGAGACGGTCTTCACGTGGCCGGGGATCGGTCTCGCCGTGTACCAATCGGTGCTCTCTCGCGACTATCCAATGTTGCAAGGTGCCTTCCTCATCCTCACACTCTCAGTGGTGATGCTGAATCTCGTCGCTGACCTGCTCAGCCTGAAGCTCGACCCGCGGGTTGCCGAATGACGACGACGAACCACGCGGACACACCGGTCTCCACCGAAGAGCGCCCACGTCGAGGGTGGCTCGCCAAGTTGGTGCATCATCGAAAGGCGGGTGTCGTGGGTGCGGCAATCCTTCTCGTCTTTGTCGTGCTCGCCCTGGGCGCGCACTGGTTCGCGCCCTACAGCACCATCAACGCGAGTGGCGCAGTGTTCGCACCGCCCTCGGGACGTCACTGGCTCGGCACCAATGACGGTGGTATCGACATGGTGAGTCTTTTGATCCAGGGCGGAAGAATTTCAATGCTGGTCGGCTTCGCAGCCGCCCTGGTTGCGGCGATACCCGGTGCACTCGTGGGTATTTTGTCGGGCTATTTCGGCGGGTGGGTCGATACGGTCCTCATGCGCATCACCGACTTCTTCTTGGTGATCCCGGTCATCCCGGTGATGATCGCCATCGCTGCGGTGTGGGGACCGAGTCTCTTTCATCTCATTATCGCCATCGGCGTGCTTCTCTGGACGTCGACTGCGCGAGTCCTTCGCGCCCAGGTCAAGACATTGCGTGAGCGGACTTTCGTTCGACGAACGGTGAATCTCGGTGCGAGTCGCACGCGCGTGCTGTACCGACACATCTTGCCCCACGTGGCGCCACTGCTCATAGCCCAGACCGTGATCACGATGGCGCTCGCCATCTTCTACGAGACGGCCTTGGCGTTCCTCGGTCTCGGTGATCCGACCGCGGTGTCGTGGGGGACCATCATCGAAGACGGGTTCCTTCGTACCGCGATCAGCACCGGTGCCTGGTGGGCAATCGTGCCCCCGGGGGTCTGCGTGGCGCTCGTGGTCATAAGCGCGTACCTCGTGGGCCAGTCCATCGAAGAGGCACTCAATCCTCGCTTGCGCGTCGCCAACGTGTCGCCTCGATCGTGGAAGATCCGTCCGCTCGTGGGTCGAGGCAAGGACGCACTGTGATCTCGGTTCCGCTCTTTAGTGTTCGTGACTTGCACGTGTGGTTCGAATTGCCTGACGGACGTGAACTGCACGCGGTCAACGGCGTCAGCTTCGACTTGCACGCCGGAGAGGTGCTCGGACTCGTCGGCGAGTCAGGTTGTGGCAAGACCACGACGATCTTGGCCACAATGGGGCTTTTGCCGTCCTCGGCGGACGTCGCCGGTGAGATCCGGATCAACGGGGAGGAGATCCTGCACGGTGGTGAGGCGTCGGTGCGTCCTCACCGCTGGCGCGATATCGCCATGGTCTTCCAAGGTGCGATGAACTGCTTCAGCCCCGTGAGGACGGTGGGCTCTCAGATCGTCGAACCAATGAAACTCCACGGCATCGCCAAAGGTGCCGAGGCCCGGCGCCGGGCGGGCGAACTGTTGGAGATGGTCGGTATCCCAGCGGCGTCGGCCGACCGCTTCCCTCACGAATTCTCAGGTGGCATGCGCCAGCGCGCCGCCATCGCCATGGCGCTGGCCTGCGAGCCGAAGATTCTCCTCGCCGATGAGCCCACGACCGGTCTAGACGTGATGGTCCAGGCGCAGATCCTCGAACTCCTCGCCAGTCTCGCCGACACCTTGGGCCTCGCGGTCGTACTCGTGACCCACGACCTACCAGTCGTTGCCGAAGCGTGTTCGAGGGCGGCAGTCATGTACGCGGGACGCATCGCCGAACTGGGCAGCGTCGACGACCTCTACCACGACTCGCATCACCCCTACACGAGACTCTTGTTCGCCGCGACCCCCGATCTGCTCGGCGACGACCGCGTCGTGTCGATCCCGGGTTCACCGCCTCGGCTCGACCGTGAAATCGTGGGATGCCCGTTTCGAGAACGGTGCGATTCGGCGGTGGCGGAGTGCGCGACCGAGGAGCCAGCGCTGCACCTGGTCGGAAGTTCGCACGTCGCGGCGTGTCATCTCAATGATCTGATCGAGAATGTAAGGCAATGAACGACGTGAATGAGGAACTCAAGGTGCGAGAGACCACCACCCAGAGCGACCCCGGAGCCGCGTCAATAGCCGAGGATGTGCAGGTCACCCCTCGACCCCCGGTCTTAGAGGTGAAGGACCTCACCACGTACTATCCGATTAATCGGGGCCTCGCCGGACGGCTCTTGGGTCACGAAGCGAAGACGGTCCACGCCGTCGATGGCGTGTCGCTTCGCGTCGACGCTGGTGAGTTCGTTGCTCTGGTCGGCGAATCAGGTTGTGGCAAGACGAGCACGGTCATGACGATCCTCGGCGCCACCAAGGCAACGAGCGGCAGCGTGCGTGTGAAAGGCGAAGAGATCGTTGGACGGACGCCACGCGAGATGCTTTCGGTGTATCGACATTTGCAGATGATCTACCAGGACCCCTATGGCTCGCTCGACCCCCGCTTTCGCGTGAGTGACACGGTTGAAGAGCCGCTCCTCGTCCACGGCGTCGGCGCCACAAAGCAGGAGCGTCGTTCCTTGGTGCTCGCAGCCCTCGAAAGCGCCGGACTCTCGCCAGCCGATTTGTACATCGACCGGTTTCCACACGAGCTCTCGGGCGGCCAACGACAACGTGTCGCGATCGCGACCGCGCTGATACTTGAGCCGAGTCTCTTGCTGGCGGACGAACCGGTGTCCATGCTTGATGTCTCGGTGCGCGCGTCGGTGCTGAACCTGCTCGACGAACTGCGTCGCACGCGCGATATGGCAATCGTGATGGTGACCCACGACCTGTCGACGGCGGGACATTTTGCGGACCGGATTGTCGTGATGTACCTGGGTCGCATCGTTGAAGAGGGGCCCGCCAAGGAGGTCCTCGCCAACCCGCAACATCCGTATACAAAAGCCCTGATCTCGGTGGTGCCCAAGCCGGACCCGCGTGACCGCTCGACTCCTCAGACACTCAGCGGCGAGACGCCCAACCCGGTTGACATTCCAGCGGGGTGCCGATTCCATCCACGCTGTCCGATCGCTCGTGAAGAGTGTGCGAAGAGCGACCCTCGGCTTCGTCTCTCGGTGAAGGTCCGTATTGAAAGTCACCGGGTCGCGTGCCACCTCGCCTGAGCCGGTCGTCGCGTGCGACCACGACAACGAGCCGTAAGTGCGTGAACGCATGAACGTCGAAGATTACGCCCGCTTTGACGGTGTCGGTGTTGCGACCTTGATCAGCGAGGGCGATGTGAGTCGTGGCGAGGTCATCGACGCCGCACTGGACGCGATCGCGGCAGTCAATCCCCGTATCAATGCGGTAGTTGAGACCTATGACCCGACGCCATTGTGGTCTCGACCATCGTTGGGTCCGTTCGCCGGCGTGCCGTCTCTGAGAAAGGACATCCACGACGAAGCTGGTCGACTGATCGAATACGCGAGTCGCTTGGGTGAGGGCCTCGTTGCCAACGAGAGCGACGAAGTGATCCAGCGCATGAATGATGCAGGCGTCGTCTTTCTTGGCCGTAGCGCCACCTCAGAATTCGCTCTGTACGGGACGACCGAGAGCGTGCTGCACGGTTCGACTCGCAACCCGTGGAATCTTGACAAGTCCGCGGGGGGATCGAGCGGTGGGGCCGCAGCCGCGGTCGCGGCGGGTATCGTGCCCTTCGCTGACGCCAGCGACGCGGGTGGTTCCATCAGGATCCCCGGTGCATGTTGTGGTTTGGTGGGACTGAAATCGTCGCGCACGACAACCAAAAGTGCGACGTCGCGCGCGGACCTCAATGAGAACGTGCACGCCATACTCGCTCGAACGGTGCGCGACGTGCGGACCATGGCGAGCTGGCTCGGTGATCTTGAAGAGAATGAACACGCGCTCGACCCGAGCCAACCTTCTTTCAGGGTCGCTGTGAGTGTGGTGCCGTGGGCGCCAAGGACAGACATCGATCCCCAGATCGTGCGTGCCGTTGAAGAGGTCGCGCGTCACATCGAAGAGCTTGGTGGTGTTGTGGAAC
>JAJXXA010000040.1 GCA_021781335.1 Actinomycetes bacterium
GCACCTGGTCGTGCGTGGGTGCGGGCGTCTTATAGAGAATCGAGGCGGCCGACCGCGGTTCAGCAACGTAGGCCATTGCCTTTTCGAGCATCATCACGTGATCCGCCATTGGTGTCGTCGCGAGTCCACCACCGCTGCCGAGTGCTCCCGCGACCAGTGTGATGACTGGCTCGGAGTAGTCGATGCCCTTCAGGATCGAGCGAGCGATGGCTCGAGACTGTCCACGACGTTCGCTCTCTAGCGTGGGCTTGGCGCCCAGCGTGTCGGTGACGAAGAGCGCCGGCAGTCGAAGTCGCTCACCCATCTCCAGCATGCGCTCCATAAAGGCGAAGTCTTCGGGCGCGGGATTAGATGGTCGCTTGACGATGGTGTCGCCGAGGCGCTTATACGAGGGCTGGGTGCCCACGATCACGAAGGGTTGTGCACCAATCTTGGCGAACGCGCCGACAATGGCCGGGTACCGTTTGAAATCACCCTCTTGGACGAAGTTGTACACGGCGGTCGCCTCGGTGAACGCGAAGCGAGCAATAAATTCAAGGTCGACGCGGTTGGCATCAGTCATCAAGTCCTGATACTGCTCAACAAGGGCGTCTGAGCTGTCCTGGACCGACGCCACGCGCGGCGGTGCTGGCGAGAGGATCTCTGGTTGCTGGTCCAGTTCGAATCCTGGGCCGTGGATACCCACGGTGCCAAATTCGAAGACGCGACGTTGTTCGCTGACTGTGACGTTTCGGATAAGCGGCTGCGTCTCACGGGTTATCTCGTGGTGCTTGTCGGGAAGCGTCGTCGAGAGCAGGATTTCTCCGATGTAGTCAACCAGCCCGTTCACGTCGGGCAGCACCACGTCGATGTTGCGATCGAGAAGGTTCGCTTCGGCGCTCTGAGAATCTTGGGGAACGATGATCCCCTCGTAGGCCTCGATGACCTTGGGTCCCGCGAATCCGAAATTGGTGCCCGAGGTGGCGAGGATGAGGTCTGCGTTGGGCACCGCACTCGCCGAGACGCCACCCCACACATTGCCGAGCAGCACGGCTATCTGGGGTTGGGAGACCTTCTCTTTGAAATCGCGAAGCGCCTCGACCATGCGCGTCATCTGGGTGAGTCCGGCGAAGTTCTCGTGCTGACGCACACCACTTGAGACGTAGACACTGATGAATGGCAGTTTCTTGCTGATCGCCAAGTCTGCGGCGGCCTGGAAGGTCTCGCCGGACACGACGCCGAGCGATCCAGCGAAGAAGTCCCAATTCATCGAGTACAGCACGACCTGGCGACCCGCAATGGTCGCGAGCCCGTAATTCGACGACTCGGATTTTCCCTTGCGGGTCTCGTGGCGCAACTTGTCCGCGTACGACTCGTTTCGTTCGTCGCCGTGCCCTCGTCGAACGAGGCCGATGATGTCCTTTGCGATGCGCCAGCGCCCGTGGCTCGCCTTGAAGTTCACCAGTTCTTGCAACAACAACAACTGCGAAGGACTGTTTACCTTCTTGCGGTTTCGTAGGTGTGGCTCGACCTCGGTCTCAAAGACGGGCAGTCCGGCGGGGAATCCTTCGCCGTACAACCGTGAGTCGAATTCGTCTTCGTACGCGGGTCCGCTCAGTTCGTCGCGGTTTGCCATGGATGTCCATTATTGCACTTTGCATCCCGAGCCAAATTGGCCACGGAGCGTCGTGACGACTTTCTAGTGCATAGCGGGGCGTTCGCGGGCTTACTCATGAGTACACGACACACTGCACGCATTGCGTTCATGAGCGAAGCGACTCAGAGCTCGTTCACCAGTTGTTCGACCCTCGATTTCCAATCACGATGTTCAGTGCTCTCACTACGCGCGTGTAGTGCAGCCCGTTCCTCTCGCAAGGTCTGGGCGACCGTGCCAAGACCGACCGGCACGACGCTCGCCGCGCGATCTCGCACCCACTGCGCCAGTGCCGGAGAAGCACCACCGCTCGAGACCGCGACAATGACGTCACCTTCACGGTGATTGGCGGTGAAGAAGAAATTGGACCGCTCGGGATCATCGACCACGTTCACGAGCACGTTGCCCGCTCTCGCCTCCTCGACAATCACGTCATTGACCTCGTTGTCACCCGTAGCCGATACCACGAGAAAGACCGAGGTGAGATCACCACGCCGGTACGCGCGCTGCTCCACGCTCACAACGCCGTCGGGCAGCGTCGCGAGCACTTCTTTGGCGATCACTTTCACTCGAGCGCCACCCGCGATGAGTTGGGCGGCCTTTCGCGAACCCACCTCACCCGCGCCAACCACCAACACCGACTGACGGCTGAGGTCGAGAACGAGAGGAAACATCAGGCGCCTCGCAGCATGGCCACATCGAATTCATCGTTCAGCGCAAGCGACGCCACCGCGCCAATCATGATCACCGCAGGTGAACTCACCTCGGTGTCGCCGAGCTCGTCAAGGCGACAGCGCACCGTTCGTTGGCGAGGTGTCGAAGCGCGTTCAATCACCGCCACTGCGGTCTCAGGGCTCAATCCCGCCTCCTGGAGTTCGCTGGCCAGGGTCGCGCGACGCTTGACACCCATGAGGACCACCAGCGTGATATCGGCGTTGGCCAGCGCTCGAAAGTCAATGCCGACCCCACGCATGGTGGTGCCCGTGACGATGGTGACACCGTGAGAAAGACCGCGATGCGTGACCGGCACGCCCGCCAAGAGTGGGCCCGCGAGTGCCGAGGTGATGCCCGGCACTACGCGCACTGCAACCCCCGCCGCGCGCAACGCCTCACACTCTTCACCGCCGCGGCCAAAGACGAAGGGGTCACCACCCTTTAAGCGCACGACCACATCGTGCTCGCGTGCCAGATCCACGAGGAGTTCATTGATACGTTCCTGCGAATGCGCCAGGCCGGGGGTCTTGCCGACGTCGATCACGCGCGCGCGCGGCCCGATGAGCTGAAGGATCTCGGGCGAGACGAGTCGGTCATGAACCACAACGTGCGCTTCTTTCAACAGCCGCGCCGCGCGAAGCGTCAAGAGCTCCGGATCACCTGGCCCGGCACCAACGAGATGGACGGTCATGCGTCGCGCGATCGCACGTAGAAATCACCGAACGCTTCGCCCGGCTCTCCTTCGAGCTTCCAGCGTTCGAGGAGCGGACCGAGCACGCTCGGAAGGTCGTCGAGCTTGATCTTCTCCTGATGCAAGAGCGCGAGCCGGTCGCCTCGTGGTCCACCGCCGAGAAAGAGGTCGTACGTGTTCTTGGTTCGACCGACGATGCCCACCTCGGCGACGGCCGGCCGTGCACATCCGTTGGGGCAACCGGTCATGCGCAACTGCAACGGACGCCGCTTCAGACCCCGCTCGTCGAGTTCGCCTTGCACCAGCGCCACGACGTCGTCGAGACGTCGCTCGGCTTCGGCGAGTGCCTGACCACACGTCGGCAG
>JAJXXA010000149.1 GCA_021781335.1 Actinomycetes bacterium
GGCACCAACGCGGGATCGAAGGACTCCTTGTCGAGCGTGACCAACACCCGCACGAGCAGATCGAAGATCCCCTCGTCCGCGACGTCGTCAGAGGGGATGGCGTCCACCACCTCCACCACGGCGTAGCCCGCGTTGATGCGCCCGTACGACGAGCGCAGCACGACCAAGCGTTCGCGGTGCTGCACGTTACGCGCGATATAGAGGTCACCGCGTGATTTCACCAGGTCAATATGCACGTAGGCCAACGGCTCGAGATTGCCGCCGAGTTTGCTGGTCGTCTTTCGTATGCCCTTCGCGAGGACGCGCACCTTGCCGTGTTGTCGCGTCCACAGCACCGCAATGCGGTCCGACTCACCTGACTTATACGTCCGCAGGACGACAGCGTCGTCGCGGAACTCCTTCACTTCTTGGTCTCGTCGTCGCGTTCTTGGAAATGCTGCTTTCGAGGTGCGATTCCCATGAACCGGTTGAGCGCGACCCCTGCAGCCACCAGCACCGCGAGAATAAGCGGGATGGCGAGAGGCGCAACGAGACTTGAGACACCGTTGAACGCGAGAACCCACAAGAACACGTAGACAACGAGCGCGAGAACCGCGGTGATCTTCGTGACGGTCATGTGTCGACGCCCCCGAAGCGACGTTCACGTCGCTGGTACTCCTCAATCGCCTCGAAGAGGTCTTCGCGACGAAAGTCCGGCCAGAGCACTTCGGTGAAGATCAGCTCTGAGTACGCCATCTCCCAAAGCAGAAAGTTCGAGATGCGAAATTCTCCCGATGTACGTATCACGAGATCAGGGTCTGGCAATTCGGGGTGGTAGAGACGAGAGCGAATCGTCTTCTCGTCGATCTTGTTCACCGGCACCTGGTCGCGTACAAGTTGCTGCACGGCGTCGACGATCTCCGCGCGCCCGCCGTAGTTGAAGGCGATGTTGAGCGTCATTGTCGTATTGTGCTTGGTCAGCTCGCTCGCCTCGTCCATTCGCTTCATCACGCCCTTGGGCACTCGCCAACTTCTTCGCCCTGAGAAAGTGATGCGCACGCCCTGTTCGTGCAGCTCATTCTGTCGACGCTCGAGCAAGCTCTTGTTGAAGTTCATGAGGTAGCGAACCTCGTCAATGGGTCGGCGCCAATTCTCGGTAGAAAAGGCGTAGACGGTCAGCGCGCTCACGCCCACCGATAGCGCACCGTAGGTGACGTCGACGAGCGCTACTTCCCCAGCCCCGTGGCCTTCGGTCCTCGCGAGTCCTCGACGCTGCGCCCAGCGGCCGTTCCCGTCCATCACGATGGCGACGTGGCGAGGGACTCTGTCACGCTCAAGGGAGTCGGGCACGGGAGTGGGACGCGGATCTGACACGAACAAAACCTAGTTCAGGGGAAAGAAAAGGTTGATCGAGCCACCCTCTAAGGTCGTCGCGTGAATTCTTTTGACCCCGACGAGCTGACCCCTTACGTCGAGCCCGACGAGCACAGTGGCATTCAACTCGACCACGAGCGCATTTCGATCGATGTCGAACGTGCGCTGGAGTTGCTGGAGTCAATCACGAACGACCTGCCCGGGGGCGGTGAAGTACGCGACGCACAGCGCAAAATGGTGAGAAGCGTCGCCGAGGCATTCTCGAACCGCCGCCACACCATCATTGAGGCAGGCACGGGCGTTGGTAAGTCGCTCGCGTACCTCGTGCCCGCAGCGCTCTCCGGCCAGCGTGTCGTCATCGCGACGGCCACGAAGAACTTGCAGGACCAACTTGCCCAGAAGGACGCGCCCCTGGTGAGCGCCCACACTGCGCGCACCAACGTCGCGGTACTGAAGGGGAAGAACAACTACCTCTGTCGTAACCGCGCCACGGCGGTGGCGGGAGCGGGCCAAATGAGTTTCGATGACGGCACCGAGGTACCCAAGGGTGTCGCCGATCAGATGCGACGCATCTTGAAATGGGCTGGCGAGACAACGACGGGCGACCGTGATGAGCTCACCTTCGAGATCGATCAGCGTGCGTGGCGAGGTCTCTCCGTCACCCCACAAGAGTGCCTGGAGCGATCACGATGCCCCCAGGGTCAGACGTGTTTCGCCGAGCTCGCGAAAGACCGGGCGAGCGAGAGTTCACTGCTCATCGTGAACACCCACCTGTACGCCGCTCATCTGGCGTCGGGCTCGATGCTGCTGCCCGCCCACGAGCTGGTCGTCTTTGACGAAGCCCATGAGGTGCTGGACATATTCGCCTCGCTGCTCGGGACTTCGCTCAATGCGTCGCGACTTCGCGCCTTGTCCGGTACGGCGCGATCACTCCTCGGACCCGAGTTCGCGCCGACCTGTCTTGATCTCATGAACAGCGCTGATCGACTGGCCGCCACACTACAGATCCAATTCGAAAGAAATGAACTGACCGGACTCGATGAGGACAGTCGACGCGAACTCACCAGGTCCGCCGAGCTCGTGGTGCGTCTCGTGGAAGCGCTTCGCGCTCTAGAGCCCACGGACCCCGAGAGCGCCGCACGAAAGATTCGAGCGCTCGGCCCCGGTGTGCACTTGATGAACGACCTCGATCGGGTGAGCGCGCTGCGCGACGGCGAACTGCTCTACGTGACCAAGCGTGACCGCGAAGTCGACATCGAGGTGTCACTCGTGGACGTTGGCCCTCGGCTCCACGAGGAACTGTGGGGTTCGGTCACCGCAGTGCTGACCAGTGCCACGATTCCCGACAACTTGGCGAAGAACCTCGGCCTCGACGCCGACTGCGCCGTCGAACGCTTCGAGAGCCCGTTTGATTATCAGAACAATTCACTGTTGTACGTGCCCGCAGCATTCCCCTCTCGAAACGCCGAAGGAGCCGAGCGCGCAATCATCGATGAGCTCGTCGAGCTCATCACCGCGGCCGGCGGACGCACCCTGGCACTCTTCACCAACCGATCGGTCATGAACCGCGTCGCCGAAGCCGTGGCGCCACGTCTTGATACCCCCGTGCTCGTCCAGGGCACGTTCTCGCGCCAACGCATCATCGGTGAATTCCGCAATGACCCCGAAGCGAGTCTCTTCGCGGTAACGAGCTTCTGGCAGGGCATCGACGTGCCGGGCCATTCGTTAAGCCTGGTCACCATCGACCGCCTTCCTTTCGCCGTACCCAACGACCCGCTCGCCGAGGCGCGTCGAAATAGGTCCGACAAACCCTTCTACGAAGTTGACCTCCCTCGTGCCGCCATGCTGCTCGCCCAGGGCGTCGGGCGCCTGATCCGAACGAACAGCGACCGAGGGGTCGTCGCGGTCCTTGACACGCGTCTTGCTGAAGCCTCCTACAAATCTGCGCTCTTCAGGCGACTGCCGCCGATGAAGCGAACGCGAGATAAGTCACTCGTTCATGGTTTCTTGCGAGAACTCCACGATTCGACCTCCGACCACGGTGCTTGAATCTCCCGGGACAATTCACTAGTATTTCACTAGAAAAACTAGTTAGAGAGACGAACCGTGCATATTGACCCCCTGCTCGTGCTGGCGAGTGCCCTTGTGGGCTTTCTCGTCGGCCTCACGGGCATGGGGGGCGGAGCGCTCATGACGCCCATGCTCGTCCTACTCTTCGGCGTGACACCATCGGCCGCCATCTCTTCTGACCTCATCGCGGCGTTCTTCATGAAGCCCCTCGGCGTCGCGATCCACTGGCGTCGAGGCACGGTGCAGGGCGACATCGTCAAGTTTCTCTGTCTCGGTTCAGTGCCCGCCGCGTTCATTGGTACGTGGGTGATGCACCTCGGGGGTCACAGCCCGAGTGGCGAACGACGCCTCCAGGTCGTCTTGGGCGTCGCCCTCGTGCTCGGCGCGGGTGCCATGATCGCACGGTTCCTCATTCCCCAACGCGCGTCAAAGGCCACGTCTCCCTTCGTACTGCGCCGCGCCGCAATCGTGGCGATCGGGGTTGGCGGAGGGTTCATGGTTGGCCTCACGTCAGTGGGCGCGGGGTCACTCATCTTGGTCCTCTTGACGCTCGTCTATCCGACGCTTCGAAGCGACCA
The DNA here is from genome assembly GCA_021781335.1 of Actinomycetes bacterium. Classification (GTDB taxonomy): domain Bacteria; phylum Actinomycetota; class Acidimicrobiia; order Acidimicrobiales; family RAAP-2; genus RAAP-2. The sequence goes on from JAJXXA010000149.1 coordinate 4,002, forward strand.
ACTCGTCGGCACCGACCTCGCCCAGTCAATACCGCTCACGCTCGCGGCGACCCTGGGCACCTTCGTCTTCGGGCACGTCCAGTTCTCGCTCACCGCATCAATAATCCTCGGCAGTATCCCCGCCGTCGTGATCGGCGCACTGCTGTCAGCGCGAGAGGTGAGTCGGGTCATTCGACCCTTCATCGCGGGCGTCACTCTTTTGAGTGGACTCAAATACGTCGGTGTGCCCTTGATGGCACTCGGCGCTGTCGCAGTCGTCACGTTCGTCGTACTCACGGTTGGAGCCGTGCGCACCCGACCTACGCCCAGCCCCGAGGTGTTCGAAGTCCTAGAGAGCGTCCCGGGTCGCTAGTACCCCAGGCGGTCCAGGATGTCGTCGCGCTTCTGCCACCCCGGTTCGACCGAGACTTTCAGCTCCAAAAAGCATCCTTCGGGCAACTGTCGACGCGCGGCGATGCCCACGTCCTTTAACAATTGGCCCCCTTTACCGATCACCATCCCCTTTTGGCTCTCGCGCTCGACGAGGATCTCGACGAGGATGTGAGGCCATTCGAATTCGCTTACTCGACAATGAATTGAGTGCGGCAATTCCTGCTTGGTCTTTCGAACGAGCTGTTCACGCACCAGTTCAGCAACCCACATCGCCTCGGGGACATCTGAGACCTCGTCTTCGTCAAAGAGAAACGGGGAGTCGGGCATGGCCTCACGCACGTAGGCGATAAGTGCATCGGTCCCTTCGCCGGTCTTGGCCGATACCGGAAAGTACTCAACGCGCGCCGCGGCGCCCTGGAGGCCCTTGTCATGACCTATCTCGGTCACCGCTTCGTGCGCCGCCATCAATTGGGCGGCGACGCCATCGCGCGATGTCCGGTCCATCTTGTTGACAACCAACACCGGACGAGGTCCGTTGGGATGCTTCGCATTCTCGAGCAACGTGGCGATGACGTTGCGGTCGCCCGGTCCGATTGACTTACCCGCTTCCACCACCGCCAAGATCACGTCAACCCCGTCGGCGGCTGCCCGTGCGGCGTCATTGAGGCGGCCACCAAGACTCGTCTTGGGCCGATGTATTCCTGGAGTGTCAACGAAGATGACCTGCACCCCGTCGTGGGTCAAGATGCCTCGGATCGCCTGGCGAGTCGTGTTCGGACTGGGTGACGTGATCGACACCTTGGTACCGACTACCTGATTGAGCAACGTTGACTTGCCGACGTTCGGGCGTCCAATGATCGCGGCGAATCCTGACTTGGTCACGTGGCCCTCCTCACGGGTTCAATTCGGACTTCTTCGATCCGTCGTCCATCCATGCGCTTCACCGTCACTTGATACCCTTCAGTCGAAAATACGTCGCCCTCTTCGGGAACGCCACCCGCGAGGTCCAGCACCCACCCACCCACGGTGTCCCAGCCGAGCTTGGGCAGCGAGAGGCCGTATTCCAGGTTGACGTCGTCGATGTTCAATCGCCCGCTCAGAGTGATGCCCGCTTCAATGGTCTGATCAACGTCGTCAATCGACGGGTCTGACTCGTCGGTGATCTCGCCGACGAGTTCCTCGAGGATGTCTTCGAGTGTGACCAAGCCCGCCGTCCCACCGTATTCGTCGACTACCACGAAGAGGTGACTCTTGCCTTGACGGATCTCGCTGAGCAACGACGCAACCTTCTTGGTCTCAGGCACAAAGCGCGGCTCACCCATGTGGTCCTCGATCAACTCGTCGCCCATACCGTCCGCAAACAAGCTCGCCAAGTGACGCAGATTGACAATCCCGACGATGTCGTCGACGTTCTCGCCCAGGACCGGAATCCTCGAGCGTCCCGTCGCGATTGCCAGATGCAACGCTTCTCGAACGCTCGCCGAGTGCGAGACGTCGACCATATCGATGCGCGGCACCATGACTTCTCGCACGATCGTGTCGCCGAACTCGATCACCGAATGGATGAAATTACGTTCATCAGACGCGATCGCCGCGTCCTCGTGGGCCACGTCAGCCATGGCCAAGATCTCCGATTCGGTGACGCGGTGGGTCTGGTCCGTCGATCCAAAGAGATGCATGACCCCGTGCGCAATGGCGAGCAAGAGCGACGAGATCCATTTGATGGGCCAGAATCTCAGGAGGGAGCTGACTACGGGCGCCGCGACCAACGCGGCGCTGTCGGGGTGTTGAACCGCCAGATTCTTCGGGATCGCCTCGAAGATGACGAAGATGACCACCACTTCGCTGATGGTTGCGATGATCACGCCCGCGGCACCGAAGAGTCGCTCCGCGAGGACGCCGACCATGGTCGCTGAGATCAACTGGCACATCAACACGAGTAGCAGTAGCGGATTAAGGAACCGCTCGGGTGCGTCCGCGAGCTGAACCAGGGCCGATGAACCTCGACGTCCCTGCTCCTTCAATGAGCGCGATCGTGACTTACTCATACGTACGAGCGCCGTTTCAGCCATCGCAAAGAAACCTGACAACACCAGCAGTACAACGACACACAGCAAAATGTAGGTTTCGCCCGACGTCCACGCCGTCGCGATCACGACCGACTCACTTGGTAGTGACGCTTCAGTAGTTCGCGTTCGCGCGCCTCCATGCGCTCGGCTTCTTCGTCAACCATGTGGTCCCAACCGAGAAGGTGCAGGACCCCGTGTACGACGAGCAGCGCGATCTCATCGTCGTAGGAGCATTCGTGTTCAACGGCATTTCGCGCAGCCACCGCCGGGCAGATCACGATGTCGCCGATCAACTGGGGGATCTCGCTCGCGGGGGGTTCCCCTGGTCCGGTACCACCGGCGTCGGGAACCCGCCCCGTAGGATCCGGTTCTCCATCTATTGGGAAGCTCAGGACGTCAGTGGGGCCGTCCTTGCCCATGAACTGCACGTTGAGCCCGGCGATCGTCGCTTCGTCAGAGAAGATGAGCGAGACCTCCGCGAGCCCTCTGATCCCCTCGTCGCTCAGTGCGTCACGCGCGAGTTGCGACCACCGTTCGAGGTCCACGGGCTGATCCTGCTGCTCGTCGGCAGCGTAGATATCGATACTCATGACTGGTGTCGCTCGTAGGCGTCGACAATGTCGGCGACGATCCGATGGCGAACGACGTCTTTCGCAGTGAGATGCACGAAACTGATGCCTTCGACGTTCCACAGGATCTTTTCGACGTTCACCAGGCCACTGTGCTTTCCATTGAGGTCGATCTGGGTCACGTCACCGGTAACGACTGCCTTGGAGTTGAAACCAATACGAGTAAGGAACATCTTCATCTGCTCTGGGGTGGTGTTCTGCGCCTCGTCGAGGATGATGAAGGAATCATTCAACGTGCGCCCGCGCATGAACGCCAGTGGTGCCACCTCGATGGTGCCGTTCGCAATGAGACGCTGCGCACCGTCGGGGCCGACCATGTCATAGAGCGCGTCGTACAAGGGTCGAAGGTACGGGTCGACCTTGGCCATGAGGTCACCGGGCAGGAACCCGAGGTGTTCGCCCGCTTCCACGGCGGGACGGGTGAGCACGATGCGCTGCACCTGACGACGATGCAGTGCCTGGACCGCGGCGGCAACCGCGAGGTAACTCTTCCCAGTACCAGCGGGACCGATGCCAAAGGTGATGAGCGACGTGTCGATCGCGTCGGTGTATCGCTTCTGGCCCGCCGTTGATGGACGAATCGGCTTGCCCTTAGCGCCACGCGCGACTTCGTGCTTCAGCACTTCACTCGGTCGAAGGTCGTCGGCCACCATGTCGATGGTGCGCGAGATCTTTATCGGATCAAGTGCTTGACCACTCTCGAGTATCAAGACGAGCTCGTCGAACAATCGAAGCACCTTGGCCGCGTCGGGGCCCGCGACCGAGATCTGGTTTCCCTGAACGCGGATCTTCGAATCTGGAAACGACCGCTCAACGACACGCAAGTGCTCATCACGCGGACCGAGCAGCCCGGACATGAGATGCGTATTGGGAACGTAGGTGGTCGCCGTCAGGGCCTCAGTGGCCGAGGCATCAAAAGTCATCCCGGTGGCCACTCCATCAGTCGTCCGCCAAGCACGTGTAGATGCAGGTGCGCCACCGTCATCTGTGCGTCGACCCCCACGTTCATCACGAGTCGATATCCGCTGTCACGCACCCCTTCGAGCTCGGCGACGCGTTGAGCGAGTAACACCAAGTCGTCCACGATGCCACCATGGGTGTCGGCAATGTGGTCCGCGCTCGTGATGTGTTGCTTGGGCACCACCAACACGTGCACGGGGGCCTGCGGCTGGATGTCACGAAACGCGAAGGCCCGATCGCTCTGGGCGACCATCTGCGACGGAATCTCCCCGGCGACAATTTTGCAAAAAAGGCAATCACTCATGTAGTGCTCTCATCATTACTCATCGCGCGACCCCGTGAGGGTAAATCCCCAGCCACCAGCCCCAAAAGCCAAGAGCGAAGCAGCCACGACGCCCGCAGTCTCCGCGCGGAGCACGCTCGGTCCAAGGCCGAGTCGGCGACGCTGCTCGCCCCATTCCTCGCGGCCCCAACCGCCTTCGGGCCCGATGGCCACGGCACGGGTTCCACTCCAATCCGCCTCACCCGTAAAGTCCGCGACCGCCACGTCCTCGGGAACGTCACGCACCAGTACGGCGTCAGCGATCTCGACCCCGTAGGTACGACGACTCTGTCCGCACGCCTCGCGAGCGATCCGTCGCCATCGGGCCAGGATCTTGTCACGAGCATCGCCCTTGAACTTGACGATCATCCGTTCGCTCACCAGAGGGACAATGCGTGACACTCCGACCTCGGTGGCTTTGGCTACCGCCCACTCGCTGCGGTCCCCCTTGAGCGGCACCATGTACAGGGTCGTCTCTACGGTTTCGGGGTCCACGTGCACCGGCGAGACACGCACCAACTGGTCGTCTCGCACCTGACACAACGCCCACGAACCTCGGCCATTCGTGACGACCACCTCCTCACCAGCCCGTGCTCGAAGCACGGTACGTAGGTGGTGTTCATCATCCTTCGTGAGCGTAGGTTCGGATGGGTCGACGACGTTGAACTGGGCGAGCGCCGCCACTCGACGCTCCCATTCGAGCCTGCTCACTTTTTCGCGCTCCGACGTCGCGAGAACAGTCCCGCGCTGTGCTCTTTGACGGCCTCGCCCCTATGTTCAGCGAGCGTGCGTAGTAGGTCACGCGACGTGTCGTCCAAATCGCTGGGCACGTCGACGATCAGGTGCACGAAAAGATCGCCGCGTCCGCGGCCGTGCAGGTGCTCGATGCCCTCGTGTCGGATGCGATGGATAGTGCCACTCGCGCTGCCTGGTTCCACGTCCACGACGGCGGTCCCGCGCAACGTTGGAACCTCGATTTGCGCGCCGAGCGCCGCTTGAGTGAAGGCTATATGCGCCTCGTGGTGCAAATCGTCTCCGTGACGCTCAAACCGGTCATCGTGCTGAACGCGAAGGTGCACGAAGAGTCGACCGTTGGGGCCACCGCGCACGCCGGCCGGGCCGCGATCAGCGATCCGCATAGTGGAGCCGTCCTCGACACCCGCGGGAATCTGGATGGTCAGGGTCGTACTCTCGTTCGTGCGACCTTCGCCTCGGCACGTCTCACACGGTGTTTCAATCCGGGTGCCCATACCGTTACAACGTGCGCACGGAACCGATGTCACCATCTGGCCAAGAATCGAATTGCGGACCCGACGAACCTCACCCAACCCCGCACATTCAACGCAGGTCACCGGTGAGGTGCCCGCAGCGCATCCGGTTCCCTCACACGTAGCGCATCGCTGGGGCATTGTGACGTTGATCTCGTGGGTCGCCCCGAACGCCGCGTCGTCGAGGGTGATGTCGACAGTGACTTCAGCGTCGGGACCCGGCTGGGGCCCGCGACGTTGCGGCGAGCGCCCGCCCATTCCGCCAAAGAACATGTCAAAGATGTCCTGGACCGAACCGGCGCCGAAGGGGTTACCCCCCGCGCCGACGTCGGCACCAAAGCGGTCATAGTTCGCGCGTCGTTCCGGGTCCGACAGAATCTCGTAGGCCTGGGACACCTCTTTGAAATGCGCCTCCGCGCTCGCGTCGCCCGGATTCGCGTCTGGGTGATACTTGCGCGCCAGTCGTCGATAAGCCTTTTTCAATTCATCGGGTGATACGTTGCGATCAACCTCGAGCACTTCGTAGAGATCTGGGTTAGCCACGTTCTTCCTCTCCGCCAAAATGGCGGGCTAGATGTTGCGAAACCACGCCCGCAGCAGCGAGGGCCTCTCGGTACTTCATGCGCGTGGGACCGAGCAATCCAACCGCTCCGGCGGGCGCACCGTCGACGGTCACCGGCGCCACGATCACCGCGCACGACAGCAACGGCTCATAGCCGTGCTCAGAACCGATCGCCACTGAGAGCCCCTGGTCCAACATGTCCTGCACGAGCGACACCACGAGGAGTTCCTGCTCGAGGATGCTCAGAACCTTGCGCACCGTCTCGACGCCATCAAAGACCTCGGCGACCTTGGAGGATCCGCCAATGAAGACGTGCTCACCGTCGGTGACGGGGCGCTCGGCGTGCAACACACTCACCGATTCACGCACCAAGGTTGCGACGTTGTCGTGGCGCGAAGGCACTTGGACCCGTTGTTCGAGCGTCGTGCCGATGAGCAGCGCATTCAACTGGCGAGACGCCTCACTCACTTCGAGCGAACCGGCATCAAAAGAAGTCAAGACACTGTGCTTCGCGACCGAGCCGTCAGAGAACACTGCGACCAGCAATTGGTGGCGGGCATCAAGACTCACCAACTGCACGCTGAGGATTGTCGCGTGCGAGTGACCCGCCCCCACGACCACCGCCGTGTAACTGGTGAGTTGGCTCAAGAGCGTCGAGGTCTGCTCGAGCACGTCTTCAACTTCGCCACGAACGCTTGCGAAGAAGTCCTTCACCTGGTGCTGCTGGGCTGTGCTCAACACCCCCGACGTCAGGTGGTCAACGAAGTACCGATAGCCCTTGTCAGTTGGCACGCGGCCCGCGGACGTATGAGGTTGGGCGAGATAGCCTTCGCGTTCGAGCGCGACCATCTCAGAGCGCACCGTGGCGGGCGACACTGCCACATCGGCACTGTGGGCGACCGACGAGGAGCCGACCGGCTGGGCGGTATCGATGTGCTCGGTCACGACCGCCTCAAGGATGGTCGCCTTTCGCGCGTCGAGAGTGCGTGCAGTTGGTTTCGTCTTCGCCTCGCGTCGAGCCATAGTCCTCCTATTAGCACTCAATTCTACCGAGTGCCAACCAGTTACGAACCCCAACACCCCTAGAGTAAAGCCGTGTCCGAACGACCTTTTGACGCCGCGCACGCCTATCGACGCTCGTTTTCCCCCGAAGACCGAGCCTCCCACCCGCGATACAGCGCCCTGATAGATGAACTGAGCGGATCCGACATCGCCCGTCAACTCCTGATCGAGGCACCGCGCGAACAGCGAAATCCGATGCTGGTCCTCGCTGCGCTGCACTACGCCGCGCTGGAAGGAGACCCGGCGTTGGCGCCGCTCTACGCGAAGATCAACACCACTCCCCCCGAAGAGTTCGCGACCCGGGTGCGCGCGCGTCTCGAGGGCGCGCCCGAGCTCGTTCGTCGCCAACTTCATCGAAAGACCCAGACCAATGAGCCCGGTCGAAGCGTCGTGCTGGTCGGGGTGCTACGAGAACTCAAAACGCGCGGAATCACCGACGTCCATCTGATTGACGTTGGTACTTCCATGGGGCTCAACCTCTATCCCGACCACTACCGCATCAATGTTGCGCACTCGAACGATCCGACCATCCTCAATGTCGAATACTTGCGCGATGCCGGAAGCGCTGGGGAGCTCGCTCGCATTCACCAGCGCATCGGCATCGATCCCAACCCACTGGACCCCCAGGTGCCTGACGACGTGCGCTGGCTCGAAGCGTGCCTGTGGCCCGAGTCGCCCGAACGTATCGCGCGCCTTCACGAACTCGTCGGACAGATTCTCGCGTGGCCCGACGCAACGCGCCTGACCGGCTCAGCGCTCGAACGCATCGATGAAGCCGTCAGCACGTGCACGCCCGGACCTACGCCGGTCATCTTCCATTCGTGGGTGGCGGCGTACTTCTCGAACGACGAGCAGCGCCAGTGGCGTGAGCGCGTCCTCGAGCACGTTGGTCGCGGTGCCGCCTGGGTCTACCTCGAGCACCCCGATTACGTCCGCGCCCTCACACCGCCACCTGATTCGTTCACGTCACCGCGTCCCGGTGGCTCCCAGGTCGTCGTCGCCCAACCCCACCAGGGCGCAACATCGTGGGGGTGGGCGCATGCGCACGGTCGTTGGCTGGCGCTCAGGCCGCCCGAGGACACCCACCGTCACGGGGTGAAGGCGTGACCCTCCCCATTCCCGATCGAACCGAACTCGAACTCACGGGCTCCGAGCTCGAACAATTGACGGCGTGGCTCGACTTCTATCGCGCGACGCTACTCATGAAATGCGCCGACTTGAGCGTCGAGGAACTCGCTCGCGCGTCCGTGCCACCGTCGAGCATGACCCTGCTCGGAATTCTGCGCCACATGAGCGTGGTCGAGCAGTACTGGTTTCAAGTCGTCTTCGCGGGACTCGACGTCCAACTCTTCTACAAGAGCGACGATCGCGACGGCGATTTCAACAATCTGAGCGACACGCCGCTCGACGAGGTTGCGCGTCGTTACCTCGAGACGTGCGAACAGTCACGAGCTCTCATCCAGGGCCACGATCTGAACGAGATCGCTGCGGCACGTCGTCACGGGCGACGAGTCGATCTCCGCTGGATCCACCTGCACATGCTCGAGGAATACGCGCGCCACTGCGGACACGCGGATCTGCTTCGCGAGTGCATCGACGGGACCACGGGTTACTAGTCAGTCCTCGAGCTTGAGCGCGGCGACGAATGCCTCCTGGGGCACCTCGACGCGTCCAAGGTTCTTCATTCGCTTCTTACCCTCTTTTTGTTTCTCGAGGAGTTTGCGCTTTCGAGTGATATCGCCGCCGTAACACTTGGCGAGGACGTCTTTGCGACGTGCTTTGACCGTCTCTCGAGCGATGACGCGCCCCCCGACGGCCGCTTGAATCGGCACGTCAAACATCTGACGCGGGATGAGCTCTTTCAAGCGCTCCGCCATCCTTCTGCCGTAGTAGTCGGCGTTGGAGCGGTGCACGATGGTCGAGAACGCGTCGACCGGTTCGTGATTGATCAAGAGGTCGACCCGCACGAGATTCGATGTGATGTACCCACTCTGCTCGTAATCAAGGCTCGCGTAACCCTTGGTACGGCTCTTCAGGGCATCGAAGAAGTCAATGACAACCTCGGCGAGGGGAATCGTGTAGCGAAGCTCAACGCGCTCAGTCGAGAGATACTCCATCTTGATCATCTCCGCACGCCTCGATTGGCACAGATCCATCACCGTGCCCAAATACTCCGACGGCGTGAGGATTGAGATATGCAGCATCGGCTCATCAATATGGTCGAGGCGACTCGGATCAGGCAGGTCGGTCGGGTTGTCGATCCGTACTTCGCTTCCGTCGGTGAGATAGGCACGATAGACAACCGATGGCGCGGTCGCGATGAGCGCCAGGTTGAACTCACGCTCTAGACGCTCTCGAACGATCTCCATGTGCAACAAGCCGAGAAAACCGCAGCGAAACCCAAAGCCCAGCGCGTGCGAGGACTCCGGTTCATACGTGATCGACGCGTCGTTCAATTTCAACTTGTCGAGAGAATCGCGCAGGTCAGCCAGGTCGTCACCGTCAATCGGATAGATCCCACAGA
>JAJXXA010000095.1 GCA_021781335.1 Actinomycetes bacterium
AGGCGGTCATGACCTCACTGGTGTGATCGAAGCGAAGAGATGAGGAGAGCCAAGTGGTGACACGTGTGGCAATAAATGGATTTGGACGCATCGGGCGTGGATTCTTGCGGGCTTCTCTGAACGATCCCGAGATCGTGGTGGTTGCGGTTAACGATCTGACCTCGCCCGCGACCAATGCGCATCTCTTGAAGTACGACTCGACCCAGGGGCGCCTCGAGCTCCCCGTGAGCGTGAGCGACGGCATCATCACCGTCGGCAACGATTCGATCACGGTGCTCGCCGAGCGCGATCCGCTGGCGCTGCCGTGGGGAGAGATGAACATCGATGTGGTCATTGAATCTACGGGACGCTTCACTTCACGCGAGGCGGCCGCACAGCACCTGAGCGCGGGGGCGAAGAAGGTCATCATCTCGGCGCCGGCCTCAGACGTCGACGCGACGTTCGTCTTTGGCGTCAACGAGAAGACCTACGACCCACAAAAGCACCACATCGTGAGCAATGCTTCGTGCACCACCAACTGCTTTGTGCCAATGGTCAAGGTGCTCGATGACGCAGTGGGCGTCGAGACCGGTCTCATGACCACCGTGCACGCCTACACGAACGACCAGAATCTGCTCGACCTGCCCCATTCGGACCTGCGTCGCGCCCGCGCCGCCGCGATCAACATCGTGCCGTCCTCGACGGGTGCCGCTCGGGCCACGAGCCTCGTGCTCGAATCCATGAAGGGTCGCCTCGACGGCACGTCGCTACGAGTGCCGATTCCTGACGGCAGTATCACCGATTTCACCGCCATCGTGCGTTCAACCACCGTGGCCGAGATCAACGCGGCGTTCAAGGCCGCCTCGGAGGGCGATTTGAAGGGTGTCCTGGTCTACACCGAAGACCCCATCGTGTCCTCGGACATCGTGGGTAGTTCGGCGTCGTGCACCTTCGACTCCTCGATGACCATGGTCCAGCGCATCGACGACGAGAAGAGTCTCGTGAAGATCTTTGGTTGGTACGACAACGAGTGGGGCTATTCCAACCGCTTGGTCGACCTGACGAACTACATCGGCAAGTAATCGCGTGTCACTTCCACTCCCGACGTATGAGCGCTGGGGGAGTCTCGTTGGAAAGCGAGTTCTCGTCCGCGTGGACTTCAACACCCCCGTTGACGTGGTCAACGGTCAATTGGAAGTTACCGACGATTTTCGCATCCGCGCAACGGTGCCGCTGTTCGAGGACCTCCTCGAACGCGGGGCCCGCGTGGTGGCGTGCACACATTTTGGCCGCCCGAACGGCGAAATCGTCGAGAAGTACAGTGTCGCGCCAGTTCGTCGTCGCCTGAGCGAGTTGTGTGGTGACGTTGAACTACTCGAGAATCTGAGGTTCAACCCCGGCGAGGAGAGCAATGACCGCGCTTTCGGTGAGCAACTGATAGCCGGATTCGACTACTACATCAATGAAGCGTTCAGCGCGTCACATCGAGCGCACGCGTCGATCATGGTGCCACCCTTGCTCGTTCCAAGCGCGGCCGGCCCCAACCTTCAACGTGAGGTTTCAACGCTGGCGTCGTTGCTGGAGGATCCGGCTCGGCCCTTTGTCGCCATTGTGGGCGGCGCCAAGGTCAAGGACAAGTTGGGCTTCGTCAAAGTCCTCTCGCAAAAGGCGGATGTCGTGCTGGTCGGTGGAGGTATGGCGTACACCTTTGAGGCCTCACAGGGTCGCTCGATCGGCTCTTCTTTGTTCGATGCCTCCTACCTCGATGAATGCGCCGAGTTGCTCGCCGGTGGGAACGTGTTGATACCTGAAGACTCGCGAGGTCTGCCCGATGGCGCCAGCTTCGGACCAGAAGGCGGCTCGGACAGTGTGATTGAGTTCGGCGACAACATCCCAAGTGGCTTTGAAGGACTCGACATCGGCCCTAAGGCGATCAAGGCGTTCGTCGAAGCTATTGCCGGTGCGAAGACGATTCTCTGGAATGGCCCGATGGGCGTGTTCGAAGATGCGCGGCTCAGCGCCGGCACCGAAGCCGTGGCGCGAGCGGTGGCCGCGTCGAGCGCCGTGTCGGTCATTGGAGGCGGCGACTCGGTGGCCGCGTTGCAGTCCTACGGACTCGAGGACCAAGTGAGTTTCGTCTCGACCGGCGGTGGCGCCTCGTTGGAGTTCGTCGAACAGGGAGATCTGCCCGGTCTTCGTGCATTACGAGAAAGTCCGTGGAACTAGATGACCCACCATAAGAGACTCCTCGTCATTGGCAACTGGAAGATGAACCTCGACTACGTCGAGGCCGTGCACCTCGGCCAGCAGCTGGGCGTGTTGATGAAGAACAAGCCCGTCGAACACACTGACGTGGTCGTGGCACCGCCCTTCGTCGATCTGCGAAGCGTCACGTCAATTGTCGAATCCGAACGCATACCCGTTGAAATCGCCTCCCAACACGTCAACGCGAACGACAACGGCGCGCATACCGGCGAGATCAGCGTGTCGATGCTGAAGCGCCTCAACGTCAAGTGGATCCTGATCGGCCACTCGGAGCGTCGAAGCATGTACGCCATGAACGATGACGTGGTGGCCACGACACTTCGCAGTGTCACACGCGCCGGCGTGCAGGCGGTCTTGTGCGTGGGTGAGCCGACGGAAGTTCGTCACGCCGGCGAGCACGAGGCGTACGTGACGGCCCAACTGACCAGCGCACTCGAAGGGCTCGATGAGAAGTCTCGTGAACTCGTGAGTGTGGCCTACGAACCGATCTGGGCCATTGGCACCGGAGAGACCGCGACGAGTCAGGTGGTCAGTGAGATGATGGCCCACATCCGCTCGGTACTCGAGCACGTGTCGTGCGCCCACGCCCGCGTACTCTACGGCGGCTCGGTGAACGCCGACAACGCGTCCTCATTGGTCCTCGAGGGCGGGGTGGACGGTTTTCTGGTCGGTGGCGCCAGTTTGAAGGCGGAATCCTTCATGTCGATCGTCCAAACGTGTGACGACTGCTACGATGGCAAGCGCTAATCGGAGGTTGTCATGTTCACCTGGGCATTCGTGTTTATAGAGGCTGTATCGGCGGTCGCCCTGATCTTCTTGGTCCTCCTTCACTCGGGCCGCGGCGGCGGGATTTCTGACCTCATGGGTGGCAGTATGGGCGCTGCGGCGGCGGGTTCGACCGTTGTCGAGCGCAATCTGGACCGCATCACGATCGCCGTTGCACTGGTGTTCACCTTTGCGACCTTGACGCTCGACCTTCGTTTGCAGTAGCGCGGATGCTCCAGCGCAGGCGGATCGCACGCTGGTTCATCGCCTGCGCGCTGGCGGCGGGGACGTTGGTGTCGTTCACTTCGGCGGTACCGTCGCTCGCGGGAATCTC
>JAJXXA010000153.1 GCA_021781335.1 Actinomycetes bacterium
GACGCGGGTATCCCATTCGCCGCCGCGGCACTCTCGATGGTGGTGACGAACTGCGCGGGCACCGTCACTTGACCCATCACTGTGTTGGTGGCGGGTGGATCGGGCAGGATCCGTCGGATGGCCACGACCGTGCCCGCACCCGATACCGACTGCTGTTGGACAACGGTGCCGGTGTAGGGGGCCGCGATCATCTGGCCGTTGCCGATGTAGATGGCCACGTGACCCGGCGAACTCGCGGTGCCGTCAGATCCGGCGAAGAACAAAAGGTCACCGGGCTGGGCGGCGGCGAGACTCGACACCGGTGTTCCGACGGTGGCCTGTTCTTCGGACGTGCGCGGAACGTTGATGCCCAACTGGCCATAGACGTACTGGACGAGTCCCGAACAATCGAATCCTGCTGGCGTGCTACCGCCCCACACGTACGGGGTTCCTTCGAGACTGCTCGCAAGACTCACCACTCGCGCGGCGTCGGGTGAGACTGGCCCCGGCGAGCTCGTGATCGGAGCGGGCTGGAGGGGCGAACTTGGTGCCACTGCCGCGACTTGGGAACCGGCGAGGGCCCCGGTCGAACCGCTTTGCTGGCTCGCCAAGAGCAACGAGATCAGATTCAGCTCTGCGCTCGCACTCGACACGCTCGTCAGTGCCGTGCCGCCGACGGCGAGTCCCGCACCGAGTCCCTGAGGATCGAGTGACGATCCACCCGAGAGGCTCGCTGAGAGAGCGCTGGCGGCTTGGCTCAACGTAGCGGCGAACGCCTGGGTCTGTTGCGCGCTCGTCGATGACGACGTCGCGACAGGTGGCGACTGCAGCTCAGCCAATGTCTGGGTGATCTCAGGCAGCGTCACCGAACCGATTGTCATTCGCCGGCTCCCGCCAGTCGATAACGCGCGGTCGCCAGGTCGTCTGACAGTGCGATCTCTTCTTTGGATGCGGCGTCACGCCATGCGGCGAAGCCTTGTGCGTCGAGGCGCTCGAGGACGCCGGCTCGCTTGGTAGCCGTACCCCACGCTCTTCTCGCCTCCGCGCTGTTCGACTGGGCCAGGGCCACCTTCTCGCTGCAGATCCGAAGCGACTCCGACAGTCGTTCACGCTGATCGTCGAGCCACTGGATATCGGCCATGCTCACGACACCCGAGACGCTCGCCATCTCTCGTAGTGCGATGTGAGCCGCTTCGTTGGCCGCCTGCGCTCTTCTCAGTTGATTGAGCGTCTCGATCAATTGCTCACGAGCCAGTCGCTCCTCGAGGACCCGGATGCGCTCCACCGTCGCCAATCGAAATTGATAGACCTTCACGCGCCACCCCCCACCGTCGAGACCAGTGCCGAAAGGCCCTCGCGTGCAGCGCTCAGGTCCGATCGCTCGTTCATTGATTGCTTGCAGTACGCGTCGATTGCCGGCTTCACGAGCAGCGCACGGTCCACGACTGGATTCGTGCCCGCCACGTACGCGTCGATCTCGATGAGGTCCTTGCTGTCACGCCACGCCGCCAGCAATTCACGTACGTCACCGCCGGCGACCAGCTGCTCGGGGGTCGCCACCGCTGGCGCGACGCGAGAGATAGAACCGAGCACGTCGACCGATGGAAAATGGTTCGACTCCGCGAGCGCCCTCGAAAGCTGAATATGCCCGTCAAGGATCGATCGAGCGGTGTCCGCGATTGGTTCGTTCATGTCGTCACCTTCGACGAGCACCGTATAGAGACCGGTGATCGAACCGCGCTCGCCGAGGCCCGCACGCTCCAGCAATCGTGGGAGCAGCCCGAACACGCTCGGCGGATATCCTCTGGTCGCTGGGGGCTCACCCGCCGCGAGACCCACCTCGCGCTGGGCCATTGCGAAACGGGTCACCGAGTCCATCATGAGTACGACGTCGTTACCCTCGTCACGGAACCACTCGGCGATGCGCGTCGCGGTGAAGGCCGCACGAATTCGCATGACCGCCGGCGCGTCAGAGGTCGCGACGACGACGATGGACCTCGCGAGGCCCTCAGGCCCCAGGTCTCGCTCGATGAACTCTGCGACCTCTCGTCCGCGCTCGCCAATGAGGGCGACGACCGTCACGTCCGCCGCGGTACCGCGCGCGATCATTGACATCAAGGAAGACTTGCCGACACCCGATCCCGCGAAGATCCCGAGCCGCTGTCCCTTGCCGCACGGGATAAGCCCGTCGAGGACCCTCACACCAAGTGGGAGCTGTTCATTGACGAGCCCGCGGCGAAGCGGATGCGGAGGCGTGCCCGCCACCGAGACGTCCGCACCCGTCATGGCTGGTCCACCGTCGATGGGTCGGCCCAGTCCGTCGAGCACGCGCCCGAGCAGTTTCGGACCGACCCGCACCGGAAGTGGCCCGCCGAGCGAGGTGACCTTCGTGCCCACGCGAATACCGTTGGTCTCACCCAGGGCCAAACACACGACGCGCTCGTCTCGCAACGCCACGACTTCTGCGTAGACGCGACGTTGCGATGGCAACAGTACGAGGCACTCGCCGATCGCTGCAGGTATGCCCACGACTTCAATGGACATCCCCACCATCTGGGTCACCTGTCCAAAGCGCTGGGGACGCGCCGCCGCTCTCGCTGAGGCACTCAAGGCATCAAGCAACTCGGTCATCAACCACCCCGTACGACTCAGAGCCCAAGAGGACCTCGCGAACGCGGTCCAAAGCGTGACTGAGTTGTCCGTCGAGCGTTGCTCGACCGACCTCCACCATCGCGCCACCTCGTTCAATCGACGGGTCGGGCACCACGTTCATCTCTCGACCCGCGCCGATGTCGGTGAGCTCGCCGAGCGAGGCGATGTCCACCGGATGCATCCATACCGTCACCGGATCACTCCCCGAATCGAGGTCGAGCACCCTCGCGATCGCCTCATATCCGGGGTTCGCCGTGAGCGACACCTCGCGCGCCAGCAACGCTTCGAGCAGCTCGAAGGCCAACTTGGGTGCCGCCTCTTGCACTTCGGTGCGTGCCTTCAACGCTGACTCCTGGGCCGCACTCACAGCGCTCGACAGCGCCGACAGCGCGAGTGCCGCACGTTGGGACTCTTCAGCACTCTTTCGCGTGATCTCAGCTAGCGCGCGCTGCATGCCCTCGGCGTAACCCTCCTCGTACCCCTCGCGAGCGGCAGCCGCACGCTGCGCTTCGAGCGAATCGAGCTGAGGGCCCTTGTTCTCATAGGTCGTGGGCACGACGCTCGCGTCAACGAACCGACGCAACTCTCGCGCACCCGGTGCTGGAAGATCGAACTGGTCGAAGTAACTCACGACACCACCTCGTCCTCACGAGCAATCATGATGACCCCTTCCTCGTCGAGTTGACGAGCAATGCG
>JAJXXA010000058.1 GCA_021781335.1 Actinomycetes bacterium
GACTTCACTTCGAGGACGTGAACCGACTGTTGCACGTCCTTCATCGTCTGGTGGACCAGGGAAACACTGTTCTGGTGATAGAACACAACCTCGACGTCGTCAAGACCGCGGACTGGGTGATCGACCTCGGTCCCGAAGGGGGTCGTCGCGGCGGTTTGATCGTCGGCGAAGGGACGCCCGAACACATAGCCACACTGGACACGGCGACGGGTGGGGTGCTGAAAGAAGTGCTGTACGCACGTGGTGGTGCGTAGTGTTTGACAAGCCCGCCGGCATACCTCGCCAGAGCGGCTGCTACATCTTTCGAAACGCCGCGAACACGATCATCTACGTGGGCAAAGCCCTCTCGTTGCAACAGAGGCTCTCGAGTTACTTTCAGAAATCTGACGCGATGACAGTCAAGACCCAGGCGCTGATGGCAGATGCCACCTCGGTGGAGTGGATTGTCACGCCCAGCGAACTCGATGCGCTGGTGCTCGAGAACGAACTCATCAAGCAGAACCAACCGCGCTACAACATGCGATTGAAGGACGACAAGAGTTTCCCCTACGTCGCGATCGACATGCGCGCCGAGTTTCCCGCCCCGGTCATCACGCGCAGCCGCCACGTCAAGGGCGTGCGCTATTTCGGACCTTTCGCCGACGTGCGCGCCCTTCGCGTCACGATGGATGAGTTGCTCCAGGCATTCCCCCTGCGATCGTGCACGCGCCACAAGTTCAACTATCAAGAACGAATCGGACGCCCGTGTCTGCTCTATGACATCGGTAAATGTTCCGGACCGTGTGTCAAGAACATCGACGCGTCGAGTTACCGCGAACTCGTCCAGTCATGGTCACGGTTCTTTGAAGGTGACATGCGACAGCTTCGCGCGGTGCTCGAGCGTCGCATGAACGAAGCATCATCGCTCAAGCACTACGAGGCCGCCGCCAAGGCGCGCGACGCACTCGCGGCACTCGAACGCGCCGCCAGCGCCCAGAACGTCGTCCTGGACGATCACTCGAACCTCGACGTCATCGCCGTGGACTTCGCCGGCGGACGAGCCGCGGTGGTGAGATTCTCTGTCCGCCACGGTCGCATCATCGCACGCACGGTCCATCTCATCGACCGCTCAATGGACGAGGACACAGCCGAAATCATCGAAGGTCTGCTACCGGACCTCTACCGAGAAGCGGCCGACGTGCCGCCGGTGATCGTGGTGGGCGATGAATCGTTCGTGACGCCGCTCTCGCGGTTGTACGTGCGTGAACTGCGCGAGCGAAACGTCGAGGTCGTTGCACCACAGCGTGGCCGTCGGCGTCGCGTGCTGGAGCTTGCCGTCAATGACGCGACCGCGGTGATGGGTCGAGACTCGTTGCGGCGCGAGAGCGACCACAACGTGCGTTCTCGGGCCCTCCAGGAGCTCGGCGAGGCATTACACCTGGCCCAGCCCCCGTTTCGTCTTGAGTGCTTTGACATGAGCCATCTCCAGGGGACCAACTACGTCGGCTCGATGGTCGTCTTCGAGGACGCCATTGCGAAGAAGAGCGAATATCGACACTTCAATGTGAAAGAAGTGCTCGGGAATGACGACGTCGGCGCCATGCAAGAAGTCGTGCGGCGCCGACTCGCGTATTGGCGTGACGATCAGACCAGTTCGAAGTTCCGCCGGGCCGACCTCATCATCATCGACGGGGGGCTCGCGCAACTCCACGCGGCACAAAAGGCTGCGGCGTCTCTTGGTGTTGACGATGTCGAGTTCGTGGCGCTGGCCAAACGCGAGGAATTGCTCTATCGGCCCGGCAGTTCTGCGCCTATTGCCCTCGAGCGAGGTTCGGAGAGTCTCTATCTCGTCCAACGCATTCGAGACGAGGCTCACCGCTTCGCCATCACGTTCCATCGATCAAAACGCGCGAAGTCCATGGTGGCGTCCTCCCTGCAGGGAGTCAAGGGACTTGGCCCCTCACGACGTCAACAGCTCATCGAACACTTCGGCTCGCTCGAAGCCCTGCGAGGCGCGTCCCGCGAGGATCTCGCGGCATTGACGTGGCTGCCCGAACCCGTCGCTCAGAACCTCTACGATCATCTACAGGCCCCGAGTGAGCCAAAACCAACCAAGGGGAATGTCGACGATGAGTGAGGTGCTTCTCGTAACGGGAATGTCCGGTGCGGGACGCTCGACGGTCTCTGCGGCGCTCGAGGACCTCGGGTGGTTCGTCATTGACAATCTGCCCTTGGAGCTCATCGGGCGCGTCAGTGAACTCGCGACCGCCGGGGCACTTGATTATGTGGGCGTCGCCTTCATCGTCGGTCGCTCGGGTCGCGTGCAACCCGACGCGTTGCTCTCCGTAGAGCGCGACCTGCAACAAAAGCACGACCAGGCCAAGATCCTCTTTCTCGATGCCCCCGATGACGTCTTGATCCACCGGTTCGAAGGGAACCGGCGTCGTCACCCGTTTCCCGCCCCGACGCTCGCCGATTCCATCGCTGGCGAACGCGCACTGCTCCAGTCGATCCGCGACGCCGCAGACCTCGTGATCGACACGGGTTCGATCAATCCCAACCAGCTTCGTTCACGCATCGTTGAGACATTCACCGAGTCGAGCACGATGGGATCGATGCGGGTCTCTATCGTCTCATTCGGATATTCGAACGGACTGCCGCGCGACGTCGACCTCGTCTTTGACTGCCGTTTCCTTCCCAATCCGCACTGGATCGATGAATTGCGTCCTTTGACGGGGCTGGACGCGCCGGTGTCGGACTACGTCTTGCACCAAGAACCGGCGCAGCACTTCTTGCACGACGTCGTCGAACTCCTGGAGTGGCAGATCCCCGCGTTCGCGAAAGAGGGCAAGTCGTACCTGTCGATCGCCATTGGCTGCACGGGAGGTCGCCATCGATCGGTGGCGATCGCCGAGGAGATGCGACGACGTCTCAACATTCGTCACGCCGTCTTTCACCGTGACATCGCGCGATGAGGGTCGTTGCGGTCGGGGGAGGGCACGGCACCGCGGTATCGCTTCGAGCGTTGCGGTTGGTGTCAGACGAGGTCACCGGGGTGGTGTCGGTGGCCGACGACGGTGGATCCACGGGGCGCCTGCGCGCGATGCTCAACGTGGCCGCGGTGGGGGACTTGCGAAAGTGTTTGTGCGCGCTGGCCGACCCCAACAACCCCCTGACCGCCTCATTTGACCACCGCTTCACGGTCGGCGAGTTGACGGGGCACGCCGTGGGCAATCTATTGCTCGTTGGACTCATCGACGCCACGGGAGATCTCGAGGAATCGGTGCGTGCGGT
>JAJXXA010000025.1:0-8085 GCA_021781335.1 Actinomycetes bacterium
CTCCAGGCGCACTCGTCGAACTTGGTTGAGGATCGCTCGAAGTTCCTGGACGTCGGTGCGACTGAAGAGAGACGGTGCCGAGAGGGCGAGGTCGGCGGTGTCGAGTGCGGAAAGGAAGTCTGTGGCCGGTCGAGCGGGATCGGACCTCGCCAGTGTGGCAATGGTGTCAAAGGCGTTCGCAATCTGATTACGTTGGTGGCGAAAGGTCGGCGGTAGACGAAGGATGACGAGCGCCAAGATTTCTATGAGTGCGCCTCCGACCACGAAGAGACTGAGATGCACCGCTGCGAGCGCCGAGCCCGCAAAACGGCCGAGCACAACGTACGCAATGATCGCCTGGGTGCCAATCGCCGCCTGGGTCTGACCAAAGGCAACGAGCATTCCCGCACCAAAGCACCACGGTATGAGAATCAGGATGTGCAGCCACGCGATGGGCACCGTGATAGTGCCAATGAAGACCGCGATACCCATTAGAAGCGCGTCGAGAAGTGCCAATCTGATGGACAATCTTGGGGCACCCACGAGAGAGACAACGGCCACCAGATTGGCCCCCACCGCCATGGCGATGGCGGACGAACCAGTAGAAAAGTGAAGGCTTATGGCGAGCATCACGACAAGCGGCAGCGCCGTGATGGCTCCGGTCACCGGTGTGAGGAGCGAGAGGTCGACCTTGAGAATTCTGCGTGGTGCCGAGTGGGCGACAATGACCGAGAGGCCCCCTGGTGACCGCGAGGAGCGAACCCGGTCACCCTTCATCGTGTTCTCTCGTTCACGTCAGTCACTCTAGTGAGACGTGGACGCAAAATCGCAGGAGAAACAACAATCCCCCCACCGATTTCTCGGTGGGGGGATTGGGCAGACTGCAGTTACTTGAGCCAAGCAGGAATCGGATCGACCGTCAACTTATTGATGATGTGAATCGCCGAACTTGCCGTGTTGCTCGTCGTGTAGACGAGGGTGTTGGGTTCGATGACCTGGGTGGGGGCGCTCGTACCGTTAGAAGCAACGGTGGCGATGAGCCCGCCTTGGAGACCCTGGTGATTTGAACCGCTGTACTTAAGTGGGGTGATTGCAGGTGTTGCGAACTTGGTCTGCAGCATTGCCTTGACGAGCCCGGCTCGAGTCACGTTGCGACCAGTTGCCTTGAGGGCTTCGGCGAATGCCACCGCGTAGCCCGCGCCGTAGAGCATGTTCCCGGTGATCACCGAGTTCGCGGTGAACGTGGGGAAGTCAGTCTTGTCAGCGAGCAGCACCTTGCGCACCCATGGGATCCACGGGTTGTGGTTGTTGTTGGAGGCGGGGAAGTAGTCGAGCGAGATAGCACCCGCTTCCAGTGGACTGTTGACCGACGTCGGGTCGGAGCCGACTGAGGAGATCACCCACTGGGGCGTGTACCCCAATTGGTGGGCAACGGCCAAGATGCCCGCCGTGAAACCTGGCACCGAGTCGAGTACGACGACCTGGCAGTTGTCGGCTTGTAGCGTCTTCACGTCGGTGACGATGTCACTTGAAGACCCCGTGATCGCGTCAGCGGCGTTGTAGGTGAGCTGGTCGGACTTGGCGATCTGAAGGCCACCGGCGAGCAGGCCACCGAGGCCGTCGGTGCCGAAGTCGTCATTTTGTCCGATGAAGCCCACGGTCTTTCCGGCCATGTGGGTGCGGATGTAGCGAGCGAAGATCTTGCCCTCCGCCTGGTAGCCAGTCTGGAACCCGAACAGCGACGGGTAGGTCGATGGCTGGTTCCAGTCCTTGGAGCCCGAGTTGACGAACAACTGCGGCACACCGTTTTGCTTCAGGTATGACAGGACGCTGTCCTGGGCTGCGGTGCCGAGCGAGCCGACCGTGGCGAGCACGTGGTCCTGGGCTACGAGCGTCTGGGTTTGGCTCAACGTCGTGACGCTGGCGCCAGCGGTGCAACCCAGACCGTAGGACGCGAGGTCATAGCAGTCATCGAGACGGATGTACTTGATCGTGCGCCCGTTGATGCCGCCGTGCTTGTTGATGTACTGGAACACGGCGTTGGCCGCAGCGGATACTGGCGCGTAACTAGCGGCGATGCCCGAGAGTGGCACCGTAGCTCCGATGGTCACTGTTTTGGCTGTAACGCCAGGTGTACTCGTGGCGGCTGTGGCGCTACCGGCGAGTAAGCCTGTTGAGGCCATTCCGAACGTGAGCACTCCAACCGATAACAATGTCACCGGGCGTCGTAGTTGCTTGAACATCAAAAACCTCCTAATTGGTCTTGGCGTGAACCTAATTCACATTCTCGTCACTCGCCAGTACCGGGCGAGAATGCCTTAGATTCATTGCCTTTATACCGAGCCCCGCAATACCGCGAGGAGCAAACAGCATGGTCAGGATCAACAGGACGCCAAAGATGATCCCCTGCATGTTGGCGCCAAGATTCGATGCCGGGTTGACGCCGGTGAGGGAATTGATGTGTGAAACGAGGTTGGTGCTGAAGGAGTAGACAATGCCACCAATGACCGCTCCACTGAGCGTGCCAATGCCCCCGAGCACCATCAATGTGAGCAGCGTGATCGACAGGGTGAGTGGAAAAGTCTCGGGTCGAACGGTGGCGTTGATGAGTGAAAACAGTGCGCCACCCAAACCCGCGTACGATGCGGCGATCACGAAGGCGAATGTGCGCGTGCGTGAGAGGTTCACACCCATCAGCTCTGCGGCGACGTCGTTGTCGCGTACAAGGCGCATGGCACGACCTGTTCGGCTGTGAAACAGATTGGCCATGATGAAGAACGTGAGCCCGGCAGTCACGACCGCGAGGTCTGCGGTCCACTGCGCGTTGGCGTTGATGGTCGCGTCCACCCCGCTGAAGAGGTGCTGGAACCACGCGGGTGTGGTGAGGGTGTTGAAGAAGATGCCGCCTTCACCGCCGGTGACCGATGAGAAATTCTGCGCCAACGGGGTTATCGCGGCTGAGAACGCCAACGTCATACCGGCCAAATACGGACCACGTAGACGCGTCGAAGGAATGGCAACCACAAGCCCGCTGAGGCCACCTACTACGGTCGCGAGCGCAAATGTGAAGAGCAGTGGCGTTGTGGCGTGATGGTGCGCCCATATTCCCGCGGCGTATGCGCCGACCGCCATGAAGCCAGAGTTGCCGAGCGAGATCTGCCCACTCCATCCAATGAGCCAACTGAGTCCCAGGATCACGATGGTGATGGCGGCGCCTCCGGCGAGCTGAGAGTTCGCCACGGGCGGAAGAATAAAGGTGATTGCGAGAGTGAGCCCCGTGAGGAGCGTCACCGAGATCAGGCGAGACGGTGTTGTTTCTTGGCGGCGAAGACCGCGAACCCAGCGCACTAGACCCTCCTGCTGACCGAGCGAGTGAAGATGCCGTGGGGGCGGATCATAAGGACGGCTACGAGCACGATCATCCCGCCGAGCGGCGCCACGCTCGGCGACCAGTACGCGAGGACGAACTGTTCGGTGAGCCCGATAATCAGTCCACCCGCGATCGCTCCTACGGGTGAATCGAGACCTCCTACGGCGGCGGCAATGAACCCGGCGACAAAGACGCCATCCATATTGGTTGGAAAGAGCCCGAAACTCCCTGACGCGAGGATGACGGCCGCTATGGAGCCGACACCGGCGGAGAGCATCCAACCAATGGTGAGCATCCGGTTCACACGAACACCCAACAAGCGCGCGACCTCGGGTGCGAGCGCCGAAGCGCGCAGTTGCAGGCCCAAGCGGGTGAATCGAAAGAGCGCCGCGACGAGCATCATGATGACCACGGCCAGAATGATCTGGAAGATGATGAAGGGCGAGAGCAGCACCAATTTGCCGCCCGCTTTGAAGTAGATCTGCGAGAACGGCGCGGCGATGTTGCGTGAGGTGCTCGTCCAGATTGCGGTGGTCACCGCTTCAATAACGCCAAGGAATCCCACCATCACGACGATGGGATTTATCTCGGGTTTACCGTAGAGGGGACGAATGAGTACTCGCTCGGTGGCCCCTCCAAAGGCCATTCCTACCACAACCGAGAGGAGTACGCACCACCAATAGCCGAGTCCGCGGTCGATCTGGGTCATGCCGACGTAGGTCGCGAACATCGCCATGGCACCCTGGGCGAAATTGAGTACGTGGGTCGACTGCCAGATGATGACGAGGCTTAACGCAACGAGAGAATAGATCACGCCTTGAGCGAGGCCACCGAAGATATTGCTCATGAATGATGACGTCAAGAACGAACTCATTCCTCCACCAGTCCCAAGTAGTAGCGACGTAGGTCTTCGTTCTCAGCTACCTCGGCGGCACTGCCGTTCGCGACCACCGTGCCCAAGTGCAGCACGACTGCATCGTGCGAGATTCGAAGCGCTCCTTTGGCGTTCTGTTCCACGAGAATGACCGTGAGGTCTTCTGATTCGCACGCGAAGAGTATGGTCCTCATCAGTTCAGCGGTGACTTGGGGCGCTAAGCCGAGGGACGGCTCGTCGAGCAAGAGGACTTTTGGTCGAGCGATCAGGGCGCGGGCCATGGCGAGCATCTGTCGCTCACCGCCCGAGAGCGTGCCACAGTACTTGCGTCGTCGATCGCCGAGGACGGGAAACTTGGCGTACTGCGCTTCGATGCCTTCGCTGATGTTCACTTTGCTCGCGAGTGCTCCAAGGCGCAAGTTCTCTTCCACGGTGAGCTCTTCTATGACCCCTCGACCTTCTGGGACGTGGGCGACCCCCATGCGTGCGATGTTCTCGGTGGCGACTCGAGCGAGCGAGCGATCACCGAGCAGTATGGTGCCAGAAGATGGGGTGACGAGTCCTGAAATTGCTCGAAGGAGCGTGGTCTTACCCGCACCGTTGGCACCCAGGACCGCGGTGATCTTTCCGGGCGTTGCCTCGAAACTCACGTTGCGAAGTGCCCGAATGGCCCCATAATTGACGCTGAGATCTGAAACACGAATCACTAGTCAATCCCCAAGTACGCAGCGAGCACATCGGGGTTGGTGCTTATGTCAGCTGGTGTCCCGGTGGCGATCACCTGTCCAAAGTTGAGCACGACCAAGTTGTCCACCAGTTGCATCACGAAGTCCATGTTGTGTTCCACCAACAACACGCTCATGGAACCTCGTAGCTCGACGATGAGGCGTGAGAATTCCGCCAACTCGTTCTCGTCGAGCCCCGACGCGGGTTCGTCGAGCATCAAGAGCTTCGGTCGCGCCATGAGCGCGCGTGCAATCGAGACTTTCTTCGCAATGCCGTACGGCACACCGCTCGGCATGAGGGGGGCAAACTTGGCGATGCCCAATCGCTCGAGTTCGTGCATGGCTTCTTGGCGAAGGACTCGCTCGTCACGTAACCCCTGCGGGAGTCCCAGCAGGGAGACGAGCACGTGGCCACCGGATCGGCTCTGGGCGCCGGCCATGACGTTTTCGAGCACCGTGAGGTTGTGAAAGAGTCCGACACCTTGGAGAGTTCGTGCGATGCCCGCTTTGGCGAGTTGTGACGGCTTGCGTGCACCAAGGCCAAGGGCTGGGAACTTGACGGCACCACTCGTCGGCTTTTGAAAGCCGCAGGCCACGTTAAATGCAGTGGTCTTGCCCGCACCGTTTGGACCGATGAGTCCCACGATCTCGTTCTCTTTGACCTGAAAAGAGACATCGTTCAGTGCGAGTAGTCCGCCAAAGCGAACCGTCACGTTCGCGAGCTCTAGAGATGTGCCGCGAGGGTTCGTTTCGGACATACTGGATTCAAACTAGCCCTTGCTCGGTGCGGTGCGCGGTATTGATTATTCAAAGGGTCCGGGAGAACCTTCTCGATTGTCGCGAGACTCGGGTGGTCTCGGTCTCGATTGAACGTCAACTGTCAGCAAAGCCATGGTGGAGTAGCCCCGATAAGCAGATCGCACTTAGAGCGGTACCTCGTTCAAGGGCGTGGAGCCTCTGCGCGGGTCGCCAATAGTTCGCACTCATTCGAAGCGCCGTTAATCACGCGACTCCTTGGTGGCCAAGGCCCCAGGCCCAACGCGAGGTGTGTCGCTCACCCCGGGGCTGTGTCGATGGACCGGCACCTTGACGCAAGTCTGTGACTTAGTGCCCTAGTGGGGGCCGATCGTCTTGGTCCTAACCTTCGAAGCACCTCGGGGTGCAGCGCAGTGCGCGGGTGATTGGGGGTCTGCATGACGTGCGTCCGTGTGCATTGGTTGGCTGCTTGGCGAACCGTTATTAGCCCGTAGCGAGAGGTGCAATGAACCGCGCCATCAACTCAATGGGCACGTCGACCCTTGGCATTAAAGAAAGCGGTCACGCGTCTTCGCGACGTGGGCTCGTCCTCCTGGTTCTCTCGATGGCGGTGCTCATCATCAACCTCGACGGAACGATTCTCAACGTGGCGTTGCCGTCCATAGTTTCGAGTCTCGGTGCGAGTTCGAGTCAATTGCAGTGGATCGTGGACGCCTATGTGGTGGTGCTCGCAGGTCTGTTACTCGTGGCCGGCACACTCGGCGACCACATCGGTCGAAAGAGGGTGTTCTTAACTGGTCTCTTGATTTTCGCCGTCGGTTCGAGTGCGTCGGCGTTTTCGAGTTCACCGCTCAAGTTGATACTCGCACGTTCGCTGATGGGAATAGGCGCTGCGGCGATAATGCCGTCCACCTTGTCGATACTCACCAATGTCTACACCGACTCACAGGAACGCGCGCGCGCGATTGGGCTCTGGTCCGGCACAAATGGGATGGGACTCGCCATCGGCCCCGTTGTTGGAGGGTGGCTACTCGCACACTTTTGGTGGGGGTCCGTGTTTTTGATCAACGTCCCCATAGCCATCATCGTCGGCGCGGCGGCCGTTGTCTTCGTGCCGGACTCGAAGAACCTTGACGCCAAACGACCCGATCCGTTGGGCGCGCTCTTGTCACTACTCGCTCCGGGCCTGTTGCTGTGGGGAATAATCGACGCGCCAATGAGAGGGTGGGGGTCACCGCTCATTGTCGGTGCGATCCTTACATCACTGGTGATCATGGGAACCCTCGTTCTCTGGGAGCGTCGAACCAGCCATCCAATGCTCGAATTGTGGTTCTTTCACTCTCGTCGGTTCTCCGTGGCGGTGGCGGGATTGGCCCTCACGATCTTCGCCCTGTCGGGTGGACTGTTTCTGCTCACTCAGTACCTACAGTTCTGTCTCGGTTACAGCGCGCTGCAAACGGGCCTGCGCATCACTCCCATTGCGGTCATACTCCTCATCGTGGCGTCGCTTTCATCCATGGCGGTGCGTTGGGTGGGCACGAAGATCGTGGTCTTCGTTGGCATGGTGTGCATAACGTCCGGCCTTGGCATGCTGGCCTTCACCACGGTGCACTCGACGTACATGAACTCATTGCCCTCGTTTATCTTGATGGGCATCGGTAGTGGTCTCTGCGTGGCGCCGTGCACCGAATCAGTCATGGGATCGGTGCCCACATCGCTCGCGGGAGTCGGATCAGCGACCAACAGCACTGCGTTGCAGATAGGGAGTGCCCTTGGAGTAGCTGTCCTCGGAAGTTTGTTGAACACCCGCTACCAGGACCGATTGGGTGAGCTGTTCGCTGCGTATCCCGTTCCCGCACCCGTTCGACGCGCCACGGAGAGTTCTCTCGGTGGAGCGCTCGAAGTGGCGAAGCGACTTGGGGGCGGTATTGGGATACAACTCAAAGACGCTGCGAGGTCGGCGTACATCAGCGGAATGGTCTTCTCTGTTTCAATCGGCGCGGTGCTGGCGGGCGTCGCTGCCGTCGTCGTTCTTGTGCTGCTGCCCTCGAAGGCCGATTCGGTGTCGGAGCATCGCGACATTTTGTAGAGAAGGACATCGAAGGACGTACTCGTCTCGCCACATTGTCATCGGTCCGTGCCAACGTCCCTGGTCGTCATCAAAACGTAACGTCCTTGGACGCTTACTGATGCGCTTCACGACAGGCTCACAAGGATCTCAAAGACTCGCTCGTGATACTGGGCTGTGAACGAAGTCAATCTGACTTCGAGATTCAAAAAGGGGAAATCATGTACAAGCACCAACTAATACGCGTCACGAGGTCGCTGACACTCGCATCGTTGGCTGCCGTTCTCGTGGCTGGAATCGCTGGAGTCGAAGT
>JAJXXA010000025.1:8185-13233 GCA_021781335.1 Actinomycetes bacterium
CAGCGCTCGCGGTTGGTGAGCGTGTCTTGGTTCAGGTGAGCCCCACCGCGCCGAACACCGCGACCCAGATCACGATCGCTTTGGTGAAGGTGGAAGGGCTCGTGAGTGCCGTGAGTCCGACGTCATTGACGCTGAGTAGGGGCGACGGTTGGACCTTCACAGTGGCGATCAGTCCCAGCACGACCTTCTCGTCAAGCGCAACGCCCGTTACGCTTAGCGCGGTGACGGCTGGTGTTCGCGTTGAGGTACAGGGAATAATGGCCGCAAACAACACGATTGACGCGACGAACGTCAACATTGTGAACGCCAATGTGAATTCAAGCGGGCACGCCGACTGAATTCTTCAAAGCTAGTAATAGTTCGTTTCTAACTAAACAGTGCCGCCACCGCGATGGGTCCACACGGTGGCGGCACTGTTTGTCGTCGGGCCCCAGGTGATGCCGGTCACCGCCTGATCTCTGCGAGGCTGACGGAGCGTATTGGACCTAGTGTTTTCGCATGGATGACTTCGTGGGCCGTTCGCGTGTGCGAGAGGTGGCTTTGTGATCCCAATCTTGACGTCCGCGCAGATGCGTGAAGAGGACGCCAAGGCCGTCGCGGTGCGCGGGAGTGCCTCGCTCGTTCGTGCCGCGGGGACCGCAGTGGCGCTAATGGCAAAAGAGATGCTCGGTGGCTGTTACGCACGCCGCGTGGTTGTGCTGGTTGGGCCTGGTCTCAATGGCGCGGATGGCCGGGTAGCGGCGTCGTGGCTCGGTGCACGTGGTGCCAAAGTTGATGTCATCGAGGTCAAGAACCAGCCGAAGCACTTGCAGGGTTTTGACCTGATCATCGATGCCGCATTCGGGCTTGGTTGCTCGCGTCCCTATGTCGCGCCCACGGTCAGTGCAGGCACCAAGGTCTTGGCGGTGGACCTTGTGTCGGGTGTTGACGCGGACACCGGCGACGTTCTGGGGTCACCCTTTGTGGCTGACGTGACACTCGCCATCGGTGCCCTCAAGTTTGCACACCTCACTGGTCCAAGCGCGACGTTGATGGGCTCGTTGAGATTCGCCGGACTGGACATCGTCTCAAGCTTTCAAGACGGATTGATCGAAGATCGAGACCTCGAGGGTTTCGTTGTGCACGGCCATGATGATCACAAGTGGTCGCACGCGGTGAGCGTCTTGAGCGGCTCGCCTCTCATGCCCGGGGCCGCGGACCTCGTCGTTCGTGGCGCCATGGCGGGTGGGTCGTCGATGGTGCGACTCGAGAGCAATGGCAAGATTGATGGGCTCCGCCTACCTTCTGAGGTGGTGCACGTCGATGACGCCACGATCGATGCCAGGTCAAAGGCGGTGGTGGCGGGACCCGGTCTCGGTCCAGACGCGGTCCAATGGCTCCGATCGAGACTTGATCAAGTGCACGTGCCAGTGATTCTTGACGCCGACGGGCTTCACGAGGAATTGTTCGCGCGGCGCAACCACGACCGGGCACTCTGGCTACTCACGCCGCACGAGGGAGAGTTTCACCGGATCACCCACTCACCCGTTCCTTCCAATCGGATCGAGGCGGTTCGCTCACTGGCTCGACGGAGTGGATGCGCCGTGTTGTTGAAGGGACCGATCACTTTACTGAGCGATCCGAGTGGGACACTTCGCGCGGTGAATGCGGGAACACCCGCACTTGCCACCGCCGGTTCAGGCGACGTACTCGCGGGCCTGATCTCGGGCGCGGTAGCGAGGGGACACGACGTGTTGAATGCAGGCGCGCTCAGCGCACACCTCCACGGGCGCGCATCAGCGGCCCTGGCACCGTACGCGGGCGCGTCTGAGCTGCTCGTTGAGATCCCAAGGATTCTTGCGAGGTATCCCCAGCACTGACCGAGCAGATGCACCCGGCAATCTCGAGCGACCAGTTCCTGAAACATTGGTTGTAGTGGGCTAATCTCGAGGCCGTTGGCTGAATCCGGGGGGAATCGTATGGCCGAAGACGTTCGCGTCACTGAGGCACGTCTCGACACCGTTGACGACGCACGAACCACGATTCAGGTCATTCCACTTCGAGGTCTACCGCTGGTGGCGCTCGCGATGATCTTTGTCGTCGTATCGATAGCGGGCAACTGGGAATGGGCTCTCGTCTTTTGCCACGTGGTTGGTGGGGCACTGTGGACCGGTATCGATCTCTTCGTCGGCCTCGTGCTTGGACCAATTCTCGGTCGACTTTCGATACCCGCGCGCGCAGAGTTCTCGGCAAAATTCATGCCGATGATGGCAATCATCATGCCCACCGTGGTGACCATGACGCTCGCTTCGGGATTTCAAATCGCTCGAAAACTAGGCAACTTGAACGCGTCGAGCCCCAATCACGCGTGGTTGATCGTGTCGTTTTGTGTCGTGGGTGTCTTGGCGGTGGTCGCGCTCGGTGTGCTGGAACCGGCCAACATCGCGGCGATCTTTGAGATGAATAAGCCCGTACCCAACGGCGAGACCATCGCTCGATTGATGCGCAGGTTCATCTACACCGCGGGCGTCACTGGTGTGATGCAAGTTGCGACATTCATCATCATGACCCGCGTGGCCACCCAATGAGCACCGACCCACTAGCCACGACTTGGGAGTCGACATATCGTCGCGTACCACCTGTTGGCTGGATGACCGGCGGGGCATTATTGCTGGTGGTCATCGGCGGGGTCTACATGGCTTCATACGCGCCACGAACGGCTCCATTAGGCGTGGCGATCGCGTTGATGGCGGGTGGTGTTGTGTTGATGCTCGCCGCCGCAGTAGCCCTGAGGCGAGCACGAGGCTTTGCGTGGCGCACCTTTCGAAAAGTGTTCAAGTGGGCTTTTCTCGCGTACGCGATCAGTGCCGCGATGATTGAGTTCGCCTTCGTTCGTGATCACATGAGAGGGTCTTCGCTCGTGGTGGTGAGTGTGATGCTGCTCGTTTTCGCATCGAGCGTTCCCGCGACAATTGCATTTACGGTGGCCCGATTCGCTGAAGCGTGAGTGCGACGCGGCGACGTGATGAGTCGACCGCGAGGATTTCGCACGGGTGCGACGAACTGACCCTTACCAGACCCGGTCCTCGTTTTTACCTCTTCGTCGTGTGACGTAAGTCCTTTCGAAGCGCTACTTCTTCTATAAACAAAGGGAGTACTGTGAAAAAAGGTCGTGAAGTCGACCCCTGTTCTTGTAGTTGCGATAGGTCCGAGAATCTGAAGGAGTGTGTTTAATGGAGCCCACGAACGATCGCGATCCGAACTATTTCCACAAGGTCGTTGACTGTCAATGGGCGTGTCCGGCGCACACTGACGTTCCTGGTTACATCCGACTCATCGCACAAGGGCGATTTGATGATGCGTATATGTTGAATCGGGAGTCCAACGTCTTTCCCGGTGTGCTCGGAAGGACCTGTGACCGTCCGTGTGAACCGGCGTGTCGACGCGGACGTGTCGATGGAAGCCCCGTGGCGATTTGTCGTCTCAAGCGTGTGGCTGCAGACCTGAAGGGTGAGATCGGTGATCGACTCCCGGCGATACCGGTTCAGAAGAATGGCAAGCGCGTCGCGTGCATCGGTGCGGGTCCCTCAGCGCTGACCGTGGCTAATGACCTCATGCCGCTGGGCTATGAGGTCGTGATGTTCGAACAGTTCGACAAGCCGGGTGGCCTCATGCGAACGAACATCCCAGAATTTCGACTTCCGGCGACCGTGCTCGATGACGAGACGAGCATCATCTTGGACATGGGTGTGGACATTCGATACAACTCGCCGATAACCAGCCTTCGAGCACTCCTCGACGAGGGTTTCGACGCGATCTTCGTTGGCGTCGGGGCACCTCGGGCCAAGGGATTGGAGTTGCCGGGCCGCCACGACGAGGGTGACACCAATATTCACAGCGGCATTGACTGGCTCGAGTCAGTGGCGTTCGGGCACGTCACCGAGATCGGCAAGCGAGTGCTGATCATTGGCGTCGGTAATACCGCAATGGACTGTTGTCGGTCATCACGTCGCCTGGGTGGCACCGATATCAAGGTCATGGCGCGCCGGCCTCGCGAGTATTTCAAGGCTTCGCCATGGGAACTTGAGGACGCGGAAGAAGAAGGCGTCGAGATCATCGTGAATCACGCACCAAAACGCTTCGTTGTTGAAGACGGCAAACTCGTCGGGATGGAATTCGACGTGCTCGAATGGGATGAAGGTGCGAAGCATTCCACGGTCTTGGACACGGTGATCGTGCCATGTGACGACGTGATTCTCGCCATTGGTCAAGAGAACGCCTTTCCGTGGATCGAGCGTGACCTCGGCATGGAATTCGGTGAATGGGATATGCCCATCGTCGACGAGGTGACCTTTCAATCAACGCTCCCAGGTGTCTTCTTCGGCGGTGACGCCGCATTTGGGCCCAAGAACATCATCTGGGCTGTGGCGCACGGTCATCAAGCCGCTATTTCAATTCATGCGTACTGCGAACAGCGCCCCCTCGAGGAGCGACCGGCGTTGGGGATGTCGATCACCAGTACCAAGATGGGCATGAACGAGTGGAGCTACCACAACGATTACAACCCTTCGACGCGCCAAAAGATGAATCACATCGAACTCTCGAGGCGCTTCGAGTCACTCGAACTTGAGGTGGAGCTGGGCTTTAGCGCGGAGCAAGCCGCCCGCGAGGTTCAGCGTTGTCTCAACTGTGACGTCCAAACGACATTCAAGGCACCTCTGTGCATTGAGTGCGATGCGTGCATCGACATTTGTCCTGTTCAGTGCCTGACGATCACTGACAACGGTGAAGAAGCAGAACTGCGAGAGCGGCTCTCGGCGCCGTCGGTGCTCGAGAGTCAGTCGCTCTACGTTTCAGCGGCACTGCCTCAAACGGGGCGAGTGATGGTGAAGGATGAAAATGTCTGTGTTCACTGTGGGTTGTGCGCGGAACGCTGCCCGACGGCTGCCTGGGACATGGAGGAGTTCGAACTTCACATTCCCTACGCAAAGGATTCGGGCGTCCTCACGATTCCCGTGCGTCGGCCTAAGACATCGATTGAGGTAGGGAGTTAGCGAATGACAATAGAC
>JAJXXA010000134.1 GCA_021781335.1 Actinomycetes bacterium
AAAAGGGACGGCATGCAGCAGATCCAGATTTCAAACGCGGAGTTGCGAGAGGCGGTGGCGGCCGAGGCGCCGCACGCGTTCGAACTCTTGGCGTCGCTGGTGGCGCAGCCCTCGTTGAGGGGTAGTGAGGGCGCGGCTCAAGAAGTCATTGCGGCGGCGCTGACCGATCTCGGATTTGAGGTCGAACGCCTGGCGATACCCGAATCGATTGGTGATGACGACCTGGCCGGTGTGCCGGCACTGTCATACGAGGGACGCTTCGACGTGCTCGCCAGGATGCCCCACGACGGTGGTCGGTCGCTGTTGTTGAATGGTCACATCGACGTCGTGCCGGCGAACGATGCGACGTGGTCGAGTCCCCCCTTTGTGCCGGAGATCCGCGACGGATGGCTCTACGGCCGCGGCGCTGGCGACATGAAAGGTGGCTTTGCGATGGCGGTGCTGGCGTTACGCGCGCTTCGTCGTCTGGGTGCCGGCGCCGGACGGCGCAATCTCTCCTTCTTGTCGGTGATTGAAGAGGAGTACACCGGCAACGGCACGCTGGCCGCGGTTCGAGCCGGGGTGAGCGCGGACGCGGTGATCTTGCCTGAACCAACGGGCCTCAAGATCCTCTTGGGCGGTGTTGCTATCACGTGGGTGAGAATCGTGGTCCGCTTTGGTGGTGGTCACGCGGAGAGCTCGGACCGCATCGCCGCGCCGGCCCACGTGGTTGCCTCGCTCGTACGCGCCTTTGAGAGACTTGAAGAGGACTACAACAGTGAGCTGACGGCTCCCTTTAACGTGATTGCACGCCCCTACAACGTCAATGTCGGAGTCATCAAGCTCGGAGAATGGCCCTCGAGTGTGGCGGCCGTCGCGGAGATGGAGATTCGTGTTGGCCACCCCGACGACGTGAGCGACGAACAAGTGCGCGCCACGGTGCACGAACTGGTTGAAGACGTGCTGGGCGATGCGGGCAGCCCCGAGTTTGAAGTGTCCCTGCACGGATTCAAGGCGCAGGCGTACCATCTCGCGGCCGATCATCCGCTCGTTCACGACGTGATGAGCGCGCACGTCGATGTCCACGGTGGGGAGCCTTCGAGCGAACTGCTCGGTAGCACCACCGATGCCCGCTACTACGTCAACCAGCTCGGCGTGCCCGCGCTGTGTTTTGGTCCGGTGGTGAAGAACATGCACGGCTCGAACGAGTGCGTGGAATTGGCCTCGATTGAGGCCGGAGCACTGACGCTGGCCAGGTTCTTGCTCAACTACTTCAGCGAAGGAGGCTCGTGATGGAGCACCACGGTAGTGAAGAACACCTCGATGTCATCTCGGGGCTCTTGGAGCCGCTGCCCATGCAGAACGCCGGCGAACGCCTCGCGGACCGGCTCGTGACGGCGATTGCACTGGGTGAATTCGTTCCCGGCCAACGACTTCCGCCAGAGCGCGAACTCGCGACGATGCTCGGCGTCGGCCGAGGCGTTGTACGAGAGGCGCTGCAACGCCTCGCGGCCTCTGGATACGTGTCGATCAAGCGGGGTCGAAGCGGGGGCACCTTCATCGAAGAGCACTCGTCGGACGACACCAAAGCCATCGTTCGTCGCGTCCTCGTCCCGGAACGGGAGCGTTTGAATCAGCTGCTCGATCTTCGTTCACTGGTGGAGTCCATGGTGGCACGCGCCGCTGCGGAGCGCCGTGACAACAGCGACATCAAACACATCCAGCGCGCGGTGGACGCGTACGCGTCGGCGGGAGACGACCGTCACTCGTCGGGCGTGGCCGACCGTGATCTTCATCTCGCGATCAATCGCGCCACGCACAACCCACTGCTTGAAGCGTTGACCTATCGGATTCGCGCTGAGGTGAGCCTCGGCTTCGGTGTAGAGCCCTACTCACCGATGCTTCGAAAGAGGGCGTTGCAGCAACATCCACTGCTCGCTGCCGCAGTGATTGCGGGCGACCCCGATCTTGCGGCGAGTCTCGCCGCCGAACACTTTCACCTCTCAGAGTCCATCTTGAAGCGACTGATCTCGACGGTCGACGAAGACGCGACGAGAGAGTCCAAGAGCCGAACACCGAAATCTCGCAAGAGCCAACCACGGACCGCCTAGGAGGACCAATGCCGTACGCCCACGTCAATGACATTGACATCAATTACCTCATCGAGGGTGAGGGGCCAGAGACCGTCGTGTTGATCAACGGTCTCGCCGACGACCTGCTCACCTGGGCCTACCAAGTTGATGCGCTGCTCGCCGCCGGATACCGCGTGCTGCGTTTTGACAACCGAGGCATCGGTGAGAGCTCAAAGCCGGCGGGTCCCTATACGACGGAGCTCTTCGCCCAAGACGCCAAGGCCTTGGTTGATCACCTCGGTGTGACAGATTTCCATCTGATGGGCGTCTCGATGGGCGGCATGATCGCTCAGGAGTACGCACTCGCGTACCCGAGCGACCTTCGAAGTCTCACGCTCGCGTGCACGTACGCGGCACCGGGGCCGTTCTGTTCACGCATGTTCTCCTTGTGGGCGGACATGGCGCCCGTCATGGGTGTGCCGGCGGTGATGCGTGACGTGTCGCTGTGGGCCTTCACCCAAGAGTTCTTCGAGGACCGTGAAGACGAACTCGCCGAGTTCGAAACGGCCATGGCCTACATGAACCAACCAACGCCCGCTTATCTGGCCCAACTGCACTCGATACGCCACCACGACACCACCGATCGGCTCAGCCAGATCTCGGTACGCACCTTGGTGCTCGCGGGCGAAGAAGACATCCTGATACCGGTCCACCTGTCAAAGGCGTTGCACGAGCTGGTGCCAGGTTCCGAGTTCAGGACCACCAAGGGTGGACACGGGTGCATCTGGGAGCACCCGGACCCGTTCAACGAACAGTTCATCAATTTCATCAAGACTTCCAAAGGGGGAGACATAAATGAGCAGTGAAACAACATCGGGGGCGCTCGGTCGGGGCCAAATCGGCCTCGCCGGCGTCCTCATCCCGGGTCTGGCGATGGTTGCGCCGGCGTTCAACCTCTTCTTTTCAACGGGGCTCATCGCTTCGTTGGCGGGAGCGGCTGTACCGCTGATGTTCCTTATCGCCATGGTGGCGGTCGCGGCGACCGCGAGTTCGCTCGCGCAGTTCGCGGCCGTGTATCCGAGTTCGGGTTCGTTCCTCACCTATATCGCCAAGACCATAGGTGCCAAGACGGCGACCGCCATCGGGGTCATTGCGATCTTGGGTTACGT
>JAJXXA010000049.1 GCA_021781335.1 Actinomycetes bacterium
AGAACTTCGTGTACGGCGCGGTCTCGTGCGCACCCGTGAGCCGATCTTCGATGCCGACGCCGTAGCCGGCGATGTGCTCTTTGACGCGCGTGCCGAGCGCCTCGCACCCCGCGATGATCGCGTCCCACCCTCCAGGAGCGCGCATCTGCTTGGTCGAGAAGTTCGTGTGTGCGCCTGCGCCGTTCCAGTCGCCCTTCACCGGCTTCGCGTCAAAACTCACTTCCACGTCGAATTCTTCAGCGATGCGCTCGAGCAGCCAACGAGCGACCCAGAGCTGGTCACCGATTGCCACCGCATCGAGCACGCCCACCTGGAACTCCCACTGGCCCATCATCACCTCGGCGTTGGTGCCCTCGATGGCGATGCCGGCACGCATGCAAGCGAGGGTGTGCGCCTCGACGATGTCACGTCCGGGCATCTTCGAACCGCCCACGCCGCAGTAGTAGGGCCCTTGGGGCGCCGGGTAGCCGTCTTCGGGCCAACCGTAGGGGCGGCCGTCCTGGAAGAAGGTGTATTCCTGCTCGATGCCGAACATGGGCTCGAAACTTGCGAACTTCTTCGCGGTTTCCACACACGCAGCACGGGTGTTGGTCACGTGGGGGGTCATGTCGGCGTTCAGCACTTCGCACATGACCAGCACGTCTTTTGGTCCTCGTAGCGGGTCCGGGCACGAGTAGACCGGGATCAACACGCAGTCTGAGAAGTGTCCAGTCGCTTGGTTCGTGCTCGAGCCGTCGAAGCCCCAGATGACCGGCTTCTTCCCGTCAGCAATGATGCGTGTCTTGCTGCGCAGCTTTCGCGTGGGTTCGGTTCCGTCAATCCAGATGTACTCAGCCTGATACGACAAGGGTCACTCCTTCAGAAATGTCATCACGTGCTCCACGTGACCTCCACAAGTCTGCCGGTTGGACCCACGGCTATACCCGTCGTTCTGTTAACCGCGTGTGAAACCTTTGCCTGAGGGGGTACTTCACAACACCGATAGGCTCGGTGCGTGCCCGTCATCAGACTCGCTCTGGCCCAGATGAATGCAGTCGTGGGGGGATTCGCGCAGAACGTCGCCACTCTTGAGCGATTCCGGGCCCAGTCCGCGCTCATGTCCGCTGATCTGGTACTTTCGCCCGAACTCTCGCTGATCGGGTACCCGCCCGAGGACTTGCTGTTGAAAGAGGGCTTCATCGAGTCAGCCAATGTCGCCATGATGGACCTGTCGCGCGCCGAGAACCTGCCACCGCTGCTCGTGGGGACAGTCGTGAGCGAGGGTTCGAGCGGCCTGACGCTCGCCCCCTCGAGTGACGGTCGCGACGTCACGCGAACGCTGCTCAATGATGAGAGCCCTCGACACATCGCCAACGCCCTCGTTGCGGTGAGTGAACAGGGGATGGTCGCCACTGCGACCAAACGGCTCCTGCCCAACTACGACGTCTTTGATGAGCTGCGGTACTTTCACCCGGGTGTTGGGCCCCAGACCATCATCAATATCAAGGACGTCGCGGTCGGTCTCTTGATCTGTGAGGACGTGTGGACGCTCGACGGACCCGCGAGCGAACTGGCGCGCGAGGGGGCCACGTTGTTGGTGGTCGCCAATGCCTCTCCATTCGCGAGGGGGCGCCGTGACGAACGAGAGGCCATGCTCCGCGAGCGGGCTCTTGAGACGAAGTGCCCGATTGCCTACGTGAACCTCGTCGGAGGTCAAGACGAATTGGTCTTCGACGGCCAGAGCGTCGTGGTCGACGCCCACGGTGACGTGATCGCGCGCGCGAGTGCGTTCAACGAGGAATTACTGATCGTCGAGGTCGAGGCGCGCGCGTCGAGCGCAGGAGTTGGCATCGATGCTCGCTACGCGCGCGATGAGCGCCGGACCGAGGCCGTCCACGTCAATCACGTCGCGACCCCGCCGAGCGAGATTGAAGAGATCTACCAGGCGCTGGTGATGGGCACGCGTGACTACTTGCGAAAGAACGGATTTCGCACCGCCATCCTCGGACTCTCGGGCGGGATTGATTCGTCGCTCGTGGCCACCATCGCGGTCGACGCGGTTGGCGCGCGAGCGGTTCGCGGATTCGCCATGCCGAGTCGTTATTCCTCGGAACACTCGTTGAAGGACGCCTACGAACTCGCGAGGCGCCTCGACATCGACGTCACGACCATTGCGATCGAGCAGGCGCATCAGGCGTTCGCGTCGATGTTGAGTGACGCCCTCGACACCGAGCCGTCCGGGCTCACCGACGAGAACCTCCAGTCGAGGATCCGTGGTGTGCTGCTCATGGGCGTGTCCAACGCGACGGGCTCGATCGTGTTGACGACCGGCAACAAGTCAGAGATGGCGGTCGGGTACTCGACGCTCTACGGCGACTCCGCGGGCGGGTTCGCGGTCATAAAGGACGTGGCCAAGACCCTCGTCTACGAGCTCTGTCGTTATCGCAACGAACTGGCCCTCGAGCTGGGAGACCCCGAACCGATACCGTTGTCGGTCCTTGAGAAGGCGCCGTCCGCCGAACTTCGCCCCGATCAGCGCGATGACCAATCGTTGCCGCCCTACGAGGTCCTCGACCCGCTGCTCGAGATGTACGTTGAGAGTGACGCCACCGCCGAAGAGATGATCGCGAGCGGGTACGACGAGGAACTGGTTCTTCGCATCACACGCCTGGTCGATCTCAGTGAGTACAAGCGGCGCCAGATGCCGCCGGGGGTGAGGATCTCGAAGAAGGCGTTCGGGCGCGACCGACGGATGCCCATCACGAACGCGTTTCGTCCCGAGAGTCTCTAATGGCGCGAGACGAGGTGCTCGGCCACGTCCTTTCGTGCTTCGACGCGCTCTATGAGGAGTTGGGCACACGCGCACCCCAGTTCACTAACGACGCGTATGTCGTGTGCGCCTACGAGATGGGTCGTTGGTTCGGCGACGTTGCGCTCGAGCTGCGCTCCGAGATCGGGCGCGACGTCGGCCCGCTCCCCGTCATCTCGGCGGTCCTCGAGCACGCGTCTCTCACTGACGCGACCGGGGCGATGGCCCTGTACTGCGTGGCGATGGTTGTCGGGCCGCGATTGCTCGTGACCATGCTCGACGCACGAACCCAGCTGGGCGACGACGCCCAGGCGCTGGCTTTGTTGGACCGGGCCGGTGAGATCATGGTCTCCCAGATGCACCTGGTTGGTCGGGTGGCGAGCAATCAGCCCCCGATTGAGGACCCGAGTTGGCAGGCCGCAG
>JAJXXA010000053.1 GCA_021781335.1 Actinomycetes bacterium
AGGGTTTTCGCAAGGGCAAGGTCCCAAAGAACGTGCTCGTCGCCCACATCGGTGGACTCGAAGTGCTTCGTTCTGAAGCCATTCGTGAGTCGATGCCGGACTTCTACGCCCGCGCTATCGCAGACACCTTGATCGACCCGATCGGCCAACCCGAGATCAACATCACCGGCGGCGAGCAGGAAGGCGCCTTGACGTTCGAAGCCGAGGTCGAGGTACGTCCCGTCGTCTCCATCTCAGGTCAGCGCGATCTTCGCGTCACCATTCCCTCGCCCAATGTCAATGATGATGAGATCGAGGCGCAGATCAATCGTTACCGTGAGACCGACGCCACCCTCGAAGATGTTGATCGACCCATTGTCACTGGCGACCTCGTGACCATGGACGTTCGCGTACAACAGATCGCAACTGACGTCGAACCCCTAGAGATGAGCGACTTCATGTATACCGTCGGATCGGGAACGATCACCGAAGGGGTCGATGAACTGATCCTCGGTCTTCGAGCGGGCGAAGAGCTCAAGCTCAACGGGAACGTCGGCGAAGGAGTCGTCGCGACCTACGAATTGAAGTTGAAGCAGGTCAAAGAGCGAATCCTGCCCGAGCTCACTGATGAGTGGGTGCAGGAGAACACCGAGTGGTCAACGGACCAAGAGATGCGCGACGCCATTGTCAATCAGATGCGACGGATGAAGATCGTCGAGGCCCAGATGTCCCAGCGCGACGCGACGTTGGTCGCGTTGGGTGAGCTGGTCGACGCGGACGTCGTGCCAGAGGTCCTGGTGGACGCCGAGACCAACGAACGACTCCACGACCTCGGACATCGTCTCTCCCAACAGCAGATGACATTGGAGATGTTCCTTCAGGTCACCAACCAGACGCCCGAGCAGTTGCTCGCGACCTTGCGCGAAGATGCAGTGCGTGGTGTGCGTATTGACTTGGCTCTGCGCGCGCTCGTCGTTGCAGAGAACCTCGAACCAACACCCGAAGAGATCGAGGAGGAGTTGGCAACGACCGCTGCATCAATGAACGCCGATCCGGAACTCTTGCGTCAGAACCTCCGTGACACCGGAAGGGTCGTCGCATTCAACGCCGAAGTGGCGAAGATGAAGGCATCGCGCTGGCTTTTGGAGAACGTGACGTTCGTCGATCCTGACGGCCTCGAGGTGGACCGGGCGCTGCTGCGTACGGATCAGTCTGATGAGCTCGACGCCTAAGGTGGATGCGTGAACGACAACTTTCGAGCCCAGAACTATCTAGTACCCACCGTCGTCGAGTCGTCGAATCGTGGCGAACGGGCCTACGACCTCTACAGTCGACTATTGCGCGAGCGCATCATCTTTCTAGGGACACCGATCGATGACACGATCGCGAACTTGATTTGTGCTCAGATGCTCTTTCTAGAGTCAGAGGATCCGGACAAGGACATCAATCTCTACATCAACTCGCCGGGCGGTGACATCACCGGCCTGCTCGCGATCTACGACACCATGAAGTACATAAAGCCTGACGTCTCGACGTTCTGCTTCGGACAGGCGGCGTCCGCCGCTGCGGTCTTGCTCGGTGCGGGCACCAAGGGCAAGCGACTCGCCTTGCCCCACGCGCGAGTTCTCCTGCACCAACCGTGGGGTGGCGTTGGCGGCCAAGCCTCGGACATTGAGATCCAGGCCCGCGAAATTCTTCGAATGAAGGACATGCTCAATTCGATGCTGGCCTCAGATACCGGTCAGACCGTCGAGCGTATTACCAAAGACACGGACCGTGATTTCATCATGGGCGCCGAAGAAGCAGTGGAATACGGCTTAATTGACGACGTTCTGACCGCGCGACCGTAGGTACCTCCTTTTCGGCGTCGCGAACCGTAGGATGTTTGGATTAATGGTCGTGTCGGAGGATATCTGTGGCAAAATTTGGCGAAGGCAGCGACCTCATCAAGTGCAGTTTCTGCGCTAAGGGTCAAAAGCAGGTAAAGAAGCTCATCGCGGGTCCCAGCGTGTACATCTGCGACGAGTGCATTGACCTGTGCAACGACATCATCGCGGACGAGTTTGGTGACCACCCCGAGTTCGTCCTTGAAGACCTTCCCACTCCGCGCGAGATTTCTGCGTTCCTCGACGAATTCGTCATCGGGCAACTCGATGCGAAGAAGATCCTCGCGGTGGCCGTCTACAACCACTACAAGCGCATCCAAACGGGTCCCTTGCACGACGACGATGTCGAGGTCGCCAAATCGAACGTCTTGTTGCTTGGACCTACGGGCTGTGGCAAGACCTTTCTCGCGCAGACCCTCGCTCGCATGCTCAACGTGCCTTTCGCCATTGCCGACGCGACCGCACTGACTGAAGCGGGGTACGTGGGTGAGGACGTCGAGAACATACTGTTGAAGCTCCTCTCGGCGGCTGATTTTGACGTGAAGCGCGCCGAGCGAGGGATCATCTACATCGATGAAATCGACAAGATTGCCCGAAAGGCCGAGAACCCCTCCATCACCCGAGACGTTTCGGGCGAGGGTGTGCAACAGGCACTGCTCAAGATCCTCGAGGGAACGGTCGCGAGCGTTCCCCCACAGGGAGGCCGCAAGCATCCCCATCAAGAATTCATCACCATTGACACGTCGAACATCTTGTTTATCTGCGGGGGAGCCTTCGCAGGTCTTGAGGAGATCATCGAGCGTCGACTCGGCAAGAAGTCAATGGGCTTTAATCAGCCCGTCGAGTCAAAGCGCAAGGGCGACATCGAACTCTTCCGTCACGCGTTGCCCGAGGACTTGGTGAAGTTCGGCTTGATACCAGAATTCATTGGTCGTCTGCCCATCGTGGGTGCCGTTCAGCAGTTGGACCGCGACATGCTCATCAGCGTGCTCACCGAACCAAAGAACTCTCTGGTTCGCCAGTTCCAGCAAGTCCTCGCCATGGACGGCGTGGAACTCGTCATCGAGCCCGACGCGCTCAGTGCTATTGCTGACCTCGCGCTCGAACGTCAAACGGGCGCGCGAGGTCTTCGCTCGATTCTCGAGAACGTGCTGCTCGAGCCCATGTTCGACGTACCTGGACGTTCCGACGTCCAGCGGTGCATCGTGACCGCCGAGTCCGTGCGAGACCGGACTGCGCCGACCTATGAACTGCGAAAGGTGGCGCGAACTCGTCGCGCGAGCTAAGAAGTGCGCTTCACCACGTATGAACAAGCGCTCTCGTGGCTCGAATCGCACGTTGACTTCGAACGCGTCGCACCGAATCGTGGTGCCGATCCCACCCTGCAACCCATAGTCGACACGTTGGGTCTGCTCGCCGAGCCCCAGAACGACTATCCGACCATCCACATCACGGGCACCAACGGCAAAGGTACGACCACGACGTTGACGAGCGCACTGTTGAGCGCCACGGGGTTGCGTGTGGGAACGTTCACGAGTCCCGACCTGCACGCGATCAATGAACGTATCGCGGTGAACGGCGAGCCGATCGATGACGAGAGCCTGATTGCGCTCATGTCGCGCTTGGCGGACGTGGAGGCGGTGAGTTCGATCTCGCTCACTCGTTTTGAACTGCTGACGGTCGCGGCGTTGCTGCACTTCTCCGACGAGGGTGTGGACGTTGGCGTCATTGAAGTCGGTATGGGGGGCACGTGGGACTCCACCAACGTGATCAATAGTTCGGTGGCTGTACTCACGAACGTAGATCTGGATCACACCGCGGTGTTAGGGACGACGATCAGGCAGATCGCGAGCGACAAGGTGGGAATCTTCAGGTCCGAGAGAATAGCGGTCGTCTCGACCACCAACGCGGTCGTGGTCGAGATTGCCCAGGCCAAGGCGCAGGAGCTGGGTGCGACACTGTGGCTGCTCGATGACTCGTTCATGCTCGAGCGCAACGATTTGGCGGTGGGCGGACGTGCGATCACGGTGCGCACGCCATTCGCGACCTACGACGACGTGCTCGTATCGCTGCACGGTATCCATCAAGGCACCAACGCCGCGACCGCCATTGTGGCGGCCGAAGCATTTCTTGGAAGAGCGCTCGGTAACGAAGTGGTGTTCCAGACACTGGCCAGTGCGCGCATGCCGGGACGAATGGAACTCATCGCGCGTCGACCGATGATCGTGGTCGACGGCGCGCACAACCCTGCGGGCATGCGCGCGCTCGCCGTGACGCTCGACGGTGCATTCCACGTCGAAGGAGAGCGACGATGCGTGCTCGGCATGTTGACGGGTCGCGACGTCGATGACATGGTGGCGCCACTCGTGAGTCTCGGCTTCACCGAGTTCCATTGCTGCACGCCGCACTCACCTCGCGCCATGGCGGCAAGTGAGGTCGCTGCGGCGGTGCGACGCGCGGGAGGAGTGGCCGTCGAACACCCGAACGGGACGTCGGCCCTGGCGCACGCGAGAGAGCACTCGAGCGACGATGACCTCATCGTGGTCGCCGGTAGTCTCTATCTCGTCGCTGAAGTGCGTGGCGAGATCATTCACGTGGCCTCACGGCATCTTTCGTAGGACTGTTAGATTTTCACATCGTGGATAGAACATTTGTCATAGTGAAGCCTGACGGCGTGGAACGTGGACTCGTGGGTGAGATCATCTCTCGTCTCGAGAGAAAGCAGTTGCGCATCGTCGCGGCGGAACTTCGCACCATTGATGTACCAACCGCGACACGGCACTACGCCGAACACGAGGGCAAACCATTTTTCGAAGGACTCGTCTCGTTCATCA
The DNA here is from genome assembly GCA_021781335.1 of Actinomycetes bacterium. Lineage (GTDB taxonomy): Bacteria > Actinomycetota > Acidimicrobiia > Acidimicrobiales > RAAP-2 > RAAP-2. Next base: position 4,700 of record JAJXXA010000053.1, read on the forward strand.
CCCGCGGCCCCGCGATGGTGATGGTGGTCGAGGGCCCCTCAGACACCTGGCGGGTGGTTCGAACCCTGATGGGCACCACTGATCCCAAGGATTCTCCACCCGGGACGATCCGTGGGGACCTGGCCATCGAGATGGCACAGAACCTGATCCACGGCTCTGATTCACTCGAATCGGCGCAACGTGAGATAGCGATTTTCTTTCCCTCGCTGGTCTAGATAAGAATTACGGCTGTCTTCGCGCTATCTGCCCTAGCCTTGTAGGTGCGTAGAGGCGTGCGTCGGGTCTCTCACTAAAGGGTTCTTATGGTTGATCGTCGATTTTCATTCTTGGGTCGTGACATGGCAGTTGACCTCGGTACGGCCAACACGCTTGTGTATGTCCGCGGTCGCGGCATCATCTTGAATGAGCCGTCGGTGGTCGCAGTTGACGTGAAGGACGGCAAGCCCCTCGCGGTGGGCGCCGAAGCCAAGCGCATGATCGGTCGTACCCCGAGCAACATTCAAGCCATCCGCCCTTTGAAGGACGGCGTTATCGCGGACTTCGAGATCTGCGAGAAGATGCTTCGTTACTTCATCCATCGCGTCCACCAACGCCGATTCGCGAAACCCCGAATGGTCATCTGCGTGCCGTCGGGTATCACCGGGGTGGAGCAGCGAGCGGTGATGGAAGCCGCCGAATTCGCTGGCGCGCGAAAGGCGTACATCATCGAAGAACCAATGGCCGCGGCCATCGGTGCGGGACTACCGATTCACGAACCCACCGGCAACATGGTGGTCGACATCGGCGGTGGGACGACCGAAGTGGCGGTCATCTCGTTGGGTGGCATCGTCACCAGTCAGTCCATTCGTGTTGGCGGAGACGAACTCGACGAAGCGCTCGTGGCGTTCGTGAAAAAAGAGTTCCAATTGGCACTCGGTGAGCGCACCGCTGAAGAGATCAAGATCCAGTTGGGGTCGGCGTACCCGCTCGAAGAGGAACTTCGCGCGGAGATTCGTGGACGTGACCTCGTGACGGGACTCCCCAAGACCGTCGTCATTACAACCGAGCAGATTCGACAAGCAATGGAAGAGCCGGTGCAGGCCATTGTGGACGCGGTGAAGGTCACCCTCGACCGCACGCCGCCCGAACTCTCGTCAGACCTTATGGAGCAGGGGATCGTGCTCACCGGCGGCGGGGCGTTGCTCAATGGCATCGCCGCACGTCTCGAGGCCGAGACCAACATGCCAATCATCGTGGCGAACGACCCGCTTAACTGCGTGGCTCTTGGAAGTGGCATGTGCTTGGAAGAACTTGACGTCTTCTCTCGCATGTTGAAGACCAGTCCTTCGCGCTAAACCGTGGCTACGGAACGGTCGAGGCGCCGAGCGCTGACGTTGGGCGCACTCGCGACGGTGATCGTGGTCCTTCTCTACGTGACCGGTGGCGTCGTGGCGGGCTTGAAGAGTGCGGCCAACGCCATTGTGAATCCTTTCAGTTGGAGTGTCAATCAGGTCGCGCGTCCGATCGGGCACTTTCTGGCGGGAGCGATCAATTTCAATGACGTGGTCGCTCAGAACCAGAAACTTCGATACGAACTTGGCAGGGCTGAACAGCAGGCCAACCAGACCTGGGCGTTGCAGCGTCAACTCGAGCAACTGACCAGTGAACTTCACGTGCCCTTCGTGGGTAGCCTCTCGACGATTGCCGCTCAGGTGACGGCCGTGTCGCCAACGAATTTTGCGGCAACCGTCGACATCTCGGTTGGTCGCGACAATGGCGTACTCGCGGGAATGCCCGTGGTCGCCAACGGCGGACTCGTGGGCAGCGTGATCTCCACGTCGCCCCACGGCTCAACCGTGCGGCTCATCACCGACGTGAATTCATCGATCGGCGCCACGTACGCCAACGGAAAAGACACCTTGCTCGTCACCGGTCGCGGCGTCAACAATGGGTTGGGCGCGACGTCGGTGCCGTTGACGACCTCGATCAGCGCCGGCACAATAATCTCGACCGACGGATTGCAGGGCGGTCTCTACCCGCCAGGACTTCCGGTCGCCAAGGTGACCAAGGTGACCTTGACGCCCGGCGCGGCGACGTACAACCTCGTGCTGCAACCCACTGCTGATCTGCGCACGCTGCACTATCTCGACGTCGTGATCTGGGAGCCTTCTACGTGAGAAGAGCTCTGGTACCTGCGGCTCTGGTCACGCTGCTCGTCGTTGCGATTCAACTTCAAGTGTTCTCGTCTCTTCGTGTCAGTGGTGTTGTCTTCATGTTCGTCTGGCTGTGGCCGCTGTGCGTCGGACTCGCCGGATACACCTCGCTCGCGGTCTTTGTTGCGCTGCTCGGTGGGATCTTGTTCGACACCCACGCCGCCACACCGTTCGGCCTCACCGCACTGGTGGGCGTCATCCTCGGTTACGCCGCGTCGAGACTCGGTCGTGAGGGCGTTGGCGACTTGGATTCGGCGGCGATCTGGGTCACACCGCTCATCGCCGCCATTGGTGGCTTCTTCGCGCCGCTGATGTACGTGGCGGGAGGCTACGTCGAATTCAACTCCGGACTGTGGCGCGGGAGCCTTCTTTCGAGCATGATGATCAACGCCGCCGCGTTCTTCTTATTCTCGCGAGGCGTGAGTCGCGTGGCCAAACTCATTGGCGGCGTGGGCGAGAAGGCTCGACGATGAAGGGCTCGTGGCGAACCCGCCCCACCGGATCATGGTTCTCTCGCATATGGCGGCCGTGGGTGTCGCTCAATCCCTTTCGCGGGCGTGGCCGCTCGATCAACGAGCCCAAGCCCGTCGGCATTCGCGACCTCGTGGCCTCACCCGATGAGGTAGTCCACCGCCCCGAGCGGCGCTGGCGCGTCATTGGTGGATTCTTCGTGCTGCTGCTCGTGCTCTTGTTGACGCGTCTTTTCATCCTTCAGATCCTCGACTACAAGGGATCAGTCCAGAGCGTGAACGCGAACTCACTTCGCGTGAGTACGATCCCGGCGAGCCGCGGACTGATCCTTGACCGCAACGGTCGACCGCTCGTCACCAACGTCAACACCACCGAGATCCGCCTCTCGCGCGCCGAAGCGGCGCTCTACCCCCCGATCAAGGGGGCCCTCGCGTCACTGACGGGGCTGAGCGTCACCCAGATCAATGCGGACTTGAACAATCTCCAGTACGACCCCTATCAGCCCGCGCCGATCTTGAGTAACGCGCCGGCCAAGGAAGTCGAGTTCATCAAGTTGCACCCCAAGGAGTTCCCGGGCGTGTCGGTGCTCGACGTGGCCACGCGTTCTTACCCCAACGGCGGCAGCGTGGCCGCTCAGGTGCTCGGGTACGTTGGACCGATCACCGGCGCCGAGATCGCCGCTAACCCGAACAAGGGGTACCAGACCGATTCAACGATCGGCAAGACCGGCATCGAATCGTTCTATGAGCAGTATCTTCGTGGACACGACGGAACAAGCACCCTCGAAGTCGGGGCGTACGGCAACATCTTGGGCGCCGTGCACACGACGCCGCCGAGGGTTGGTGATTCGGTGGTGCTCAACATCGACACCGGTCTGCAAAAGGCCCTCGACGGATACCTCGCCGCCGACATCCTCACTGACCGAAAGACCGTCGATCCGACCACCGGTATCTACCCCAAAGCGGTCAACGGCGCCGCGATTGTCCTGGACCCGAACAATGGTGACGTCCTCGCGATGTCGAGTTATCCCTCCTACAACCTGAATTCGTTCGTCAATGGTCTCTCCAATGCGTCGTTTCACCAGCTGCTCAATGAGGGAGCGTTCAACAACTACGCCATCCAAGGTCTCTACACCCCCGGCAGCACCTTCAAGCTGATCACCGCGACCACGCAGATGCAGACGGGCGTCTTCCCGCCCTACAAGATCATCGACGACACCGGATTCTTCAAGGTGCCCGGTTGTCTCCAGGGCGCACACGGCTGCATCTTTCACGACGACCAGTCGGTTGGTGCGGGCCTCATCGACCTCCCCTTGGCGTTGACGGTTTCCTCGGACTACTACTTCTACAACCTCGGCTACCTCTTTTGGGCCCAGCAGGCCAAGTACGGTCAGACGCCGATCCAGAACGTCGCGAGCGAATACGGTCTCAATTCCCTGACGAACATCGACCTCCCCAATGAAGTGGCCGGTCGTGTTGACTCGCCCCAGGTGCGCAAGCTTCTCCACGCGCAGGCGCCCCTCGCTTTTCCCAACGTCAACTGGTACACGGGTGACAACATCGAGATGGCCTTTGGCCAGGGTACGACCGCCATCACGCCCATCGCACTGGCCAACGCGTACGCCACGTTCGCTAACGGTGGAACTCGTTACGAGCCCCAGGTCGCGGCCGCGATCATCAATGCGCACAACAAGGTCGTGGTTCGCTATCAGCCCCGTGTGCTCGGGCACGTGAGCCTTCCTCCAAGCGTGCGTAATCCAATACTTCAGGGTCTCGAGGGCGTGGTCATGAACCCGAGCGGCACGGCGTATGGGACGTTTCGTACGTACGGGAATTTCTCCCTCGCGTCCTTCCCGATCGCCGGCAAGACGGGCACGGCGAGTAACGCTCACGGCCTCGAGCCCAACTCACTGTTCGTGGGTTTCGGCCCGGTGGGCCACCCAAAGTACGTTGTCGTGTGCGTGGTCGCTGAAGGAGGTTACGGCTCCGCCGCCGCGGCACCGGTGGTGGTCAAGGCCTTTAATTATCTCGTGGCTCACCCGATCAAGCCGGTCTCGCTGAAGGCCCAGTTGAGCGTACCGGTGACCACCACGACCAAACCCGCGAAATCTCGCAGCACGGGTGGCTCCAACGCCACCGCTTCGTCGACTTCGACCACTACGACGTCTCCATCGAGCAAATCGTCCGGTTGAGCGACGCGCCGAGTAACCTTGGGGCGTTGGGCGCAACTGTGCAGAATGCACAGGGCGCGAGAAGAACGCAGCATAGGTGCGGTGCCGAGGCACTCCGCTCGTGCAAGCATTGAGGACGCAACGTGGTACATGCGAGTGAGGTGACCCAGATGATCATCGGGCTCCTCTCGCTGCTCGTCGTTCTGGCATACGCCCTCTTCTCCAACCAGGCCGCAGAGGTGAGACTTCTTTCGCCACGCGCCGTCAAGATCATCCCTGGTAGCCGATGCCAGACCCCTTCCTACAAGAACTCAAGGAGTACCCGTCGTGAGCGACGAAACCAACAAACCGTCAGCATCATCGTCTAGTCCGAAGATTGGTGACACCCGTCCTGCTCCACAAATAGGCGACACGCGACCGAGTACGGGTTCGTCGTCGCCGGTGGTACCGGCGACACCAGGTACGAGCTCGGGCCAGGGCGGCAATCGTCGTCGCCGTGGGGGACGTGGTCGCGGCCAAGGCCAGAGCCAGGGTGGCGGCCAGGGCCAAGGTGGACAGCGCGCGAATCAGCGCCCGCCCGACGCACCAGTCGAGGCTTCGGCGCCCGAGGCGGGAAGCCTCGAAAGCGTCGGCGCTCGTGCCAAGGGCCGCCGACGTCGAGGCGGCGAGCGACGCACCAGGGCGCAGGGCCGCTATCTGATGTGCGTGCACTCGACCAAAGAGGCCACGCACATAGCGACTCTCGAAGGTCGAACGATGGTGGAGTACACCGTCGCCAAGGCCGCCGATGAGACCAATCAGATCGACGGCAACATCTACGTCGGTCGCATCCAGAACGTGCTGCCCGGTATGGAACTTGCCTTCGTGGACATCGGCATTCCTAAGAACGCGGTGTTGTATCGAGGCGACATCTCCTTTGACGCCGATGACGTCGAGGGCCCCGTTCGCAACAACGACAAGCGCATCGAACAAATGATCAAGTCGGGACAGACCGTTGTCTGTCAAGTGACCAAGAACGCAATAGGTGCCAAGGGCGCACGACTCACCCAGGAAGTCTCGATTCCCGGCCGCTTCGCGGTACTGGTTCCCAACTCCTCGACCATCGGCATCTCCAAGCGACTTCCCGACGGCGAGCGCCGCCGACTTCGAAAGATCATCGACGAGGTCAAGCCCGAGCGTCACGGACTGATCGTTCGAACCGCCGCAGAAGGTGTCAGCGCCGACGACCTGGCGCGAGACGTCACGTCGCTCTCGGAGAAGTGGGCGGCCATCGAGGCCGAGGTGGCCAAGTCCAACCAGCCTCGCCTGGTGTATCGCGACTTGGATCTGGCTGTTCGCGTACTGCGCGAAGAACTGAACGACGATTACCGCGGCGTTCTCATCGATGACCGGGACCTGTTCGAGAAGGTGCGCGAGTACGTTCTGGCCGTCAATCCTGAGCTCGCGGACCGCATTGAGTACTACGACCGCGAGGTCGAAGAATTACCCCTGTTCGAGCGCTATTTCGTACACGAGCAGCTTCATCGAGCGCTCGACCGAAAGGTATTCCTTCCCTCAGGGGGTTCACTGATCATCGAACGCACCGAAGCGCTCACCGTCGTGGACGTGAACACGGGAAAGAACGTTGGCACGACGAATCTCGAAGAGACGGTGTTTCGAAACAACCTCGAAGCCGCCGAAGAAGTGGCTCGCCAACTACGCTTGCGCGACATTGGCGGCATCATTGTTATTGACTTCATCGACATGGAGAACAAGCCCAACCGTGAGGCGGTCGCCTCCGCTCTTCGCCAGGCCCTGTCTCGTGACAAGACCCGAACCCAAGTCTTTGACATCTCGGAGTTGGGTCTGGTCGAGATGACCCGTAAACGGGTGAATGAGGGACTCTTGGAGTCGGTTTCGAGTGTCTGCAAGGTCTGTGACGGCAGAGGTTTCGTGCTCGCCACCGGACTGTAGCGTCGACGCTGGGCCAATCGGCTACTATAGAAACCCTATGTACGCCGTTATCCGAGTAGGCACATCCCAAGAGCGCGTCACCGAGGGCCAAGTGGTCCGTGTTGATCTGCGCCCTGAGGACATTGGTGCCGATGTCCAGTTCGAGCCCGTATTGCTAGTGGACGGGGACAGTGTTGTCGCCGGTCCGGCACTAAAGGGAGCCACCGTCAGCGCCAAGATCATCGGCGACGAGAAGGGGCCCAAGATTCGCGCCCTGACCTACAAGGCAAAGTCGATCCAGCGCAAGCGCTGGGGTCACCGTCAGAAGTATTCAACCGTTGAAATCCTGAAGATTTCACCTAAGGCATAGGGAGTATCGATGTCAAAGACCAAAGGTGGCGGTTCCACAAGGAACGGTCGTGATTCCAATGCGCAACGCCTTGGGGTGAAGACGTTTGACGGTACTGCGGTGAAGACCGGCAGCATCATCATCCGTCAGCGCGGCACTTTGTTCCACCCTGGCCGCAACGTCGGCATCGGCAAGGACGACACGCTGTTCGCGCTCAAGGAAGGCACCGTGAAGTTCGGTTACCGCGGAGGTCGCAAGCTCGTTGACGTCCTCGTCGACTAACTCTCTCCAGTTTTCGTAACAATCCCCGGGCTTTTGCCCGGGGATTGTTGTTTGTACGGGTGCCCCGTCGCGGGAGCGGGGCGGTGGTCATGTGACGTCGCGCGTCGGCGCCACGCTCGAGATGACTCGCCCGCAGCGAGCGTTCCTAGCACCGTCGTGAGCGCATAACAGGCTTCCACAACATGGCACCTTCGTGTTGACGAGTGCATGGAAGGCCAAAAGACGGACAAAGAGGCGTCTAAGCAAAAATCCCCCGGGCAAGTGCCCGGGGGAATCTCACACATCATTGAGGCCTAACTGCCCTTGACTGCCTTTTTGAAGGTTGAGCCAATGGAAACCTTCGGAGCCTTGGAAGCCTTCACCTGGATGGCTTCGCCAGTCTGAGGGTTACGTGCGGTGCGGGCCTTGCGGTCTACACGCTCGAACGACAGGAAGCCTGAAAGCACGATCTTCTCGCCCTTTGAAACGTTCTTCACTACGACATCCTCAAAGGACTTGAGGACTTCAGCGACCGTACTCTTTGTCGCGCCACTCTCGGCAACAATTGCATCTACCAACTCGGCCTTGTTCACCGGTCGACTCCTTACTCTTCGTTGAATCGGACTGGGGGTTCCCAGTAACCGCAGCCATCTTTATCGCAAAAGTGTTGAAATATTGGGATTTCTCATAATAAATCACCTCAGGGAATGTATATTTCTGTTCAAAATACCTGTTCGGGGCTTTATTCTGAGAATTGTCTGACCAAGAATTCTCCATCTTCGCACCTACGATGGGGTGATGGACTATCTGAATCGCCAGAAACTGGCTGAATTAACCGAAAATGAGCGTTCCCACTACGAACAGGCCCACCCTGGCTCAAAGGCGCTCCACGAGGGCGCTGACCACCTTCTGGC
>JAJXXA010000150.1 GCA_021781335.1 Actinomycetes bacterium
CTTGCGCAAGTAGTTACTTGCGCATATGATACGCAAGTAGTTACTTGCGCAACGTGAGAGGAATGAACATGAGCAATGACCGAATTGAACGTGACATAACAATCGCCGCCACCGTTGACAGGGTCTGGGAGGTCCTCACGACCCCAGAACACGTTGGTACGTGGTTCGGAACCGGACGTCCTATTGAGATTGATCTTCGCCCCGGTGGAGAAATGGTCCTCGACCACGGCGCGAATGGCCGTTACCGAACCGTCTTCGTCGAAGTCGATCCACCACGCAGGCTGTCGTATAGGTGGGCGGAGGGATATCCGAACACGCTTGCAAATGAAATGAACTCGACCTTGGTGGAGTTCACCATCACACCCCTCTCCGAAAACGAGACGCGTCTCGCCGTGGTGGAGAGTGGCTTCAGCACTCTCGTAGTGCCCGAAGGCCGTGAGTGGGTCTCCTACGAAGGCCATAGCCGGGGATGGTCCGACGTACTCGCCAAGGCCGCGGCCTACGCCGAACGCCGAGACTCGACGCCCATCATGTCAGCACAGTGAGCGTCATAGAAGAGGTCTTGGGTGCGCTTGACGACCCGACACGTCGCGCCCTGCTCGATCAACTCGCCGAGCGTGGCACGGCGACCGCGACCGGGCTCTCGTCTCGATTACCCATCACGCGCCAAGCGGTCGTCCAACACCTCGCCGTTCTCGCGAAGGCTGGTCTCGTGTCGGGTGAACGTCACGGTCGCGAGCGATGGTTCTCGATACGCACCGAGAGGATTAGTGAAACCGCTCGTTGGCTCGACGGCCTCGCCGCCAAATGGGACCATCGCCTCGACACGATCAAGCGCATCGCGGAAGAGGAGTGAGGTCACCTCGGCGCCTGGAAGTGGGATCAAAACTTTCACCAATGGTCTGTCATCGAGATCGACCCATGCTTGAAAGGGACAACCATTCGCGACGGCTCGACCTCGCCCGCTCAGATTGACGCAGCGACGTTTCCATTATGGAGTTCTCAGTTGAATCAATTACAGCGACAGTTCCCAACGAATCTCTCGCGCCTCACGAGAGCGGGAGACCAAACGTCACCCCCGTAGACATTGAGCATTACACCCCTTACCTCACTGATGCGAGGAGCGGACTTGGGGCGCGGCGTACGCGCCCTCGACGACGCTTCTCATGACTCGACGCAACAATGTCCCTACGAAGGATCACAACTTGTTCAACGAGAAAACAACCGCGAGCCCGAGTGATTCAAATGAGGGCGGCCCGCATCTAGGCTTCGCCCCACACTGAGGTCGAGTTTCACAACCCGCGAGCGAGTCGATTCCTGTGAAGGATGATGGTTCCAGATGGTCTCTCGCGAACGCGGCCGAGATGAACTAATGGCGGTGCGCTTCGCACGTCGCGGTATGAACTCGACAGCGATCTCCTACTGAGCGACCCAGCCGCCGTCTATAGAAAGAGGGGAGCCAGTAATCGTCGTCGCTGCCTCCGAGCAGAGGAACACCACCATCGCTCCTATGGATTCGGGTGAAGTGAATTTCAGCATTGGTTGCTTCTCCGCGAGCAACGCCTCGGTCTCAATGTCAACACTCGTTCCTGCCTGACGAGCGCGATCTTCGAGCTGCTTTTCTACCAAGGGAGTCAATACCCAGCCCGGACAAATGGCGTTCACCGTGATACCGTCGTTCGCCACTTCCAGCGCGGCAACCTTCGTCGCACCGACGAGGCCATGCTTCGCGGCGACGTACGCGACCTTGCCCGGGCTCGCGACAAGGCCGTGAGCCGACGCTACGTTAATGATGCGGCCCCAACCCTGTGACTTCATATAGGGGATTGCGGTCTTCATTGCGTGGAACGCGGCTGACAAATTGAGCGCAATGATGGCGTCCCACTTCTCAGTTGGAAACGCATCAATCGTGTCGACGTGCTGTATGCCCGCGTTGTTTACCAAGACGTCAATGCTGCCTAGTTGTTCTCTGGTCCGGTCAACAAGACGGCGCACTTCGTTGGGATCCATGAGGTCCGCCGCGTCGTATTCGACTCGAACTCCGAACTCCGCTCCAAGCTCGTCACAGAGTCGGGCTATGTCGTCTGGATCACCAAAGCCGTTCATCATCACGTTCGCCCCATCGGCAGCCAGAGCACGAGCAATACCCAAGCCGATACCACTCGTCGAACCAGTGACCAGGGCCACCTTGCCCGCTAACACCATGCGTCCCCTCTCCCTCTCGACCGCACATCCCTCCAAGAGATGTTGCTCTCTTTCATCCCCGGTTCCTCCCCTCACGTCGCACGCGAAACCGCCCAACCATTCCGGCGATCCCGCCAGGAACGAAAAGTACGAAGAGTACGAAGATCGCTCCGAGCAGGAACTGCGGTTGGGAGAGGGGCACTCGTAAGAAGGACGGTAGGTTCGCGAATGAAGGTTCCGCAGACACCTTCAGTAGATACTGTTCCAAGTAGACGTAGATCATGGCACCTGTGACGGCACCCCACCGGGTTCCGGCACCGCCGAGTACGACCATAATCAAGATAGACAGCGTGACTGTCGTTGACGCAACTGCGCTCGGCACTGCCGTACCGATCAGCAATATGTAGGCGACACCTCCACCGCTAGCAACCAGTGATGACAGTACGTACGCACCCAACTTGAACCCGAAGGGACGAATTCCGAGTACTTCCAATCGACGTTCGTTCTCGCGGATCGCGACAAAGACGTGCCCGGTCGCCGATTCGGTCACCATCCAGACGATCGCGTAGGAGACAACGAGAAACCCGAATGCAATCCAGTAGAGATTTCGAGTGTTCGAGACCGCCCCCGACATGAAGCCCGGAAGCCGAGAGGACACGAGGGCTAAGCCAGTGTCGCCGCCCGTCAACCCGTGCGGATTGTCCTCGATCAGGTAGTAGAAGGCCTGGGCGAACGCCAAGGTCACCATGGTGAAGGCTATGCCGCTGACGCGAAGCGCAATCGCACCGAACACAATGGCGAGCACGAGCGAGATTCCAAATGTGCACAGTAGGGCTGGAACGAGTGGCCAATTCCAATGGGTCAAGGTGATATCAAAGACGTAGACGCCCGTCGCGAAATACATGACAGGCCCGAGTGACAACAACCCTGTGAAACCAAAGATGACGTCGTAGCCAAGCGCGACGCCCGCGAAGATGAAGCACAGCGCCAGAACTTCAAGCGTGCCCGTTGAATTGATGATGTTCACTGTGCTCGGCAAGATCCACGGTACGTGCACACCGATGAACGGCACGAGCAGGAAGATCAAGAAAGCAGCGACGGCAACGACGACACCGCGACGCGACACACTCATAAGGTCCCCTGAAACAAGCCGCGGGGTCGCCATTCGAGAACGATCGCGAGCAGTAAGACAACAGAGAGATTGCCGATCTCCGCCATGCCGGAGTGGCTCCCCAAGTAGTAGTTCGTGTAGTCCTGCACCAGTCCCACGATCAGTGCGGCGACAGCTGATCCTCGAATCGATCCCAATCCCCCAATGACCACAACGATGAACGCAAAGATGAGCAAGCTGTCGCCCTGAGTCGGAGCGATGAGGTCCCCACTGAAGACGACAGCGTAGAGCAGACCAGCGAGTCCGGCCATCGCCCCTCCGATAACGAAGACGAGAGTGAACGCTCTGCCGACATTGATGCCGAGCGCGCTCACCATGTCACGGTTCTCGACACCCGCCCTGATGATGATGCCGTACCGACTCCTTCGCAAGAACCATTCAAGGACGACCAGCACGACAAGGCCGGCAATCAGTGCAACGAAGTCTGAATTGGGCAAGCTGACGTGACCGAGATGAGACGCCTCGATCAGCCACAGGGGCACCGGTATCGAAAGTGAGTTGCTACCGAAGCCCCCGAGCAAGAGACCCACGACGGCGAGGTCGAGGCCGATAGTAACGAGTATCTGGCTTATCGGGCGTCCGTAAAGCGGCCGGATTATGAACACCTCAGTAAGTCCCGCGGCGAGCGACCCTCCTAGCACCGACGCCACCATCGCAATGATGAACAACACTGGAGCTCCCCACGACGCGGGAAGGTGCGTCGCGACGTCCCACGCCACATACGCACCGATCGTCATGAACAATCCGTGGGCGAAATTCAAGATGTCCATCAACCCGTAGATCAGAGACAGACCAGACGCTGCGAGAAAATAGATTGAACCAAGCGCGACGCCGCTGAAGGCGAGGGTCAGAAATACGCTCACGATGCCCCCGCCACACCGAGAAACCGACGCGCCACGAGCGGATCATCGAGTTCGCTCGGGTCACCCTCATGGACAACTTCCCCATGGTCGAGGACAACGACTCGTTGGGCGAGGCGCTTCACCACGGCGAGATTCTGCTCAACCAGCAGTACCGTTGCCAGCTGCGCAACCCTTTCCAAGACCTCCGCGAGTTCGCTCACAAGGCGCGGTGCGAGACCCTTGGACGGTTCGTCGATGAGCAGCAAGGGCCAACCGTTTAGCATTGCCCTCGCAATAGAAACCATCTGCTGTTGCCCCCCGGAGAGAGTGCCGGCACGCTGACGAGCCCGTTCGCGAAGTTCAGGAAAGAGTGAGAACACGTCGTCGTAGCGCGGTGCCGCCGAGCGTTCGGCGAGACGTAAATTCTCTTCTACGGTGAGTCCCGCAAAAACGTCTCGGTCTTCGGGAACGTAGCCAACACCGAGATTCACGATGCGATGCGTGGGCCAGCCTCGAACATCTCTTCCCATTATGGCGACGTCGCCGGTGCTCGGAACCAGTCCCAAAAGTGCTTTCAGCGTGGTGGTCTTGCCAACACCGTTGCGACCAAGGAGCGCGGTGACCCCACCGTTGGGCACGTCGAGCGAGACGCCCTGGAGAACGTGCGAACCTTCGATGGTCACGTGAAGGTTCGACACTTTGATGGCGCTCGTCATAATGGTTGACCGAGATATGCGCGCTGGACATCAACGTTGGCGATCACCGTCTGGGGATCGCCCATCGCCAAAAGTCGGCCGGAGTCGAAAACAGTAATCGTGTCGGCGAGTCCGACCACAACCGCCATGTGATGTTCGACCATCAAAACCGTTCGACCCTCTCCATGAAGTCGACCGATGAGCTCGGTAAGCATGGGGACGTCCTCCGAGTTGACTCCCGCCATGGGCTCGTCGAGCAAGAGTATTTTCGCTTCCGCCGCCACCAGAATCGCGAGTTCCAACTTGCGCTTGTCGCCGTGCGAGAGTGCACCGCTTGGCCGCTCGGCCATCTCGGCGAGCCCCACCATCGTCAATGCATCACGAGCCGCTACGCTCGCCTCGTCGAGTGGCCGAGGTCGACGCCAGAACTTTGCGCTGCCCCCGAAGCGAGCTTGAGCAGACAGTCGTGCATTTTCAAAGACACTCAGCGCGCCAAAGATGCTCGAAGTCTGAAAGGTGCGACCGAGTCCGAATTGCGAGCGTTGTGAGGGGGCCGTTCCCGCGAGATTGCGTCCCTCGAGCTCTATGGCGCCGGCGCTCGGGATGAGGAGGCCGCTCAGGAGATTAAGAAATGTTGTTTTCCCCGCTCCGTTCGGTCCGATGATCCCTACGAAGGCCCCTCTTGGAACATCAATATCAACGTCTGCGAGAATTTGAACGCCTCCAGCGTGGAATCCCAGCCCCGACACGTGAAGGGCTGGGACCTGGGATTCCACAATGGAAGTCATGATGAATTCTTATCTCAACTACCGAAGTGCGCCACTACCGGTGGAGCCGTCGCAGCACTGCTCAAGGTCGCGAGGGTCACGGGCTGATAGTTGCCAGTGACGGTGGAAACGAGTTGGACCTGGAACATCGGCTGAAGCATCGCGTGGTCACTCGCTCGAACGGTTTGCATACCCTTAGGTGCTTGGAACGTCCAACCCTCGAGACCCTTGATCATCTTTGTCACGTTGGTGCCCTGGCCCGTCTGTATTGCTCGCACGACCATCTGGGCCCATACGAATCCATCTGCAGTGAAGAGGTCGGGGTATTGGTGATACTTGGACAGCATGCCTTTGATGAGGTACGTGTTTACCGCGTTGTGCGGTGACTGCCAGTTGTAGAGCGATAGGTAATTGAACTTCAAGCCCGCGGCGCCGTAGAACTGATACGTCGCCGTGTTGGCGAGTCCAGTAATCACCTTCGAACTAGTGAAGATACCTTGCTGGTCAAGAGCTTGGGCCAGTGGAGCACCGGTCGATCCAGCCCAGGCCAAGAAGACGATGTCGGGGTGAAGTGCCTGGACTTGGAGCGCTGTTGGCGTGAAGTCAGTCGTCGTCAGTGGCACGAGCAGGCTCTTCACCGTGTCACCGAGCGACCCGAAGGCTTGGGTGGCATCGGTCACGTACGACTGACCAAAGGCGAAGTCCTGGCCGAGCACCAGAACCGTCTTGCCCGTACCGAGAGCCTTTATGTATGACGCAGCCGTCTGAACGTCCTGGTAAGTCTGACGTCCCGAGCGGAACGTGTAGCGGTTGACACCTGTCACCTGGTCAGCCGCGGCCGGCCCAGAAATATAGAGCGTCTTGTTCTGTGCGGCGAGTGGCGCAAGTTCGGTCGCAATACTCGAGTCGACCGTACCGCCAATGATCTTGTAGCCAGCGCCCACAAAACTCTTGAAGTCCGTCGCGGCCGTCGTTGGATTGTCACCGTCGTCAACGGTATTGAGGACGATCCGGTGTCCATCAACCTTGCCCGAACCTTTGGTGGCGTACGAAAGGCCGATGTTCACGCCTTGCAGCCACTCGGTGGTGTAGGCGGAGAAGATGCCGGTCTTCTCGGTGACAATTCCCACCTTGACAGGTGCCGGGGCTTTCTTCGCGGCGCTCGACACGGAAGCAGTCCCCAAAGTTGCTCCGAGCCCCATGGTCGCCAATGCCAATGGCACCACGATGAATCGTATGTTCGTTCTCATCTATTCCCTCCCAAGAAACACGCTGCCCCACGACTCGCGCGACCCTGAGTTAAGCAGAGCTCACGATAAATGTCAAGTGAATCACCTCTCATTATTCGACTACATTGTTGGACACTGAGAAGAATCAGGAGACCGGGAAGGACGCCAGTATGAAGAAACTCGAGATTCGTCGCGATCCCGAAGAAGTAGGCCTTGACCCGCTGCGCTTGCAACGAATTCAAACGCACCTCGACCGCTACGTCGCTCTGGGCCAGTTCAGTGGATGGCTTACGACAGTTGCCCGAGGTGGCGACTTGGTCTGGGTCGGTCGCGGCGGCTATCGCGATCGCGAACGATCACTCGCCGTCACCGACGACACCATCTGGCGCCTGTACTCAATGACCAAGCCCATCACCGCTGTCGCCGTGATGATGCTCTACGAAGAGGGAGTTTTCGATCTCAATGATCCGGTGGGTCGTTGGATTGAAGAACTCCGTGATCCGCTCGTGTACGTAAGTGGCACCGCCGCGAACCCAATCACCGTGCCTGCAACCGAGCCAGTGCGCGTACATCACTTGCTCTCGCACACCAGTGGACTCACCTATGGATTCCAGAACCTGACGCCCATGGACCAGCTCTACCGCTCCATGGGCTACGACTTGTCAAACCCTGATGGCGTGTCGTTGTCCCAAGCCGTCCACGACTGGTGCAAGACACCATTGCTCTTCCAACCAGGCAGCGCGTGGAACTACTCAGTCGCGACCGATGTTCTCGGTCGTCTCATCGAAATCTGGACCGGCGAGAGCCTCGACGACTTCCTACAGCGACGAATCCTCGATCCCTTGGGGATGACCGATACCGACTGGTACTGCCCCGAGGAGAAGCTCGACCGCTTGGCGCAGCTTTACGTCCATGCAAACGGCGAGGCGACCCCCATCCCCGAGCTCGCCGTCGCCACCACCCGCAAGCCTTCGCTGCTTGCGGGTGGTGGCGGACTGGTCTCTACCGCGCATGACTATCAGCGCTTTATGAGCATGCTGCTCGGTGGTGGCGAGCTCGACGGAGTTCGATTGCTATCGAAACGATCGCTGCAACTCATGACGCGAAATCACCTTCCCCACAATCAAGATCTCAGTTCGTTCGCACGAGACTCCTTCAGCGAGATCGGCCAATCCGGTGTGGGTTTCGGCTTGGGGGTTTCGGTGGTCACGAAACAAGTGGACAACAAGAGTCTCGTCACCGCGGGTACCTATGCCTGGGGCGGTGCCGCGTCGACGTACTTCTGGGTCGATCCTAAAGAAGAGCTGACCGTCGGACTCTACGTCCAACTCTTGCCAAGTTGGACGTACCCGGTGCGACGCGAGTTGCAGCAATTGGTCTACTCATCGCTCACCGATTAAGCCCGCTCGACTCTCACCGCGACGACCATCACGGACTCAAACGGGTGAACCTCGAGCGAAGAGACGAGTTTTGAAAACTATTGCTTGAACAAACGAAAGGTGTTCAGATGAACAAGATGGTTGAAACGGCAGCCGCGGCCGTCGTCGATATTCCTGATGGAGCCTCCATCGCGGTGGGCGGCTTCGGCCTCTGTGGTATCCCTAGCGCCTTGATCTATGCGCTCTACGAACTCGGCTCCAAGAGTTTGACCACGGTTAGCAACAACTGCGGTGTCGACGAAGCCGGGTTGGGCATCTTGCTCGCTTCGAAACGAATCCGCCGCACTACAGGCTCGTACGTAGGCGAGAACAAGGAGTTTGAACGACAGTATCTTTCTGGCGAACTCGAGGTCGAGTTGGTGCCGCAAGGAACCCTGGCCGAACGATTGCGTGCCGGCGGCGCGGGTATCCCCGCGTTCTTTACTCCAGCAGGAGTAGGCACTCAAGTCGCCGAAGGCGGACTGCCGTGGCGCTATGCCGGTGCGGGGAACGTTGCGCTGGCGTCGCCCCCAAAGGAAGTTCGCGAATTCGACGGAACGTCCTATGTTCTCGAACACGCAATCCACACGGATTTCGCACTCGTCCACGCCCGCTACGGTGACCGCTACGGCAACTTGGTCTATGAGAAGAGTGCGGCAAATTTCAATCCCTTGTGCGCTGCAGCTGGCCGAATCACCATTGCCGAAGTTGAGGAGATTGTTGAACCCGGTGAGTTGGATCCAATGCGCATACACACTCCTGGAATCTTCGTCCAGCGAGTCGTTCACACGCCGAACACAGTGAAACTGATTGAGAAGAGGACGGTGACGCGATGACGTTGACTCGAGAACAATTAGCTGCAC
Organism: Actinomycetes bacterium; assembly: GCA_021781335.1. Taxonomy (GTDB): domain Bacteria; phylum Actinomycetota; class Acidimicrobiia; order Acidimicrobiales; family RAAP-2; genus RAAP-2. The sequence goes on from JAJXXA010000150.1 coordinate 9,170, forward strand.
GCGTCGCCCAAGAGTTGACAGACGGTCAATACGTCAATCTAGGAATTGGACTACCCACGCTGGTATCCAACTACGTGCCCGAAGGCACCCACGTGATCCTCCATTCCGAGAATGGGATACTCGGCGTCGGCCCTTATCCCACCGAGGACAACGTCGACCCAGACCTCATCAACGCAGGAAAGGAGACCGTGACCGTACTCCCTGGCGCGTCCTTCTTCGATTCTGCAGCCTCATTCGCCATGATTCGGGGTGGACACGTAGACGTCGCGATACTCGGCGCAATGCAAGTCTCTGCTTCGGGCGATCTCGCCAACTGGATGATCCCGGGAAAGATGGTAAAGGGTATGGGTGGAGCGATGGATCTCGTGCACGGGGCGAAACGAGTGATCGTGATGATGGAACATTGTGCGAAGGATGGCGGATTCAAGATTGTGAATTCGTGCTCGCTGCCTCTCACGGGACGCAATTGCGTCCAGCGCATCATCACCGACCTCGGGGTGTTCGACATCGGACCCGATGCCCTGCTCCTGCGAGAACTTGCACCTGGGGTCACGCTGGACGAGATTCGCTCAGTCACCGAGCCACCGCTGATCGTCGCCATCTAGTTGAGAATTTCAATATGGTGAGCGAAGGTTTGCCATACCTTCTCTAACTGATGGGCGAAGTTGATCGCTGGCGATCTCAGCGAACTTGAAGCATGCGACTCTTCGATAGTCTCATCATCGTGACCGTGCATTTCCTGAAAGAGGACCGTAATGAGCGCTGAGGGTCAGTTTGTGTCCGGTGCCGTCGGCCCGCCCGACTTGAAAAGTCGCGGCGCCTCTCGGGCAACGAGTGCCTCACTCAAGGACAAGGGGCAAAGAACAAGGCGGAGTCTCTTGAAAGCCGCCGAAGAGACCTTTGGTGCCATTGGCTATCACGATGCCTCGATCGTGAAGATCACGGAACTGGCCGGTGTCGCTCAGGGTACCTTTTATCTCTACTTCGCGAGCAAACAACAAATCTTTGATGAAGTAGTCGCGGACCTCAATCAACGGGTCCGTCACGCCATGTCAGAGGCGGCGCAAGGTGCGACAACACGCCTCGAAGCTGAGCGTTTGGGGTTCGCGGGCTTCTTCCGCTTCACCGCTGAACATCCAGCGCTCTATCGTGTGATCCGACAAGCCGAGTTCGTCTCGCCTCGCGCCTTGCGCAATCACTACGAGACCATCATCGAGAACTACATTCCGTTCCTGCGCGAAGCCATGGACACAGGTGAAGTCGCCCCTGGGGACCCAATGGTCCTTGCGTGGTCACTGATCGCCGTTGGTGAGGCGATTGGAATGCGCTGGATTCTTTGGAATGAGGCACGTGAAGTTCCACCTGACGTGTTTGAAGAGATGATGAAGATCATCGCTCGAATGCTGGGCGAGGCATCGACGCAGACACTTCTCCACGGTGAGGAGGCGGTGACGGGTGATGACAAATCTTGAATTCGACGACAACGCGGCCTCCCATCGAAACGGAATTGGCAAAGACGATCTGACGTCGAGTTTCGATCGACGAAATGACGGACAAAGAAGCGAGTTTGTATTTGTCGCAAGGGCGAAGCACCGATGATTTCGCGCGACAATGATCCGTCCATGGTCGGGAGCTGGATAAGCGAACACGCGACACGCACGCCTCACAAAACGGCCATCGAGTTCCTGGGCGACACAATCACCTATGACGAGCTGGAACGCTCCTCGACCGCCCTCGCAATTTCACTTCTCGAACGCGGTCTGGTACCAGGAGACCGGATCGCAACCCTCACTGAGAACCGGCCGGAGCAAGTAATACTCTTCTTCGCCTGTGCGAAAGCTGGCCTCGTACTCGCTCCCCTGAATTGGCATCTGACACCGAGCGAACTCACCGTTCAGTTGGACCTCTTCATCCCAGAACTCCTCGTCCTTTCAGAGGCCCAATCGGCACGATTCGCCGCGAGCCCACTCGTGAGCACACGTGCACCGCTACGAATGGAGACACTGCTCACAGATCTACCCGACTCGTCGTCGCTCATGCCCCTCGTCCCGCTGACGAGCAACGACCCTCTACTACTCATTGCGACCTCGGGAACGACGGGAACCCCCAAGGGAGCAGTACTCACACATGCCAATTGTTATTGGACCAATCGCAGCCTCGATCTGAGTATTCCAATAACTGCTGACGACGTCGTCCTGCAGGTCTTGCCTCAATATCACGTCGGTGGGTGGAACGTCCAGCCGCTGCTGGCGTGGTGGAAAGGGGCGACCGTCGTCCTTGAGCCCAGTTTTGTTCCGAAACGCGTTCTTGAGTTGATCAGTACGAGACACGTGAACACAATGATGGGCGTCCCCACGACGTTCCTCATGTTGGCCCAGCACCCCGACTTCGCTAATGCCGATCTGAGCAGTCTCCATTCAGTTGTCGTGGGCGGTGCCACGATGCCCCAAGGTCTCACCGCTCAATGGCTTGAACGTGGCATCGCCATCGCGCAAGGATATGGCTTGACTGAGGCCGCACCCAATGTCCTTTGTCTCTCCTCCGAAGACATAACTTCGCATCCTGGCTCCGTGGGCAAGCCCTACAAGTACGTTGACGTTGCGTTACGAGATGAGGCGGGTGAAGTTGTAGAAGGAGTTGGCCGCGGCGAAATCTGGGTCCGTGGTTCCAATGTCTTCTCGGGTTACTGGCAGAATCGTGCGGCTACCACTTCGGTCCTACGCGACGGCTGGTTACGCACCGGCGACGTTGCCGAACGAGATGGCGACGGTTACTACAGCATCTGCGGTCGAACCAAGGAGATGTTCGTCTCCGGTGGCGAGAATGTCTTTCCACTCGAAGTCGAATGCGTACTGGCCGCGTATGAACACGTCATCGATGCCGCACTTGTTGGCGTGGACGATCCGCTTTGGGGCGAAGCCGGCGTGGCCTTTGTCGTGGCCAAGCAGAACGAACACATCGATGTGGCGCAATTACTTGCGCACTGCCGAGAACGTCTCGCGTCATTCAAGATTCCCAGAGCAATCTATGTCGTTGATGAACTTCCTCGAACTCATATTGGCAAAGTTGACAAGGTGGCTTTGTCGAAATTGGCTGTCCAGGGTTTAAAAAAGTAGGTCTTCTTCAACACGCGAACGTTGGGGCGGGATCGCGAGGCTCTACGTTCGAGTCTCCTACCATCCGCCCGGCGAGCAACCCTGCTGATCGGGAACCCAGCCGCCCGTCACTTTCATACCGATGAGGATCTGTACATCCGGGGGTGCCTGGCCGGCAAGAGGCGCGAAGCGAGATCCCCCGTATTGAAGCCACGTCGAGTTCGCAAAGCCGATCCCCGAATACGAAGACCCCAGCATCGACCAGTTGCCACCCACTTCGCACATGGCCACGTGCTGCCATTCCGCGCGTAATTCGCCAATGGTTACGCGAGCCAGAGCGGCAACGTGACTGAGAATTGGCGCCTTGTGAGCGCCGAGCAGGGCTCGCGGAACAATGTGTTGATTGGGAGCACTAGCCACACGGGGCGTCTTCACGACCGGTGGCAAGGTCTCGGCACTCACTGATGAAGGCAGGATCACGGCACTAGAAAGCACTGCAACTACTGCACACAAGATTCTTCGCACGGTTTCTCCTTGTACCGCGCAAGGTCCCATAAGCCAAAGGGCGACGTAGTCACCGGCTCAGGGCACATGACTCAGCGAAACAAGAAGGTTTCACCAAGCG
>JAJXXA010000044.1 GCA_021781335.1 Actinomycetes bacterium
GCGCACCAGAGGAGATCGAGCGGGCATCGCACGTCATCTTGCCGGGCGTTGGTTCGGCGAGGAGCGCCATGCAGCACCTGAATGAGACGGGAGCCGCCGCCGCGCTTCGCCAGCGCTTCGCCGACGATGGCCAGATCCTCGGTATCTGTCTTGGCATGCAGTTGGCGCTCGAGGCCAGCGAAGAAGACGGCGGCGTCGAGGGCATCGGACTCCTGTCGGGGCTCGTCACTCGCCTCGACACCGAACGGGTGCCTCGATTGGGCTGGGCCATCGTCGAACCGTGGGGTGATGCGTACTACTTCGCCCATTCGTTCTCGGCCCACTCGAGCGACGTCGTCGCGACGTCCGAGGGCATCACGGCGGCCGTGCAGAACGGTTCGTTTCTCGGTGTGCAATTCCACCCTGAGAAGAGCGCCCAAGCGGGTCTCGACTTCTTGGAACGATGCCTCTCGCTCGCCTGATCCCTTGTCTGGACGTCGCGAATGGTCGCGTAGTCAAGGGCGTGAGTTTCGTCGGGCTGCGTGACGTCGGTGACCCCGTGGAACTGGCGTCTTTCTACAGTGACGGCGGAGCCGATGAATTGGTGTTCCTCGACATCGCCGCGACCCCCGACGATGTGGCGACGATGACCTCAGTGATCGTGAAGGTCGCCGACGTCTTGGAGATCCCCTTCACGGTCGGTGGGGGCGTGCGCAGCGTGGCCGACGCGACGCGGATAATTGAGTCGGGCGCCGACCGCGTCTCGCTCAATTCGGCGGCACTCGCGAATCCCTGGCTGATCACGGCGATCGCCGACCGCTACGGCAGCCAAGCAGTGGTGGTCGCCATCGATGCGGGTGACGGTGTCGTGCACACCCACGGTGGACGTATTGCGACGAGTGTTGCGACGATACCGTGGGCCATCGAAGCCGCCGAGCGCGGCGCGGGAGAGATACTGCTCACGTCGATTCGTCAAGATGGTAAGCGCACCGGCTTCGACCTCGAGCTCACGTCCGCGGTTCGAGATGCGGTGTCGGTACCAGTGATCGCGTCGGGGGGCGCGGGTTCGCCCGAGCACATCGCGGCGGCGCTTCGAATAACCGACGCAGCGCTCATTGCGTCGATCGTGCACGAGAATCCGACCGGGCTTCCGGGACTGCGTCGAGAGGTGGAGAACCTCGGGATATCACTTCGACCACTAAAGGAGCGGGTATGAGCGAAGAGCTGCGCGCAGCAATCGTGCAAGATGATGCGTCAGGGCGCGTCTTGATGCTCGGGTGGATGGACGAGGAGGCGTTGGCACTCACCCGCTCGACGGGTTTTGTGAACTTCTTCTCGCGCTCACGTCAAAAGCTATGGCGTAAGGGAGAGACGTCGGGCAACACTCTTCGCGTCGTCGAGGTCGTGCTCGACTGCGACGAGGACGCGGTGCTGGTGCGGGTGAACGCTGATGGTCCCACGTGTCACGATGGCGCGACGTCGTGCTTCACGCCGTGGCTGTGGCGACGGATCTTGCAGCGCGAAGCGCAGGGTGACGCGACTTCCTACGTCGCGTCGACGCTGGCCCAGGGTACGCCGCTCGCGGCACGAAAGGTTGGCGAAGAGGCGGTCGAAGTGGTCGTCGCGGCGCTGAGCGAAGACGACGAGCGCGTGATCAGCGAGGCCGCAGACCTCTGGTTCCACACACTCTTGCTCCTTCGAAGTCGCGGGCTCGATCCGGCTGCGGTCGAAGACGAGTTACGTCGTCGCGACCGCTGAGCGAGCCACATCGACGTACCCCGCACGACGAGCTCGTCGTGTGACGAAAGTTGTGAGTGAAGTTCATTTCGCTGCGTGACGAAAGTCACATTGAGTTAACCCGGTGGCTCTTAACTATCACCCATGAACCCACTTATCAAGAACACAGGTGCTCTCCGCTCTCGGATCACCGCAGTCGCCCTCACGGCGACTGTCGCTTCACTGTCCCTGCTCACCACCTCAGGCGCGGCTGCCCCGCACCCCACGTTGGTCGTCTACTCGGCCCAGGGGTACGACTCAGCCGCGGTCACGGCCTTTAACAAGACCAATCCTGGCTTCACGGTGACGTTGAACGACAACTCGACCGGCCCGCTGCTCCAGCAGATCCAGGCGGAAGGGAACAATCCGAAGTGGGGCGTCTTATGGGTCGACGGTTCGACCGCATTCGCCCAGCTCGACGGCGAGGGGAAGTTGGTGCGTGGATGGCTGCCCAACGTCTCATTCAACAAAGTCGGTCTCGCGAACGTGCCAAAGGACCACAGTTACATTCCCACCGGCCTGACCGCGACCGGCGCGCTGGTCTACGACTCGTCCCAGATCACCGCCGCTCAGCTGCCCAAGACCTGGGCCGACCTCTTGAAGCCGCAGTACAAGGGTGAGGTCGGCATGAATGACCCCGCGCAGTCAGGTCCCACCTATCCGCTGATTGCCGGCATCATGAATTACCTCGGCAACTACCCACGGACGAAGAACGTCAATGCGGCGGTCGCAGCGGGTGAGAAGTACTTGGAGGCACTGAAGGCGAACGGCTTGGTCGTGAACGCGACCAATGGACCTACTCTCGCGGCTATCGAGGCGCACCAGATCAAGATGGCCATCATCCAGAGTTCTGCGGGATACGGCACCGAACTCACCACCTACCCGAACATGCGAGTCGCCTACCTCAATCCCGTCACCGCTCTCCCGGGTGTCATTGGAATCGACGCGAAGGCCCCCAAGGCAGTCCAGGACGAGGCGAAGAAGTTCGTCACCTGGCTGTTGTCGCCCGCGGGTCAACACGTGATGAAGACGGGTGACGCCCAGGGCGACTCCTTGTTCTGGCCAGTCCTCAACAATGAGCAGCCCTCGAACTCGGTGATCCCGTCGCTCAACTCGGTACCGATGCAGTCGCTCGACCCCTACGTCTGGGGCAGCCAGGAGAACAAGGTCAACACCTGGTTCGAAGCCAATATCAACAACGGTTAATTCACTGACTCCCCAGTGATGACCTTTCCCCGGCGCTGCGGTCCCCTCGTGGGGCCGCAGCGCCCTCCCCATTGGAGGTGTTAGATGACCACAACGCTTGAACCCACGTTCACACCACCTCAGACCCAGCCCGATCACACCGGCACGACTGCGGTGTCACTGGCACCGGCTCGTCGCCACCGACGCCTGTCGCCCGCCACCGTGGCGTTGTGGGTGATACTGACACTTCTGATCATCGCACCCGTGATTTGTTTTCTTCTCTTGGCTACGAGTCCGCGCCTCTTTCAGCAAGGTCGTGAGTTCTTCACACTCAAATACATCGCCCAAGCGTTCCAGGGCCAGACCGGCCAGGGCATCTTCAACTCGTTGTGGGTCTCGACGAGTGTCTCGGTCCTCGCAGTCGCCATCGCGACAACGGTGGCGTGGCTCGTCCATCGCACGAACATCATCGGGCGACGCGCATGGGGCATTCTCATGTGGGTCTTGTTACTCGTACCGACCTGGATGATGACACTTGGTTGGACTGATGTCCTTCAGCCATTTGGGGTCTCGCAGTACCTCGGTATCAATACCTCGTACCTCTACGGTCAATTCTTCGGGCCGACCGGCATCATCATCGTGCTCACGACGGCGGCGATTCCCTTCTCGTACTTCGTGGTGTCGGCTGGCCTTCACGGACTGGGTTCGGAGTTCGAAGACGCGGCACGCATCCACGGTGCGTCTCGATTTCTCACGATGCGCACCATCCTGCCGATCATCGCTCCGGCACTGCTGAGCGCTTTCGCCATCAGTTTCGCCGAGACAATGAGTGACTTCGGTGTCGCCTTCACGCTCGCGTACCACAGTCACTTTCCGTTGGCGACGTACACGCTATTCAGCGCCATCAGTAACTTTCCGGCGAACTTCCCAGTTGCCGCGGTCATCGCATTCGTGCTCATCGCCTCGACAGTCCCCCCGATCCTGCTCCAGTCGCGCGTGATGCGCAAAGGTTCCTTCGCGGTGTTGTCGGGCCGCACTCGTGCCCCGAGACGGCGAGAGTTCTCACCGCGGGCTCGCGTCGCTGTGACCATGGCGATGGCGGCATTCTTCGCAGTGGCGTTGGGCGTGCCGATCCTTGGCGCGGTCATTGGATCATTCATCCAGAATCTCGGCATCTATTCGAGTTCAGCGGTGCACCTGACGACGACCTATTACATGCAGGTCATCCATCCCTCGATCATCGGTAAGGGACTCGGTGGCCCACTGTTGCTGTCCAATCAGATGGGATTCGTCGTCGCCACCGTCACCGGTGCCCTGGCACTCGTGCTGGCGCGTCGACTCGTCAACAACGTCGGTGGTTGGTCCCAACGCGTGACCGACGTCTTCTTGCTCGGGTCGGTGGCGGTGCCGGGCGTGGTCCTCGGCGTCGGTTACATCTTCTTCTACAACCTCAGTTTCATCACGTCGCACGTGGTTGACCTTTACAAGACGCTGCCATTGTTGATGCTCGCGCTCGTCGCCTCATCGTTGCCCGGCCAGACGCGTTTCATGGCCGGACCCGTGAGTCAGATTCAGCCGTCACTCGGGGACGCCGCTCGCGTGCACGGTGCGTCGCGCATGAGAGCGTGGCGCACGACCAACTTGCCGCTCGTTTCGAGGGTCCTGTTGTGGGGCTGGCTGCTGACCTTCACCAAAACGATCTCGGAGCTCGCCATCGCACAAATCCTCTATCCGCCGAGCCAGGAACCCGCGTCGGTCACGATCCAGGCGTACCTCGCCAACAACGCCTTGGGTACGGGGACCGCAATGACCGTGATAACGCTCATAGAGATGCTCGGCGCCATTGTGGTGGCACTCGGTCTCTTTCGACTGCTCACGCCACGAGGCTGGCAACGAATCGGTTGGAGTGGGGTCAAGTCATGAGTGCTCCTGCACAGAGTCGCGCCGTCGCGATCTCGTTTCGATCTCTGCACAAGAGCTTCGCGGACAAGGTTGCACTGGACAACGTGAGTCTCGACATCGAACCGGGCACATTCCTCGTGCTCCTGGGTCCCTCTGGCTCGGGCAAGACTACGTTGCTGCGGTGTCTCGCGGGGATAGAACGGCCTACGAGCGGATCGATCCTCATTGACGGACGAGAGGTGGTGGGCCCTACTACGTTCATCCACCCCGAGAAACGTGGTCTCTCGATGGTCTTTCAGGACTACGCACTCTGGCCACACTTGAGCGTGCGAAAGAACGTCGCATTCCCCCTTACGAACACGGCGAGGTCGAAACTGGACAGGACCGCTCGGGTTGACGATCTACTCGAGCGGGTGGGCATCGCGCATCTGGCAGAGCGCTACCCCAACCAGCTCTCGGGCGGTGAGCAACAGCGTGTTGCCCTCGCGCGAGCGCTCGCGGCCGATGTCGGTCTCGTGTTGTTCGACGAACCTCTTTCGAATCTCGACGCCGACCGACGCGAACAATTGCGCATCGAGATCGCGACCCTGACACGCGAAGCGGGGGTCACCACTGTCTACATCACCCATGATCAGTCAGAGGCGTTCGCCCTGGCCGACCAGGTGGGTGTGTTGAACCAGGGTCGTCTGGTCCAGATCGATACCCCTGAGGCGATCTATCGAAGGCCGCTCAACGCCTTTGTTGCTCGCTTCACTGGTGTCGCGGGAGAATTCCCCGTTGACGTGATCAGCGCGTGTGGCGATCATCGTTACGAGGTCGAGCTTCCCTTCGCACGCGAGCAGCGCATCGCGGCGACATCGTTCGAGAGTTTCGATCCCGGGAGTGCGAAGAGCCTCTTCGTACGCGCCTCGGGCGTGTCACTCCTCAGTTCTGATGACGGGGCCGGCGTCAAGGGCCATATTCTGGACGTAGCGTTCAACGGGCGAGGGTACGAACACGTCGTGCGCGTGGGATCAGACGCAGTCCTGAGCAAGGTCTTCTCACCGGTTCGCTATGAACGTTCGAGTGAGGTGCGGGTGTGCTTTGACGCTTCGGCGTGCTTGATAATGGATCCAACAAAGGGGAAATGAGAATGATTGCAGTGACTTCAGTGTCGTCGGGGGTGATTGTTCTTGTCGGCGCCGTGTTTCTCGCGTGCGCCGTCGAGATGGTCGAAGCGCTGACGATCGTGCTCGCCGTGGGTCACACGCGCGGCTGGCGTTCTGCGTTCGAAGGGACCGTGGTTGCGTTGGTGGCGCTCGCGGCGTTGGTGGCCGCCTTTGGACCAGCACTTGTCCACATTCCACTCAGCGTCCTTCGACTCGTGGTGGGTGGCGTCTTGTTGATCTTTGGCATGCAGTGGCTGCGAAAGGCGATTCTGCGATCGAGCGGACTAAAGGCCATGCACGATGAAGACGCCATCTACAAAGAAACGGTTGCGGAGCTCGAGGCGATCAATGCTCGGCCGGACAGAGACCGCATCGCATTCGTCATGGCGTTCAAGGGCGTCTTTCTTGAAGGATTGGAAGTCGTGATCACCGTTCTTACGCTGGGCACTTCGGCTCATCGATTGGGACTGGCGGTCATCACCGCCGGCGTCGCGATCGTGTTGGTGGGTGTGACCGGGGCCATCGTCGCCAAGCAGTTGTCCCACGTGCCAGAGAATGCGATGAAGATGGGAGTCGGCATCCTGCTCGTCAGTTACGGGACGTTCTGGGTCGGTGAAGGACTGAAGGTGACGTGGCCAGGTAACGACGGGGCACTACTCGCACTGGTGGGACTCTACGCGGTGGTCGCGTGGGTATTGATCGCCCTCATCCGTCCACGTCGAGAACTCGTTGCGAGCGAGGTGACGGCATGACCGCGCAGAAGTCTCCCTTGGTCCTTCGACTGCTCAAGGGTTTTGGCATGTTCTGGTGGGATTTTCTCGTCGGAGACACCCCCGAGCTTTTCGCCGCGGCGCTCGTGATCATCGCAGTGGTGGCGGTGTCGCGCATCGTGCTCCAAGAGAACGCGGTGGCGGTGGCCCTGTTGCCCGTGTTGGCGGTCATCGCGCTCGCCATATCGGTGCGACGAGCGCAGCGCGCCACCCGCAAATGATTCAGGCGCCCGCTAATTCGTAGGCGGTCATCGACAACGAGCCCATTTCGTAGCCGTCGACGAGCGTACGCATTGGCTCACCCGCCTGGGCGGAGAGTCCCGCGAGGTACGCCAGGGGCAAGAAATGGTCGGGCGTGGGCACGGCGAGACGGTAGTCATCATGATCGCGGGTGGCGCCCAAGCGCGAAGGATCGCTCGTCATGACGGAGCGCACGCCCTCGTCGAAGCGATGCGCCCAGTCGGTCCCCTCGCCGGGCTTGTGCCAGTCGATGAGACGCAGGTTGTGTACGACATTGCCGCTACCAATGATGAGCACACCCTCTTCTCGCAGTGCGTGAAGACGTGCACCGAGGTCGAAGTGGTAGTCGAAGGGGAGTTCAGCGTTGACTGAGACCTGCAGAACCGGCACGTCGGCCTTGGGGAACATGTGCGTGAGTACAGACCACGTCCCGTGGTCGATCCCCCAACTGTCTTCATCTCGACCCATGTAGGTGGGCTTCACCGTGTCGATGATGCGCTCGGCGATCTCGGGGCTGCCCGGTGCAGGATATTGGACGTCGAACAGGGCCTGGGGGAAGCCATAGAAGTCGTGGATCGTGCGGGGTACCCGCATCGCGGTGACGGCGGTGATGTTGACGTACCAGTGGGCCGAGACGACCAGCACGGCGCTCGGTGTCGGCATCGAAGCCGCGAACGCACGCCATGCGTCGGTGTAGCGATTGTGTTCGAGCGCATTCATGGGGTTTCCGTGTCCAATGAACGCGGCGGGCATGAGTTGTGACATAGCGTCCCCTTAGCGGTTGCGAGCGATGTCCATCGTATCGGCGTCGTGCCCGCGCACGCGCGGTGAGATCTCACAGGTAATGAGGGGGCACCTCGTGTTGATCACGACGCAGGCGCCTGATCTCCTCTTTCAGTCGCGCGACTTCTTCTCGAAGCGTGCGTACGAGTTCACCGAGTTGCTCGCGGCTCAACTCTTCTGGTTCCATCCCACCAGAATCGCACACTTCGGACGAAATCGTGTAGCCGTTAATCCTCGAGGGTCGCGAGGTAGCTGCGAAGCGCCGCAACACCCTCGTCGATGATCTCGTCGGCGCCTTCGCCGATGTCGTAGTTGACGTCGAGGATGATCGAGGTGAACTCGATGAGCAAGCGCGCGGCGGCGCGCGCGCGAGCAGCGCTCAAGAGCGTGAAGCGCATCCGCAGCCTCGACGCAAAGAATTCCACGAGATCTTCCGTCTCGCGTCGGTCGAGCTCGACGAGCTCGGGCACAGCGCGAAAGGCGCGGCGTAGGTGCTGGGTGGCGGGATGGTGGCTTCGAAGGTCGAGGGCCAGCGTGAAGATGTCTATTGTCCACTGGTCGAGGTCGGGCGTGGAGGAGACCTCACGAAGCTTCTCGGTCAAGTGCGCCAGACGCCGTGCGAGGTCGGTGCGATACAACTCGACCAGGATGGCGGTCTTGTCCGGGAAATAGTGGTACACGGTGCCGATGTTCACCCCGGCACGTTCGGCGACCAGGTTGGTATTGAGTCCCTGCACGCCACGTTCGACGATGATCTGGGTTGACGCGTCAAGGATGCTTGAGAACGTGGCAATCGAACGCGCCTGAGAGGGGCGCTTCAATTCCGTCCTTCGTCCAGAGGTGACCTCGCTCATGTCACTAGTATTCCCCCAGAGAGCGCTCGCAATAGGTTCAACGACCTTATGGATTTGAATACCGTGGCGCAAGGGGGGTCTCGTTGTCTATCGTCGTCTTTCGGGCCCGCGAAGTCGTGACGCTGGACCGAAGTTGCCCGCACGGCGAGGCGGTAGCGGTGAGCGAGGGGAGGGTCCTGCACGTCGGCACCCGCGCGGAGGTGGCTGAGGCACTTCGTGACCAGCAATTTCATGAGGATGACCGTTACCTCGACCACGTGATCGTCCCGGGTTTCATCGAGGCGCACGGTCACCTCTTCTCAGACGGCGCGTTGGGCCAGTTGGTGTGGACTGGCTATGACGACCGCCCCCGGCCCGACGCCACCGTGGCGAGTGGATGCCGTTCGCTCGACGAGGTCATTGCGAGGTTGCGCGAGCACGCGAGCTCCTCGGACTCCCTGGTCGTCGGCTACGGCTTCGATCCGGTGTTTCACGATGGGCGGTCCCTTCGTCGAGAGGACCTCGACCAGGTCTCCACGACACACGGCGTCGTGGTCGTGAACGCGAGTGGTCATCTCGCCTACGCGAATTCGCTGCAGATGCACCGCTGTGACGTGACGGCGCTCACTGATGTCGCGGGTGTCATCAAAGACGCCGAGGGCGTACCCACGGGAGAGTTCCACGAAACGGCGATGGCGCTCGTGCTCGACGCGCAGAGCGTCATGGCGAGTGACCCGCAGCGCGCCGTGCGCGACGGTGGTGAACTGCTTCGTCAGGTTGGTGTGACCTCAGCGAGTGACATGGCACTCTTCGCCGCCGGTGACGCGTTCGAGACCTACGCCCGCGTCGTCAACGAGCAGGATTTCCCCGTGCGGGTCTTCTACTCGCCGAGCCTTGGCGATATGGCCCGTCGATTCAGCGACGCTGACCTGTTCGACCACTTCGTGGCGCTTCGAGAGCGCCGCACCGAGAAATTCGCCATGGGCCCCATCAAACTGATCGCCGATGGGTCGATCCAAGGGTTCACTGGCAAATTGAAGTGGCCCGGGTACTGCGCCGGCGAGGATCACGGTTTCTTGATCCTCGACGAAGACGACATCGTGACGCGCATGCAGCCCTATCACGACGCGGGTTTTCAGTTCGCGATTCACACCAATGGCGATGGGGCGACCGAGGTCGCGCTTCGCGCGATTGGCCGGGTGCTCGCTCGATCACCTCGTCTCGATCACCGCCACCGCCTCGAACACTGCCAGATGGCGACACGAGCGATGTTTCGAACCATGGCGACCCTCGGAGTGGCCGTGAATCTCTTTTCGAACCACATCTTCTACTGGGGCGATATCCACCGCACGAAGACCATGGGCCCGGACAAGGCACGCCGCATGGACGCAGCGCGCTCTGCGCTCGGCGAAGATGTCGTCATCTCGCTGCACTCGGACCATCCGGTGACGCCGGTCAATCCCCTCTTCACCATGTGGTGCGCGGTGAACCGCCTCACCCGAAGCGGTCACCTGCTCGGCGCCGAAGAACGCCTCACGCCACTCGAGGCGCTCGAAGCAGTCACCCTCGGTTCGGCCTTCCTGCTGCATCGAGACGACGAAATGGGTTCCATTGAGGTCGGCAAACTCGCCGACTTCACCGTCCTCTCAGAGAACCCCTTGCGGGTTGATCCCTTGAGGATCAAAGACATCGAGGTGATCGATACCGTCCTTGGCGGCGAGCCAATGGGCGAGGTGTCACAGCGCTCGACCGATGGTTGAGCGCTAGACCAGTCCTCGTTTCTCTCGGCGCCAATGCGCCATTGGGGCCGAGAGAAACGAGGACACCGTGTAGGTGATGTTGGACGTTCCTCGTTAGAACGGTGAAATCAGGGAAAGAGTCCTCGGAGCTCTGTCGCCTCGGCAATGCGCTCCACGCCCGCGACGATGGCGGTGTCGCGAAGGGTGAGACCGAGGTCCCTGTGACGCTGCCAGATGTGATTGAACGCATCGTGCATGAACTTCTCCAAACGCTGGTGGAACAGTTCAGGCTCCCACATGAAACCTTGGAGGTCTTGGGCCCACTCAAAGTACGAAGCCACCACGCCCCCCGCATTCGCGAGCACGTCGGGGATGACCGGGATGTTCCGACTGGCGAGTACGGCGGCCCCTTCGCCGGTCGTTGGTCCGTTCGCTGCTTCGACGACAATGGATGCCGCCATGGAGCTGGCGACTTCCTCGGTGATCACGCCGCCCAGCGCGGCGGGAATCGCGATGTCACTTGGAATGGTGAAGAGTTGGTCCGACGCCACGAAGTCACTTCCCGGATAGCCAACGACGGTGCCCGCTTGGGCGAAGTGCTTGGCGAGCGCGGCCGGGTCAATGCCACCGGGCACGTGGATCGCACCCTTGACGTCGGCGATGCCCACGATCTTCATTCCGCGTGCGCTCAGCAACTGGACAAGCGGTGCGCCGACCTTGCCGTATCCCTGAACGACGACGCGCTGCTCGTTGGCGAGACGCCCCATTCGCTGCAAGAGCGCCGAGGTGCAGATGGTGACACCGAGTGACGTGGCCCCGGCGTGACCGAGCGTTCCTCCGATGGCGAGCGGCTTACCCGTGACGACGCCGGGTGTGTTGTGGCCGCGAAGCATCGACACCGTGTCCATGATCCAACTCATCACCTGGGTGTCGGTGTTGATGTCGGGTGCGGGGATGTCGCGGTCGGGCCCGATCATCGGGGCGATCGAGAAGGCGTAACGACGGGTCAGTCGTTCGAGCTCGCCTCGTGACAGGGCCGTGGGATCGACTTTCACACCGCCCTTCGCGCCGCCGTAGGGGATGTTCACGACCGCACATTTGATCGACATGTCGGCACTGAGTGCCGCGATCTCGTCAGCGTTCACGCTCTGGTGGAAGCGGATGCCACCCTTGCCCGGGCCGCGCGACGTGTCGTGTTGGATTCGCCAACCAGTGAACATCTCGACCTGTCCCGAATCGAGTCGCACCGGTACCGCCACTTCGAGCACTCGCTCGGGGGTGACGATTCTCTTGATGAGCCCCTCGTTAAGCCCGAGGACTTTTCCGGCTTCTTCTATTAGGGAGGTCACACGAAGCCACGGGTTGAACTCGTGATTCGTTGCCTCGTTCGGACGCGTGACCACGTTGTCACCAGCCTTTGAACTAGGTGAGGGCATTGTTGCCCCCGTTCTGAGCATAAGACACGCAACACCCTCGCGTGTGCCGCACGGCGCGGCGTCGGATACTGTGCAAGAACGCAACCACCCGAGAGGCCAGTATGAAGATTTCGACGATGCTCAGTTACTCCGGCGGCTTCAAGCAAGCGGCCCAGCAGGTGGTCGAGATGGAGAAAGCGGGACTTGATCTCGTATGGGTCGCCGAAGCGTACGGTTTCGACAGCCCTTCACTGATGGGCTATCTCGCCGCGCTCACCGAGAAGGTGGAGATCGGCGCGGCGATCCTACCCATCTACACCCGCACACCCACACTGATCGCGATGACTGCGGCGGGCGTCGACGCATTGTCTGACGGTCGGTTTCATTTGGGCTTGGGCGCGTCGGGCCCCCAGGTCATCGAGGGCTTTCACGGTGTCCCCTACACGAACCCTCTCGGGCGCACGCGCGAGATCGTCGAGATCTGCCGCGACGTCTGGAGGCGCGAGTCACCGCTCGTCCACCAGGGCAAGAACTTCACGTTACCCTTGCCACCCGAGCAGGGCACCGGACTCGGTAAACCTCTCAAGATCATCGCCCACCCGGTGAGAAGCGAGATCCCCATATGGATTGCGTCACTCGGTGAGAAGAACGTTGCCTTGACCGCAGAAGTCGCTGACGGATGGATTCCGATCCTGTTCATCCCCGAGCGCGCGCACAGCGTGTGGGGTGCACCGCTCGAAGCGGGTCGTGCCAAGCGCTCGTCGGACCTGGGAGAACTGATGATCACGGCGGGGGGGCTGCTCGCGATCGGGGAAGGCGAGGACGTCCTTGCGCTTCGAGAATTGCAACGCTCGATGGTGGCGCTCTACGTGGGCGGCATGGGGGCCAAAGGCAAGAACTTCTACAACGAACTGGCGATTCGTTACGGTTATGAGAAGGAGGCGGAGGTCATCCAAGACCTCTACCTCGACGGCAAGAAGCGCGAAGCGGAAGCCGCGGTGCCCGAAGAGTTCCTGGAGCTCACCACACTCTGTGG
>JAJXXA010000143.1 GCA_021781335.1 Actinomycetes bacterium
CCGTTCACAGTGATCTGGACCGTTGTGCGCGTCACGTCACTCATGCGGACACCCTCCGTGTTCAACGTGTGCGACGAAGTCATCGCGGAACATCTTGATAGCGGCGTGCACCGACGAGGGGATCGACGGGCCCAACACGCAGATCGTCGTCTGCTGGGGCGGCCAGGTGAGACCCGGCGCGATGTTGTCACAGAGATCGAGCAACAAGTCGAGGTCTTCCATGCGGCCGCCACCGTGTTCGAGCCGGTACATCGCGCGCTCGATCCAGCCTGATCCTTCGCGGCACGGCGTGCACTGGCCGCACGACTCTCGTGAGAAGAACTTGGTGATGCGCCAGGTCGCACGAACCACACAGCTGGTCTCGTCCATGACGACGATCGAACCCGATCCGAGCATCGAGCCCTCGCCCGCCACCTCGTCTTGACCGAGCGGCAGGTCCAACAACTCGGGCCCGAACCACGGTGCGGAGACGCCGCCGGGGATGAAGGCCTTGATCTGCTTGTCGTCGATGATCCCGCCACCCAACTTCGGGTCGTAGATCAGGTCGCGAAACGTGTTCTTCACCATCTCGATCTCGTAGACACCTGGGTTCTTCACCCGTCCGGCGAGTGCGAACAGGCGCGTGCCGGTCGAGCGTCCGGCGCCGAGCGCGGCGAAGGCCGCGCCCCCGTTGTTCACGATCCAGGGCAGGTTCGACATCGTCTCGACGTTGTTCACGACCGTTGGCTCGCCGTAGAGACCGGTGACCGCGGGGAAGAACGGCGGCTTGATGCGCGGAAAGCCACGCTTGCCCTCGAGGGCCTCGATGAGTGCGGTCTCTTCGCCGCAGATGTACGCGCCCGCACCCGGGTGCACGACGATGTCGAGTGAGAAGTCTGATCCGAAGATCTTCGAGCCGAGCGCGCCGTGGGCGTAGGCGTCGTTGACGGCCTGTTGGACGCGCTCGAGACCGAGCGCGAACTCGCCGCGCAGATAGATGAACGCCTGGTTGACCTGCAGCGCGTAGGACGCGATGATCACGCCTTCGACCAATTGGTGCGGGTCACGCTCGACGAGGTAGTGGTCCTTGAAGGTCGCGGGCTCGGACTCGTCGCCGTTCACGACCAGGTACGAGATGGGTGACTTTCGAAGCATGGACCATTTGCGTCCGGCCGGGAAGCCCGCGCCGCCGCGTCCGAGCAGCGAGGCCGCGTCGACTTCGCTCGCCACCGCCTCAGGGAACATTGTCAGGGCCTTACGAAGCGCGACGTACCCGCCGGTCTCGAGGTAGCGCGCGAGCGTGAACGAGTCCTGGTAGTCGCGACGTGACGAGACGATCCGCGGGGCGTCGAGCGATGCCATTACTTGGTCTCCTCGATGCGACTCTCACGCGCGGCCTTGGCCGCGATGCGCTGGTCGGCGACTTCTTGTCGTGAAGCGCGCAGTCCCCCGCTTCGTCGCACGCGGATCAGCGTCCCGTGCGGGGGGACGTCGTGATCGAGCTTGCCCGAGCGCAGGTCGTCGACCATTGCGTCAAAGGCGTCGGTGGTGGTGGTGCGCATATAGCGGTGATTGACCTGCACGACGGGCGCGCGGTCACAGTCGGCGAGGCACTCGGTCTCTTCGAGCGTGAACAGACCGTCCTCGCTCATTGAACCAACGGCGCAGCCCAACTTCTGTGACGCGTGTTCGAGGAACTCCTCGCCACCGGCCAAGAGACACGCGATGTTCGTACAGACACCCACCACGTACTTGCCGACCGGCTCCAGGTGGAACATGTCGTAGAACGACGCGGTGCCGCGAACCTCCGCGGGCGTGGTGCCCGTGAGCTCGGCGACCTCGGCGATACCCTCGTCGCTCACGTAGCCGTCTTGCTCTTGGGCGAGGTGCAGCAGAGGCAGCATGGCTGAACGCGTCCGGGGATAGAGCGCGACGAGCTCCTCGGCGCGTTGGCGGATGTCGCTACGAAAGTGGCTCATCGGTCTACTTCTCCCATGACAGGGTCAATCGTGGAAACCACGGTGATGGTGTCGGACATGGAACCACCGCGCATCAACAACGACACCGCCTGGAGGTTCACGAAACTCGGTCCACGAACGTGGAGTCGATACGGATTGGGTCCGCCGTCAGAGACGATGTAACAGCCGATCTCACCTCGCGGCGACTCGACGGCCGAGTAGACCTCGCCCACCGGGACCTGGAAGCCTTGGGTGAACAACTTGAAGTGGTGGATCAACGCTTCCATGGACTCGCCGATGCGCGCACGCGGCGGCGGCGTGACCTTGGGGTCCTGGCTGCGGTAATCGCCCCTGGGCATCATCTCGATGCACTGGCGCACGATGCGGATCGACTCGCGGATCTCGTTGAGTCGAATCGCGTAGCGGTCGAAGTTGTCGCCGTAGGTGCCGACGATGACGTCGAACTCGACCTGGTCGTAGGCGAGATAGGGCATGGTGCGACGAAGGTCCCACGCGACACCCGTCGAGCGAAGCAGTGGTCCGGTCACGCTCAGCGCCAAGGCCTCTTCGGCGGTGATCGGCGCGACGCCGATCATGCGCTGGCGAAAGATGGGCTGGCCGGTGAGCAGCTGGTCGTATTCGAAGGTTCGCTCGTAGATCGTGTCGCAGATGACCTGCACGTCGTCCTGCCACCCGTCGGGCAGGTCCGCCGCCACCCCGCCGGGGCGCACGTAGTTGAGGTTCATGCGAAGTCCGGCGGTCTTTTCGAAGAACGCGAGGATGAGCTCTCGTTCGCGTAGTCCGTAGATCATCATCGAGGTCGAACCGAGGTCCATACCGTTGGTCGCCATCCACACCAGGTGCGAGGACATGCGGTTGAGCTCGCTCATCAACATGCGGATCCACACCGCGCGCTCGGGCACCTCGATGCCCAGCAACTTCTCGACCGCCATGGAGTACGACAACTCGTTGATGACCGGCGAGAGGTAGTCCATACGCGTGACGTTCGTGCCGCCCTGGACGTAACTGAGGTCCTCGGCGGTCTTTTCCATGCCGGTGTGCAAGTATCCGATCACCGGCTTGGTACGGAGCACGAACTCACCGTCGAGCTCGAGCATGAGGCGCAGCACGCCGTGGGTCGAAGGATGCGACGGACCCATGTTGATGATCATGGTCTCGTCGTCGCGACGC
>JAJXXA010000122.1 GCA_021781335.1 Actinomycetes bacterium
TCGAGCAGTGGAATCTGTGGCAGATCTACACCCACCGCGTTCGGCCCCGGCGTCAAGTTCACCGGCGAACCCTGTGCATCACTTCGAGAGACGAGCAGGCCACTGCGTGTGAAGATCTCCATCATGAAGTACCCGCTGTAGGCGTTATGGGCGGTGATGTTGACGTCAAAGCTCATGGCGGCACCGCTACGTACGTCAAATGAACCCGTCGGGGTTGTGATGGAGTCGATCGAGATATCAACCTGCGTACCGGTTCGATCCAACTCCACCGCATCTTCGAGCAAGTGCTCACGAAAGATACGCAGTGACTCCTGGACGGGACCGTTGGCCACCATCCTTCCCCCATCGAGCACGATGGCGCGGTCGCAAAGCGCGCGGACCTGATCGGCTTGATGGGTGACGAGAAGGATCGATCGTCCTTCTTCTTGGAATGTGCGAATTCGGTCAATGCATTTCGCCTGGAATCGCTCGTCACCAACCGCCAAAACCTCGTCCACCACGAGTATGTCGGGATTTACGTTTACCGCCACGGCGAATGCCAGACGCACGTACATGCCGCTCGAATAGAACTTGACCTGGGTATCAATGAAGTGCTCGATCTCGCTGAAGGCAACGATGTCATCGAAGATGGCGTCGACCATCTTCTTCGAGAAGCCGAGCATCGCGCCGTAGAGATAGACATTGTCTCGTCCTGACAACTCAGTCTGGAAGCCGGCGCCGAGCTCCAAGAGCGCCGCGAGGCTACCCCTCAGTCGGATCTCGCCCGACGTGGGCTGCAAGACGCCGCAAATGCACTTCAGGAGCGTTGATTTACCCGACCCGTTGTGGCCCAGGATGCCCACTGTCTCATTCGTCGACACACGAAAATTGATATCGGTGAGCGCATCAAAGACTTCAGTCGTCCCCGAGCGGGGGTGCAGGAGCCGTTCTTTGAGAGACTGATTGCGTTCGTGATGGATTTTGAACTTCTTGGACACCCCTTCGACGTCGATGACAGTTGTCATTAGAGTTCCGACTCGAAATTACCCTCGAGACGACCAAAGATCGTCAGTGCCAACAAGAAGATGGCCGCCATCAAGGCAACCAAGGTCGCGTTCATGTAGAAGTACGTGGACATGGGCCACCGAGGAAGAATATTGATGACGCCACCGTTCGCCACTGTCGACATCACCGTTGTCTGCACATAGAAGATTCGCTGAAACGTCATGATGATGAGCGTGACCGGATTCAAAAAGTAGGCCCACGCGAGTCCGTGCGCGTGCAACGGACCGGCGATGGTCTTCTCATAGGAATACACGACCGGCGACATCCAAAACCAAAGCTGCAGCACGACTTCCATCAGGTGGCGCATGTCGCGCAAGTACACGGTGATGGCAGACATGACAATGGCTATGGACGCAGTCAACAAGTAGAGCGCCACGAATGAGAACGGCAGGATCCACAAGTAGTTCCACGCCGGTGCGTGTCCCAAGATGACCAGGAAGAGACACAGCACGACGAGTTGGATCACAAAGTACACAACGGCGGCGCCGACGTTGGCGAGCGCCAGGATCTCGCGCGGAAACGACACCTTCTTCACGAGCCCCGCGCGGTCAACGATTACACCAGTCGCCATGTTGATGGCTGTTTGGAACAAGTTCCACACGACCAATCCCGAGAACAGGTAGAGCGCGAAATTCGGAATCCCGTTCTTCAAGATGACCGAGAACACCAGGTCGTAGATGCCCAACGTCAACGCCGGCGCCAGCATTGACCAGAAGATGCCCAGGGCCGAACCCTTGTATTTGATACGAATATCAGAGAACACCAGGCTGCTGAGCAGCTCACGACGCGCCCAGAGATTGGTCAAGCGTGTACGCAGATTTGCTCGGGCGCTGACGACGCGCACGGGCGCGTTATCGAGGGATCCTCGTTGGATCCCCGCCGTGGAAGCGTCGCTCACTAGGCTCCTTGACGAAGTGCCGAACGATCGATTACCGCGTCAATGAAACCGTATTCAAGCGCTTCTTTCGCCGTAAACCAACGGTCACGATCCGAGTCAGCTTCGATCTTCTCGATCGGCTGACCCGTGTGAAAAGCGATGCGCTCTGCCAATTGTGTCTTCATGTAGACAATCTGCTCGGCTTGAATCGCGATGTCCGAGGCCTGGCCCTGCATGCCGCCCATCGAGGGCTGATGCATGAGAATACGGCTGTGTGGCAACGAGAAGCGCTTGCCGGGAGCCCCAGCGCACAAGAGGAACTGCCCCATCGAGGCGGCCATACCAACGCAGATGGTGCGAATATCGCAGTTCACGTATTGCATCGTGTCGTAGATCGCAAGCCCATCAGTCACCGACCCACCTGGTGAATTGATGTAGAGACTGATGTCTTTGTCGCGGTCCTCAGCCTCGAGCAACAAGAGTTCCGCGCAAATGCGGTTTGCGGTGTTCTGGTCGACTTGGGAGCCCAAGAACACGATGCGCTCACGAAGAAGTCGTTGATTCAGGTCGTTTGCGCCGAAGCCTTCGGCCATTGAGGAGTTAATCATGCGTCCAATCTACCGTGCGAGACCTCGGACCCCTCATTCGAAGCGCATAGAGTAATAAGTCGTGCGGGCGTGGCGGAATTGGCAGACGCGCTGGTTTTAGGTACCAGTTCTTCGGAGTGTGGGTTCGAGTCCCTCCGCCCGCACCACGTTGCGTCGTGCTGTGGTGTGGCATCGAGGCGCGACACCTGCTAGCGTAGGAAACACTGTTTTGCCGCACTTCGCGGTGGAGACCGATTCGACTGTGACATATCGAGTTGGGCTCATCTCAACTTGTAGGAGTCATATGTCCATGTCCTTTGCCGACCTCGGCGTGCCATCTAACCTTGTCGAGCGCCTTAAATCGTTCGGTATCACCGAAGCATTCCCCATCCAAGAAGCCGCGATTCCCGACGCCCTAGAGGGTCGCGACGTGGTCGGAAAAGCTGCAACCGGCTCGGGAAAGACCCTGGCGTTCGGCCTTCCACTTATGGCCCGTCTCGGTAAGGCGCGACCGCGCAAGCCACTCGGACTCGTCCTTGTGCCCACCCGCGAACTCGCAGCGCAGGTGCAAAAGGAGCTCGCCAACCTCACCGATGACCGAGGCCGACGCGTCATCTGCATCTACGGTGGCACTTCGTACAACGTGGCACGTAAGGCCCTGAACTTCGGCGTCGATGTCGTCGTGGCGTGCCCTGGTCGTCTCGAGGACATGCTGGAACAAGGTGCACTCGACCTTTCCTCGATCACGACCGTGGTCGTCGACGAGGCCGATCGTATGGCCGATATGGGTTTCTTGCCTTCGGTGCGACGCATCGTTGGAGCCACACCTCAGGATCGTCACGTCATGCTCTTCTCGGCGACCATGGGTCCCGACGTCAAGTCACTCGTACGTGAATTCACCAACGACGCAGTCATCCACGATGTCGTGGGTGAAGAGGCACCCAGTGACGTCGATCACTTCTTCTGGCGCGTACCTCGTGACCAGCGTCCTCAGATCACCGCCGACATCATCGAACAATACGATCGAGCGATCATCTTCACCCGCACCAAGCACGGCGCAGACCGTCTCGCGCGACAACTGGAAGAGCGCGGCATCTCTGCGGTACCCCTGCACGGTGACCGTACGCAGGCTCAGCGCGAACGCGCTCTTCGAAGCGTGAAGAGCGGACAGATTCGTGTGCTGGTCGCGACAGATGTTGCCGCACGTGGTATCCACATTGACCTCCTGCCGGTCGTGGTGCACTACGACCCGCCGGCGCAGGCCACGGACTACTTGCACAGGTCAGGTCGCACCGGTCGTGCGGGAGCCACTGGCGCAGTGATTTCACTCGTGGGCGAGGACGTCATTGGTCAGGTCAAGCGACTCCAGAAAGCCTTGGGCCTCCCCACCTCCATTGAATCTCGAGAAGACGCTCAAGCGATCCGCCTGGGCTCGGTCGACGATGCGGTCGCGGCCGAACGTCTCGATGATCGTGGCGGGAAAGGTCGTTCAGAACGATCGACATCGCGTAGTAGCGACCGTGGGCCACGTGGGTTTGAGCGTGCCCCTCGTCCCGAGCGTGGTTTCGCCGAGCGCGGAGCTCGTAGTGACCGCCCCGAGCGTGGTGCGCGTCCCGAGCGTGGTTTCGCTGAGCGCACCGAGCGTGCCCCTCGTCCCGAGCGCGGTTTCGCCGAGCGCGGAGCTCGTAGTGACCGACCTGAGCGTGGTGCGCGTCCTGAGCGTGGTTTCGCTGAGCGCACCGAGCGTGCCCCTCGTCCCGAGCGTGGTTTCGCCGAGCGCGGAGCTCGTAGTGACCGCCCCGAGCGTGGTGCGCGTCCCGAGCGTGGTTTCGCTGAGCGCACCGAGCGTGCCCCTCGTCCCGAGCGTGGTTTCGCCGAGCGCGGGGGAACGCGTGGCGCCCGCAATGGCGAAGCCGTTGTCAGCTTCTTCAATGACTCCAAGGGCTTCGGCTTCGCGAGCGACGACAAAGGCGACGACTTGTTCATCCATTTCTCAAACATTGTTGGAGACGGATTCAAGTCACTGACCCAGGGCCAGAAGATCACGTTCGAAGAAGCGCAAGGTCCTAAGGGCCGCGAAGCTCGCAACGTCCGTGCCGTAGGCGGCGGTCGAGAGCGTCGCTACTAAGGTATCGTTCCATGTCTGAAAAGCCACTCGTAGAACCTCACCTCGGCCCGGCCCCTGATGATCTCCTCATCGAGGACATCACAGTGGGTACGGGCGCGGAGGCGACCAAGGGTCAGACCGCCGTGGTGCACTACGTCGGTGTCGGCGTCACGAGCGGCGAGCAGTTTGATGCCTCGTGGGATCGCGATGAACCGTTTTCATTCCCCCTGGGCGCTGGATACGTGATCCAAGGTTGGGATCAGGGCGTCGTTGGCATGCGAGTCGGCGGTCGTCGCCGCCTCGTGATCCCCTCACGCTTGGGGTACGGAGAACGTGGTGCGGGTGGCGTCATCGCCCCAGGCGAGACCCTCATCTTCGTCGTCGATCTCTTGAATCTTCGCTAGTCGAGGCGTTGGACCGTTTGGTCCGTGGCGAGCATGCGCTGATAGTCGCCGTACCTCTCGCAGCAGATCTCTGCGAGTAGTCGAAGTCGCTCATTCGGGTCGCTCAGGCTCAGCACCTTGAACTGATCAAGCGATGACATCGGCGTCATCGAACATAACTGCCAGCTACGCACCCACGGATCCGCGTCCATCTCGCAGTTGCTCCTCAGTCGCTGATCAGCGAAGACTTCGCTCTGCAGCGCACGCAGTGCTCGAACGGCTGACTCGGTGGATTTCAACAAGGCGGGTTCGATCCCTACCTCATCGCAGCACCGTTCTCGAGTCAGCGCCTGAGGATACGGCGCGTCGTCCAACCACGACGCCACTTCCACACACGAAATGCCCTCGATCATCAAGAGGGTCTTGCCATCATCCATGCACTGAGACCCAAGGATCTGCACCACGGTGGCCACCGAGGTGCGTTGGTCGCCGCCCCCAACCTCATAGCCCCGTTCGATCAAGCACGTTCCAAAGCGGTTATCAGGCTCAATGTCACTGAGCATCTGCTTGTAACGATTCTCAAAGACACACAAACCAACGACCTGGTGAGGAAAGATAACCATTCCCAGGGGGAACATGGCCAGTCGTCGATTCGTCACATCCCCACACTAAGGGTGAGCAAACCGTGAACGTGCTTATCTTTGTGCCAACGCCTGGGCCAACGTGCGCAGTGCCCGGCCGCGGTGAGAAATCGCATTCTTCTCTTCGGGGCTCATCTCGGCCAGACTCCGACCACCTCCGCCTTCAGGCAAAAAGACCGGGTCGTAGCCAAAACCCTGGTCCCCGCGTGGTTCGTCGCTTATGGATCCACCGAGACTCCCTTCCACAATGAGTGGCTCTCCTTTGGGATACGCAACTACAACAACCGTGCGGAATCGTGCGGTGCGCTCGGCCTCGCCCACCCCTTCGAGGGACTTCAGCAACTTGACGACGTTGTCGGCGTACGTGGCGTTCTCTCCGGCGTAGCGGGCGCTGAAGACACCCGGGGCTCCGTCGAGCGCGTCGACGAACAAGCCAGTATCGTCGGCGATCGCGGGTTGACCAGTAGCGTCCACGAGCGCGCGCGCCTTCAATAAGGCGTTGCCTTCAAGTGTGTCCGCGTCCTCTTGCACCTCAGCGACATGTGCCGGACGCTCCAGAAGTTCAATACCGAGCCCTTCGAGCACCGCACGCATCTCGTTCGCCTTGTGCGCATTGGCGGTGGCGAGTACGAACGTGTTCATGAAGTTCGAGGCGCGGGCGGCGTTGCGAGCACGAGACGCTGGGCCTCGTGTATCTGGGCAATACCCAGCGCGGCGAGATCGAGGAGCTCGTCAAGTTCCTCTCGTGCGAAGGCCTCTTGCTCGGCGGTCCCCTGGACCTCCACGAAGCGGCCCGACCCGGTCATCACGACGTTCATGTCAGTGTCGGCGCGAGAGTCCTCCTCATAGGGCAGATCGAGCATCGCCACACCCCCGACGATGCCCACAGAAACCGCAGCGACAAGGTCGCTGAGGGCGTGTTCTTGAAGTTTCCCCTCCATGACGAGTCGAGAGAGCGCGTCGTGGAGCGCCACGTAGCCTCCACAGATCGACGCGGTGCGTGTTCCCCCATCAGCCTGCAACACGTCACAGTCAATCGTGATCTGCAGGTCAGGCATGAGTTCAAGACGAGTCACGGTGCGAAGTGACCGGCCAATGAGACGCTGGATCTCCTGCGTGCGACCAGACTGCTTTCCCCGGGCGGCTTCTCGGCTCGCGCGCTCCGGCGTCGAGCCCGGCAACATCGAATATTCAGCGGTCACCCACCCTTTGCCGGTGCCACGAAGCCATCGAGGTACGTCCTCTTCCACCGAGGCGGTGCAGAGCACCCTGGTACGGCCAAAACTAACGAGCACCGAACCCGCGGCCATCTCGGTGAAGTCACGCTCGAAACTGAGCGGTCGAGCCTGACCCGGGGTTCGGCCATCGGCCCTCAACTGTGACATGCGACTCCTCGGTGACTGATGATTGTGCGACTCAACGGTACCGGAGAAATGAGACGAGGGATTAAAAGTAGATGATCTTCTTCGCGCGCTCGACGACGTCGTCCACGTCATCGCTCCACGCGCCCGTCGACAGGTACTTCCACCCGTTGTCACAAATGATCGTCACGATGGTCGCGCTCTGATCGTCGGGGATCAAGTTCGCGCATTTCACCGCGCCCGACATGATCGCCCCCGACGAGATTCCAACGAAGAGTCCAACCTCGGTCATGCGTCGCACCCATTCAATGGACTCGCGTGGTCGAACCACGACCTTGCGATCCAACAGGTTTGCGCCATCGTTGTCGGTGAAGATTGGCGGGATATAGCCATCTTCGAGGCTGCGAAGGCCGTCGACCATTTCACCGCTCGGCGGCTCGATGGCCCATACCTGCACGTCAGGCTTGTGTTCTTTGAGATAACGACCGACGCCCATAAGGGTGCCTGAAGTACCGAGTCCCGCAATGAAGTGTGTTATCTCGGGCACGTCCGACAAGATCTCAGGACCGGTCGTGCGGTAGTGCGCCGCGGGATTGGCAGGATTGGCGTACTGGTAGAGGAACGTCCACTCGGGATTCTGCTCGGCGAGCACGTGGGCCAGCCGCACCGCACCGTTGGAGCCCTCACTCCCTGGTGAATCAATGATCTCGGCGCCATACGCGAGAAGGAGTTGGCGTCGCTCGGGCGAGACATTTGTCGGCAAGACCACCTTCAGGTGATAACCGCGCAGCCGACACACCATCGCCAGTGCGATGCCAGTGTTGCCCGACGAAGGTTCGATCAAAATCTGGTCAGGCTTGCCCGGGACGAGGATTCCTTCACGCTCGGCCGCTTCAATCAATGAGAGGGCAACGCGGTCCTTCACCGAGCCAGCGGGATTCTGTCCCTCGAGCTTCGCCAGGATCGTGACGTTGGGCTTGGGCGAGAGTGCACTGACGTCGACAACCGGAGTGTTGCCGATGAGATCGAGTACGGACGCAAAACGCGCCACTAGGCGGCTCCACCCGCGACCGCTGGCAGCAGCGTGATCTCGTCGTCATTCGCTACGGGCGCGTCAACACCGCCGAGGTAGCGCACGTCATCGTCGTTTATGTAGACGTTCAAGAAACGGTGCAAGGTGCCGTCGTCATTGAGCAGCTGACCCTTGATCGCCGGGTAAGTCGTCGTCAACGTCTGAAGGACCTCACCGATGGTTGCCCCTTCGACCGTTACTGTGGTGGCTCCGCCCATCGCTGGTCGAAGAACAGTGGGGATTCGAAGTACTGCCGCCATGATCTCTCTTTCGACTGGTAATAGGTCAATTCCTGACCAACCGTGTCAACTTTAGCGTGCATGGCGTCAACCGTGTCACTCAAGACTTGCGAACGGGCCTGTAAAAAGTCGCCAATTGCAGTAGTGCGCCACCAAAGCCCACGATCACCGCGAGAAGGAAGTTGTCCCTGGTGCTCCAGTCCATGACGTGCCACAGGCCGTCGAGGGAATACCGACCACCGCCGAAGGTCCCGGGCACCAAGCACATGACGATCACGCCAAGGCAGTACTCGACGCCCTCTCCCTTGTTGAAGATAAAGAAGCCGTTGTGGATGTGCACGGTCAAGATCGCCACCGTCATCACCGAGATAAGCCCGGCGGCTGCAAGTGGCGTCAAGAAACCAAGAACGAGCAGCACGCCAACTCCAACCTCGGTCGACGCCGCCATATACGCGTTCAACCGTCCTGGTCGCATGCCAATACTGTCGAACCATCTCGCGGTGCCGTCGATCTTTCCCCCTCCGAAGAACTTTCGGTACCCGTGGGCGAAGATCATGAGACCAAGGAACAGTCGTACCGCCACCAAGATGAGGTTCAGCGAGGCTGTGTAGTGCACACTCGCCACCAAATTGAGTGTCATCATCGAGACCCCTTCTCTCTTCTATCCATGAGCGCCACCAACGTCGTTCGTGGGATCGATCACATCTTCTTCGAGCACGTCTCCATTGGCGATCTTGTAACTTTTCACCACCGTGGGTAGGTCTCTGAGTGACACCAGCACGTAGTGCCACGCCGGGTCCGGGGCCTGTTTCACGTCCGTTGGGCTCGGATACGCGGGCGAGTGGGTGTGGGAGTGAAACACACCCAAAACTTCGATCGGTTCGTCGTCCGCCCTTCTAAACGCGCGAAGCAGGACGCGGCTGTCGATCTCGTAGACCTTGGCGGAATGCGCCATGTTCTCACTGGCCACGATCTCAGTGACAACGGCATCGGGGCCCTCTGAGGTACCCAGCAACAATCCGCAGCCTTCGTCAGGCAGTGCGCGGATGCAGGTGGCCACCATGGTGTCGCGCAGGTCGTTTGACAAGGTGAGCATACGTGTACCCTACCGAGCGTCTGGGTCCCTTCGTGCCCCTGTCACTACGCTGGACCCATGGCTCGGGCAAAACAGATGCAAGAGCGTCGCGCTCAAAAGAAGGCGGATTCGAATGGCGACCGAGTAGTCGCCACCAATCGTCGCGCCCGCTACGACTACGAAATCCTCGAAACGATCGAATGCGGCCTCGTTTTAACGGGCTCGGAGGTGAAGTCGCTTCGAGAAGGCAAGGCGCAGATCGCCGACAGTTACGCCCGAATAGACGATGACGAATTGTGGCTTTTTCAGATGCACATCCCGCCATGGTCTTTTGCGGTCGGCTTTGGAAGCCACGACCCTGACCGCAAGCGAAAACTACTCGTCCATCGACACGAACTTGACGACTTGCACGAGCAGACCAAGACCCAACCGCTCACTATCGTCCCGCTCAAGGTCTACTTCAAAGAGGGCCGTGCCAAGATAGAGATTGCTCTTGCTCGCGGTCGAAAGCAACAAGACCGACGCCAGGCAATAGCCAAACGCGACGCCGATCGCGAAATTGCCCGCGCGGTTCGCCACGCGGAGAAGTTTTCCTGAGTGACAAGGTCTCCTGACCGGTACAATTGTGCAGCGACCAAATTGATCGCACGGTGACGAGGGGATGATTGGTTTCGACATCGGTCGTCGAAGTGGAAGAAGCGAGCCGTGGTCTCCGGAGCCACGTAAAAGAGCCGGAAACATAAAATAAACGCCAAGCCTCAGCTTGCGCTTGCTGCTTAGGTAGCAACGTCCGCCTTGACCCAGCCCTGCGGTTGAGATATCGGGCGTCATAATGTAGGGCTTACCAACGAGACTCGTTAGTGGTTTCGGTGGGACACTTCAGCTAACTACGGAACTTCATCGGTGCTGACAGCAGTGAACTTCCCGACAATCTCCTGTCGGCTGCGCTCGGAGAATGGCCACTAAGAAGCTGATGGACCTGGGTTCGATTCCCAGCATCTCCACCACACCCAAGAAGCCCGCACGTTGGTGCGGGCTTCTTGTCGTAACGACCTGTACCTTGATTGCGGAGAGCGGGTCGACCCGACAGCGTAGAGACAGTCCACTGGAGTCGGGACTGTTGACTCTTCGAACGTCAACGCAACACGTATCGACGCCAATGGGCTCCCCCATCGGTGGTGCGTTCGAAGTGGGTGCGTCGGTAATCGCTACAAATGGCGAGTCCGCTGTTGTCACTCGTAAAGACGAGTGACAAGACTTCGAGGCACGTGAGCGTTCCCACTGGCCTCGAGTCCGGTCGCGTCGCGGAGAACCGGAACACGTTATTGGTAAGTGGGATCTGTCCGAAGTCGATATATGCGACGTCCGGTGACGCTGGATCGAACGCTCCCCCGCCAGTGCCCGCGAACTGAGGATCGCGAGGGCCCAAGAGAGAGCGCCACGACGTACCCGAATTACTCGAGTAGAAGAATGACGCCATCATGCCGGTGGGGCACTCGGCCCACAACGTCGTCGCCGACGTCGCCGTGAGATTGCAGCCGACGACACTTGCCAATTTCGGCGCAGGATGACTCTCGAATGATCTTCCCTCGTCTTTCGATACGACCAGAAGAGCGCTGTGCGTCTGTTGTGACAACCAGAGTTTCTTCGCGAACACGGCGGGTCTGCCCATGAAACCCCACGGGCCAGCGTTCCCGTTCGGGATGGGCGCCGACGTCCAACTCGTCGCCGCCAGATCAGCACGAAAGAGTTCGTAGTCGGTGCAGCCCGTGTTGGGCTTACCCTTCTTCACGCAGCGCATCGCAACCAGGTAGACGGTACTGGTGCTCGCCGCAAGGTCACTGATCGTCAGATCATTGCCAACGACCTGACGATGCCACGAACGCGCACCGTCATGAGTTACGAAGAGGGTCGTTACGCCGTTTATCTCGTCGAGCGCATACCCGTCACGTTCATTAGCGAAGACCATTTGACCGAGGGACCCCGAGGGAACCCCGCGCACAGGGTTCACGGGCGGCAGGCTCAGCGTCGTATACGAGCCCAAGGCGTCGTTGGTGCGAACCAGATGGAGACACGACGACGTGACACAGCCCGTATTGCCAACGACGTAAAGGGTGTCAGACAACGGCACCCGCAGCACCATCAAAGGTTGCAGAGGCGTGCTCGCCGCGGTCGCACGTGACAACGGAGTCATCGTCGCCAGCACCAATGACAGCAGCGCTGTGAAGACCGCGACAGGAACCCGCAACTTTGAGTGACCCCGCATACGTCCATTCAACTCGCTCCCGCCGTCGACCACGGTGTCAGCCTTACTGTTCTAGGCGCGAGGTGCCACTATGCGAACGACGCCTCGATGATGATGCGCCTTCCATCCGTTCCATCGGAACTTCGCGAGTCCCTCCAACCCATTTAACGTCACCATTCGTGCGACTTCGCCCTTCACGGCCTTCGCATCGTGTCCAACGGCTCGTTCGCCGTCGTGATCCACAAACGTCACTCGATGCATCTCGCAGACACCTCCAAGTTCGACCTCGTCAATGGCGGCCGAGTGTTCTCGAGGTAACAGGTCAACCACCACCGCGCCGCGTACCCTTTCCGTCAGCGCGAGCGTGAGGTGGGGTCTCCAAAACGATGCCAGCCTTCCCAACGGGGCGAGCGAAACACTCATCTTGAGACGGTAGTCAGCGACCAGGTCGTTGCCACTAGTGAGCCCGTAGAGCCCCGAAGGAACGAGGAGACGTCCGCGCTGGGGCTCTGAGAGCGTCGAAGCGTCCAGATGCGCCCACACCACGCCGGTGTAGCGCTGCCACGCCGGCAACACTTGACCGACGCCACGCACGACAGCACCCGTCGACGCCAGAGCCCGCTCCAATAATGGACCGCGCACCCCTAACGTCTTCTCGAGCGCGCTGACGCTCGCCGTATCGAGCAGCTTCGAGAGCGCACCCATGACCTGTCGTCGCGCATCAGCCAACACCTCGTCGAACTCACCAACCTGTGAGTACTCAGCACCACCCGCAGATTTTGCTTCAGAAGGTGGCAGGAGTACGAATAGTTGAGCCGACACGGCTCACACGGTAGCGGTTCCCAGTTA
>JAJXXA010000108.1 GCA_021781335.1 Actinomycetes bacterium
ATCTCGTCGGCGCCGAGTGCGCGCACCCGATCACGCACCGCCGCGAGGTCAGTCGTCGCGTAGCCGTACCCTTCGTCACTCTTTTGAACCATGACCGGCATGGGTTCGCCGTCGCGGTTCGTGAAACCCGGGGGGAACACGCACAGCGCTCCCCCGCTCTCGACGAGCAACCCCGCTTGGTCGAGGTCACGCACGACGTCGCCCAGCATGTCGTTGTAATACGACTCGCCGACGATGTCCTCGGGGGCGAGAGTGACGTCGAGCTTGGCGTAGACCTCGGCGAAATACGCAACCGACTCATTGACCAGGATCGCCCACAGCCTGCGCGTTTCGGGGTCACCCGCTTGCAGGGACACCACGCGGTTCCTACTGCGCTCTTTGAACGCGTCGTCGGCGTCGAACTTCGCTCGCGCGGCCCGGTAGAACGAGTCCAGGTCGCCAATCGAGAGCGACGCCATCGCGGCGTGCTCACCGAGGTCAATCAAGTGCTCGATCAGCATCCCGAAGTTCGTACCCCAGTCGCCAACGTGGTTTCGCGCGATGACCTGGTGCCCCGCGAATCGGTACATCCGCGCCAACGCGTCACCAATCACGGTGGAGCGCAGGTGACCAACGTGCATCTCTTTGGCGACGTTTGGCGCCGAATAGTCAATGACCACCTTTTTCGGGTGCGCGGTGCTGGCGACGCCCATACGGGGGTCTTTGAGAAGATGGCGCAGCTGAGCCTCGAGGAAAGTCGTGGTCAGGGTCAGATTGAGGAAGCCCGGTCCCGCGATCTCGACCTCGGCAATGTCGTCAATCTGAAGCCCGCGCACCAGCTCTTGAGCGATCTCGCGCGGGGGGCGACCCAGTCGTTTCGCGACGCCCATGACGCCATTGGCCTGATAGTCACCGCGATCGGAGTGGCGCAGTACCGGGTCACTCCCGGGTGCGATGCGCTCAAAGGCGGCCTGGAGCCGTTCGAGGAGCACGTCATAGGTCGAGTTCATCTCAACAGTCTCGCACCTGGGCCCCGCGGCGAGCGAGTGGTTCAGCGACGAGGTCCGCGCCGACGAGGCAGAATGGAGTCATGACCTCTCCCTCATTGAACTCATTCGGATCCAAGGACACTCTGAGCGTCGGCGCGAAGTCGCTCACCTACTACTCGCTCAAAGCGCCCGCGCTTCTCGAACTAGGTGTCGACACCCTTCCGTATTCGATCAAGGTCCTGCTCGAGAATCTGCTGCGCCACGAGGACGGCGACAAGGTTCGCGCCGCCGACATCGAGGCCCTCGCCCGCTGGGGCGAGACACCCACCCGACACGGCGAAGCGGCCGGTGACGACGCGAAGGAGATCGCCTTCACGCCGGCACGAGTCCTCATGCAGGACCTCACGGGCGTTCCCGCAGTGGTGGACCTCGCTTCGATGCGCGACGCGATCATTGCGCTCGGTGGTGACCCCGAGAAGATCAACCCGCTGGTGCCGGTCGAACTCGTGATCGACCACTCGGTGATCCTCGAGCGCACCGGCACCCCGGAGAGTTTCGAGCAGAACGTCGCCATTGAATACCAGCGCAACGTCGAGCGCTACACCTTCTTGAAGTGGGCCCAGAGTTCGTTCAAGCAGTTCCGGGTCGTACCTCCGGGCATGGGCATCTGCCACCAGGTGAACCTCGAGCATCTGGCGCGCGTGGTCTTTGACCTCGACGGCGTTGCCTACATGGACACTGTCGTAGGGACCGACTCGCACACGACAATGGTGAACGGACTGGGCGTGCTCGGTTGGGGCGTGGGCGGAATCGAGGCCGAGGCGGGCATGCTGGGACAGCCCACGTCGATGTTGATCCCACCAGTCGTGGGACTTCGTCTCTCGGGAGCGACGCGCGAAGGCGTTACCGCGACCGACGTGGTGCTCACCATCACTGAACTGTTGCGACGCCACGGCGTCGTGGGCAAATTCGTCGAGGCGTACGGGCCGGGCATTGCCTCACTGTCACTCGAGACGCGCGCGACGATCGGCAACATGTCGCCCGAGTACGGAGCGACCTGCGCCATCTTCCCGATCGACCAGGTGACCCTGGACTACCTGGCCTTCACGGGTCGACCCAAGGACCAACTCGAGCTCGTCGAGACCTACGCGAAGGCCCAGGGCATCTGGCACGACGCCAACGCCGTTGAGCCCATCTACTCCGAGTACGTCGAGTTGGACCTCGCGAGCGTCGAGCCGAGCCTCGCCGGCCCCAAGCGTCCCCAGGACCGCGTCTCGTTGTCGGGCGCGCGTGGCGCCTTTCGCAACGCCCTCGGTCGTGAACCCATTGAAGTGCGCGGACTCGACGCGGCGGACCACCTTCGCGACGGCGCGGTCACGGTGGCGGCCATCACGTCATGCACCAACACCTCGAACCCCGCGGTGCTCGTCGCCGCGGGTCTGGTCGCCAAGCGCGCCGTGGCGCTCGGACTCGAGAAGAAGCCGTGGGTGAAGACCTCGCTGGCCCCGGGCAGTCGGGTTGTCATGGACTACCTGGAGCGAGCCAACCTCGTCGAGGACCTCGACGCGCTGGGCTTCTACCTCGCGGGGTACGGCTGCACGACCTGCATTGGTAACACGGGACCGCTGCTCAATGGCGTCTCGGACGCGGTCAACGAACACGACCTCTCGGTCGTGTCGGTGTTGTCGGGCAACCGCAACTTCGAAGGACGTATCCACCCCGACGTCAAGCAGAACTTCCTCGCGAGCCCGCCACTGGTCGTCGCCTACGCCCTGGCGGGCACCATCGACATCGACCTCTCGAGCGAGCCCCTCGGCACGGGTCGAAACGGCGAGCCCGTCTTCCTCTCTGACCTGTGGCCGAGCGACGCCGAAGTCGCCGCGGCGGTGCGCGCGTCGATCACCCCCGAGATGTTTGAAGAGCGCTACGCGAGCGCCTTCAGCGGAGACGAGCGCTGGCAGGGCGTCCCCACGACGAACGCCGTGACCTACGCGTGGGACTCGAAGTCCACGTACGTGAAGTTGCCGCCCTACTTCGATGGCCTCACGATGGAGCCCGGCGTCGTAAACGACGTCGAGGGTGCGCGCGT
>JAJXXA010000033.1 GCA_021781335.1 Actinomycetes bacterium
GGGCGAAGTTCCACGACAGTATTCGCTCGGTTTCGGGCAACGTGCTCCAGCGCGTGATCGGGCGAATGCTCGGTGAGGACACTCTTCGTTATAAGACGGCGCGCCTCTTTGGTCGTCCGCTCCTGCGCCTCGTCCGATCACTTCGCAACAAGCCCGCTCCGACGATTGTCGAGCCGGTCGTTGTCCAGTCCCAAAAGACCGCTGCGCGACAGACCTACTTCCCAGTGAATTATCGGATCCCTCGTCATTCACTCGACCCCACACTCGTTGAGGTCCACCAGCAGTTCGCGAACGTGTCCACATTCACACTCGACGAATCCCTCGAGAGTGCCGATTCCAGCATCATCGCGCTCAATGAAGCACTCGCTACTTCAACCTGCGAATGGATCTTCATCGTGGACCCTTCGGTAAGTGAGGCGAACCGGTCGGTGACGCTCGCTGCCCTGCTGAGCGTTGCCGCACCCGAGGATGACGTCGTCTTCGCCGACGAGAACGGTCCAAACCCGTTCACACCGATTCTCAAGTCGGCCGGCGTTGGCCCGCACACACTCCTCAGTTACAACTGCGTCGGGCGACCGGCGTTGGTTCGCCGCGCGACGCTCGCGCGCATCGGTGGCTTCAGTCTCGACGCCGGGTGGGCGTTCGAACACGATGCCTACCTTCGACTCAAAGAGTCAGGCGCGCACTTTCGACACGTGACCGCTGTCTTGCCGGCGGGACGATCGGAGATCTCCTTTGATGCAGCACATATGAGCGAGGACACGTGTCGCGTGGTTCGAAAGGCCCTTGATCGACGGGGCATGCACGGCGAAGTGACACCCGGCGCTCTCGGCACGCTCGTGCACTGGCGCCTTCATGCCCCTCATCCCGCCCCGTCGATCGACATCGTCATCCCAACGCGTGACCGCATCGACCTCGTTCGCCAGTGCATCGACGCGATCGAGGAGAAGACGACGTACAGCAACTACGACATCATCATCCTCGACAACGATTCCAAGGAACCCGCCACGCTCGAGTACTTTAAGAAGACCAAATACCGAGTGGTCCCTTGCCCTGGAGCGTTCAACTACGCACATATCGTCAACAAGGGCATCCGCCATTCCAGCGCGCAGTTCGTGGTGACGCTGAACAATGACACCATCCTCGTGACGCCCGATTGGCTCGAACAGATGGTGGGTCTAGCTTCACAACCAGACATCAGTATCGTTGGCGCCTGCCTGCTCGACCAAGATGGGCGTCGAGAGCACGAGAGCATCGTGATCGCTCCCTACCCCCAGCACCTACGCACTGACTCGAACTACCCCCACCCGGACGAGTTCAGCCTGGCGACGCGCGATGTCGCGGCCGTCACGGGCGCGGTCCAGATGATCCGCCGCGAACTCTGGGAGTCACTTGGTGGAATGGACGAAGACCTCAAGGTCGTCATGAACGACGTCGACATCTGTCTTCGCAGCCAAGACGATGGGCGCTACGTTGTCTACACCCCCGACGTGCGCCTGTATCACCACGTGAGTTCATCGCGGGGTGACCTCGACCCGCTCGATGACCGAAATCGGTTCATCCGCCGCTGGGACATCTTTGGCACTTTCAAGGACCCGTACTTCCCCGAATCGCTCCTGCTGCTCGGTGAAACGGTGTACTACCGCCACCAGTGGGACTGACGACCAACCGTGGAGCGCTGAAGCGTTCTTGTAACCTGTGTCCGTGAACAACGCGTGGGCGAGTCTCGTCGCCAGCTACCGGAGACTCCCTGCGTCTACGACACCGATTCTCGTGATCGTCGGGTGCGTCCTCTTCGGCAACATTCTCTTCCTCGTCGGTCTCGCCAACGTGAACCCCATCTCGTGGACCGCGGGGATCTCTCGAATTCTCTGCAACGTGACCTGCGGACGTCCGATGATCGACCCGAACGTCGGTTACATCACCCAGTCGCTCGGTCACGTCGCCGCGATGAACCTGCTCCATGGTCACTTGCCCTGGTGGAACTACTTCCAGGGGCTCGGTCAACCCCTCGCGGGAGAGATGCAGTCTGCCGCGCTCTTCCCGCTGACGGTGCTCTTCGCGTTGCCAAGCGGCTTGCTCTGGTTTCACGCCTCGCTCGAGGTCATCGCGGGCGTCTCCACCTACTTCCTCGCCAAGCGACTCTCGATGCCCACTTTTGTCGCCACCGGCGTCGGCGTGCTCTTCGCACTGAATGGCACCTATTCGTGGCTGGGCAACGCGGTACTGAATCCCATTGCGTTCTTGCCGATGTTGATACTCGGCATCGAAATCATCTACGACAACGCCACGAGCACTTCGCGCAAAGGTTGGTACGTCGCAGCAATCGCGCTCGCCCTCTCGCTGTTCGCGGGTTTCCCGGAAGTCGCATACTTTGATGGGCTGTTCTGTGGCGGCTGGGCGATCGTGCGCTTCTTCTCAGTGCCGCGCGAGGCGCGTCTGGTGGCGCTTCGACGCCTGAGTCTCGCCGGGGTGGTCGGCGGCGTACTCGCGTTACCGATCCTCGTGCCCTTCGCCGACTTCATGAAAGTGGCCAACGTCGGCAGCCACGCCGCCGGTGGCGAAAGCACGGCGCATCTCGGATTGCACGCGGCGTCGATGTTCATCGACCCCTACATCTATGGACTGATCTTCGCGAACCCGAACGCCGCGACCGCGTGGGGCGGCATTGGCGGATACTTCACGTTCAGTGTTGTCGCCCTGGCGTTGTTGGGCCTCTTCGGCGCGCGGCTGCGACCCCTTCGCATCTTCCTCGCGGCGTGGACGCTCGTCGGCATCGCCAGCATCTTCAACATCGCTTTCTTTCACCAGTTGTTCAACGTGTTGCCGCTCGCGAAGAGTGCCGACCTGCCGCGCTACATCATGCCGAGCTGTGAGATCGCCCTCATCATCCTCGCGGGCCTCGGCATCATGGACTTTGCCAAAGAGCGTCGCGCGCAACGCCTCTTCACGATCACGACCCTCGTGGCGATCCTGCTCTTGCTGTGGGCGGCCCTCGAGGCACACACCTGGAACGCGGGCGTCGTCCATACGACCAAGACCCAGGTCGTCTACACCATTCTCGACTCGATCCCCTTCGTGGTGGCCTTCGTGCTCCTCATCCTTGGGAGATTCTCCTTTGCCAAGATCGTGCCCCTGCTCATCACGATTGTGGTGGTGGGAGAGACGATCGTCATGTTCCAAGTGCCCACCGGGGGCGCGGCCAAACAGATCAACATTGATATGGCTCCGATTCACTTTCTTCAGAAGTACCAAGGTCAGGAACGCTTCCTCGACCTCGGCGTGCTGACGGCGAACTGGGGATCGCAGTTCGACATCAATTCGTTGAGCTCGATCGACCTGCCTTTCCCGGCGACCTTCGCGACGCTCATCAATACAACGCTCTACCCCAACTTCCCTGCGCCCCTCAATCAGTTCGTCATCCACAACGGCATGACCGGCATCATCGATCAAGAGAAGCAGGTGGCCGCACACCTCTCGGCCTACGAGGACGCGTCGGTTAAGTACCTGGTCGCGCCCAGCGCGGTCGTGATCTTGCCCGCGCTCACCAAACTTGGGGTCATCCAGGTCTTTCACGACGACATCGTGACCATCTACGAGCTCCCGCATCCTCGAGCGTTCTTCTCCACGACCTCCTCATCGTGCACGGTCACCAGCAACTCGAACAATTCGGCGACCGTGTCGTGTCCGACGGCAGGTTCCACCCTGATACGCACCGAGCTGGTCATGAACGGGTGGCACGCGTTCGTGAACGGCAAGCAAGTGCCGATCACCACTTCCGACATTGCCTACCAGAGCATTGCGGTGCCCGCAGGAACGTCTACCGTCACCTATTCGTTCTCACCACCGCACGTGCGTTACGCACTGCTCGCCGCAGTGCTCGCCGGCCTCTTCCTCGTCTACTCGTGGATACGCGAACGAATGCCTGCGGCCCGTCCGCGCCACAAGCGTTAATTTGAAGCAATGAGCGTGACACTCTTTGGCGTCATCGCCGTCAGTTTCATGATGATCATGTACGCCATGGAATCGCGCGGTCGCCACTTCGTTGCATTGTTCGCCGTCGGGTGCGCGCTGTCGAGCACGTACGGCTTCCTGAGTGGCGCGTGGCCCTTCGGGGTCGTCGAGGGAGTGTGGACCTTCATAGCACTCCAGCGCTGGCGTTCGACCAAGTAGCCGTCCGCGCCGACTCGGGCGCGCGGTGGAGTACCGTGACGATTATGTCGAACCGTCTTGAGAACCTCGACCTGAACCAATCAATGAGTCACGACGACTCCGAGGCGCGTATCCAAGTTGCCCAACGGCGTCTGACCCAACTGCGACTCTTCACCGGAGGCCTCCTCGAACCAGCGGTTCAGGGTCCGGGACTGCTCGTGCTCTTCGAGGGCTTCGACGCCGCGGGCAAGGGAGGTGCCATCCGCCGGCTCACCGCGAGCCTGGACCCACGTCACGTGCGCGTCGTGCCGATAGCCGCTCCCAACGAGGAGGAGAGTCGTCATCACTTCCTCTGGCGCTTCCAGGAATCGCTCCCCGGACGCGGCGAGATGACGGTCTACGACCGGTCTTGGTACGGGCGAATGCTCGTAGAGCGCGTCGAGGGGCTCATCGACATGGCGACCGTCACGTCCTCGGCGACTGAGATCGTCGAATTCGAGCGCATGCTCGTCAACGACGGCGTCACGATCATCAAGCTGTGGCTGCACATCTCTGAACGCGAGCAACTGCGCCGTTTTGATGATCGTGCGAGTGACCCTCTCAAGCAGTGGAAGCTCACCCCCGACGACTGGCGTAATCGTGAGAAACGCCCGGCGTACCTCAGTGCGGTCAAGGACATGATCGAGTTGACCGACCACGCCCACGCCCACTGGGACCTGATCGCGGCCGAGAACAAACACTTCGCTCGCGTCGCGGTGCTCGAGACGATCGTCAACCGCTGGGTCCACGACCTCGAACGCCGTGGATTCAAGGTGCCCGAGGCGCACGGCGGAGACTACCTGCGTTGAGTAGGCGCGCCGTCGCCCTTTCTGAAACACTGAGAGTATGACCACTCACTACGGCATCACGATCCCCTTCGATGGCGTTTCACTCCCGCAGCACAAGCAATGGTTTCACCGGCTCGCCGATCTCGGGTACACCGACGTCTGGTCATCGGAAGTCGATGGGGCCGACGGCTTCACCCCGCTCACGCTTTGTGCGGCGTGGGAGTCTCGGCTCAACGTGGGCGTCGCGGTCACACCGGTCTTCACGCGCGGTCCCGGCCTAATGGCGATGAGTATCGCCGCGCTCGCCGAAGTGGCGCAGGGTCGCTTCATAATGGGACTCGGCGCGTCGAGCCTGCCGGTCGTCGAGCGCTGGAACGGCATTGAGTACGAGCGACCCTTCGCCCATACGCGTGACGTACTTCGCTTCGTGAAAAAGGCGCTCGCGGGCGAGAAGATCGACGAGGTGTTCGAGACTTTCGAGGTGCACGGGTTCAAACTCTCGCGCCCAGTGCTCGAACGCCCCCCACTACTGCTCGGCGCACTTCGACCCGGCATGCTGCGACTCGCCGGTCGCGAGGGCGACGGCGCAATCCTCAACTGGCTCGCCGCCTCGGACGTAGCCGCGTGCCGCGCTGAAGTCGGTCTCGACAAGATGATCGCCGCTCGGCTCTTCGTGATTCCAACTAAAGACGCCGACGCGGCACGATTCATCGCGAGAAGGATGATCTCGTCATATCTCACAGTGCCGACCTACGCAGAATTCCACCGGTGGCTCGGACGCGGCGAGAGGCTCCAACCCATGTGGGATGCCTGGGCCGAAGGTGACCGCAAACGCGCCAACGAGGTCATCCCCGACGACGTCGTCGACGAACTGATCATCCACGGTTCCTACGAAGCCTGCCGCGAGCACGTCGCGCGCTACATCGAGGCCGGGGTCCAGATGCCGACCCTCGCGGTCATCCCCTATGGCGTTGAGTTGAGCGACGCTGTCGAGGGCCTCGCGCCGCGCTGAGCTCGCCCACGAGAACGAACAGCTCGCCGCGTTCTCTACACTGGAAGGACTGTTGAACGGAGTCTCATGGCCAAGAAGACCAAATCGCGCAAGAAGCTCAAGATCGGCGTCGTCGACACCATGTTCGCCCGTTACGACATGGGTGCAGCCGCGCGCGCCGAATTGGCTGAGTGCCCGGGCTACAACAAGCGCTTCAGTGTCGTCTCAAGAACTGTCCCCGGGTTCAAGGACCTCGCCGTTGCCGCGAAGAACCTCATTGAAAAGAACGGGTGCGACATCGTCGTGGCCCTCGGCATGCCCGGCTCGGCCCCGATCGACAAGCAGTGCGCCCACGAGGCGGCGCTCGGCATCATGCAAGCGCAACTCCTCACCTCGACACCGATCCTTGAGGTCTTCGTCCACGAAGATGAAGCCGACGACCCCGCGGTGCTCGCCTCGGTGTTCGAGAACCGCTCTCGTAAGCACGCGCGCAACGCGTACTGGAT
This sequence comes from Actinomycetes bacterium, assembly GCA_021781335.1. Lineage (GTDB taxonomy): Bacteria > Actinomycetota > Acidimicrobiia > Acidimicrobiales > RAAP-2 > RAAP-2. The sequence continues at coordinate 6,477 of JAJXXA010000033.1, forward strand.
GTTGTTCGAACCCGAGCAACTCGAGCGCCGCGCTGGACAAGGTGTACGACAGGGCTTTGACGACGCCGGCCCGCTGGGTACTGCCTAACTTCGCACGCGAGCTCGCGCGATTCACTATGCTCCACTGAGTTACCTTGCAGTAACCAAGAGGAGGATCCAATGCCCGAAGCCGTCATCGTCGCCACCGGACGCACCCCAATCGGGCGCGCCTTCAAAGGGTCACTGGTCGACATGCGTCCCGACGACCTTGCCGCGCACGTGGTGCGAGAGGTGTTAGCGAAGCTCCCCCAACTCGACCCCCACAGTGTCGAAGACCTCCTGCTCGGGTGCGGGCAGCCAGCGGGCGAGGCGGGCTTTAACATCGCTCGGGTCACCGCCCTGCTCGCCGGAATGGACAATGTCCCTGGCGTCACGGTGAACAGGTACTGCTCGTCATCGCTCCAGACCATTCGCATGGCGGCGCACGCCATACGTGCCGGCGAGGGTGACGTCTTCATCGCCGCGGGCGTCGAGACGGTATCTCGTTTCGCCGCCGGTGCGTCGGACAGTGGCAAAGCCATGAATCCACTCTTCGCCGACGCACTCGCACGCACCGCCAGTCGATCGGAGAAGGTAGGTGAGCCGTGGACGCCCCAACCGGGCCTACCCGACATCTACATCGCAATGGGCCAGACCGCGGAGAACGTCGCCGAATTCGAGAATGTGTCTCGTCTAGAAATGGACGAATTCGCCGTCCGTAGCCAGGAACTCGCCGTCGCCCACCAGGCCAACGGATTCTTCGAGCGCGAGATCATCCCCGTGACGTTGCCCGACGGGACGGTGGTCTCAAAAGACGATGGCCCGCGCGCCGGTACCACCTTGGAAAAGCTCTCGACCCTGCAACCCGTGTTCCGTGAAGGCGGCACCGTCACCGCGGGCAATGCCTGTCCCCTCAACGACGGCGCCGCGGCGGTGATCGTGATGAGCGACACCCGCGCCCGAGAGCTCGGTATCAAGCCGCTCGCACGAATCATCGCGAGTGGCGTCTCGGGACTCAATCCCGAGATCATGGGTCTCGGCCCGGTCGAAGCGTGTCGCCAGGCAATGAAGCGTGCCGGGATGACCATTGACGACATAGACCTCGTTGAGATCAACGAGGCGTTCGCCGCGCAGGTCCTCCCCTCGGCCAAGCACTTGGGTATCTCGATTGACAAGCTGAACATTCGTGGCGGCGCGATTGCGCTGGGTCACCCGTTTGGCATGACCGGTGCACGCATCATGACCACGCTGCTCAACTCGCTCGAGGACTCGGGCAAGCGCATTGGCATGGAGACAATGTGTGTCGGCGGCGGTCAAGGCATGGCCATGATCGTCGAACGACTGGACTGAAGCTCAGGACGCCTTGCCCGTCGAGCGCGCTGACGGATCTTTCGTATACGCGTCATGACGTTCGTCGCTGACCGGCGACGATTCATCAGGCAACAACACCGGAATCGAGTCGAGCACCTGATAGGCAACGCGCCGACGCGGGTTGTACAGCACCTGGTCGCCCTCGAGGTAGAGCAGCGGCCCATGATCGACGGGGTCCTCGAGCAACTCGAGTAGAAAACTGTCCAGCGCCATCGTCCTAGGCTCCTTTGATCATGGTGAGCACCTCTTGCACCCGTTCGTGACACGTCACGTCGTCGGGAGCCTCGACATTCAACCGTAGTAGCGGCTCGGTGTTCGAAGGACGCAGATTGAACCACCAGCTGTGAAAATCTGCGGTGAGTCCATCGAGCTCATCGACATCAACGCCCTGGTCTCGCAGACGACGTGTTAAATCCGCAACGACCCCCGCGGGATCGGTGACTTCGGTGTTGATTTCTCCCGATGCGGCGAATCTCTTGAACGGTTTCGCGAGTTGCGACATCGGTTGCGCCGAGCCGCTCAAGAGTTCGAGCACAATGAGTGCGGTGATGATTCCAGAGTCCGCTCGGTAATTGTCCCGATAGTAGTAGTGCCCCGAGTGCTCGCCCCCGAAGACCGCGTTGGTCTCGGCCATAGTCTGTTTGATGTAACTGTGTCCGACCCTGGTTCGAAGGGGCACACCACCCGCCTCGGTGATGACCTCGGGCACCGACTTGGAACAGATCAAGTTGTAGAGGATTGTTGCTCCGGGATTGCGCTTGAGCATTGCCGAGGCGACCATCGCCGTAGTGGTCGAACCACTGATGGGCTGGGCCTTCTCGTCGATGAGAAACACTCGATCCGCATCACCGTCGAATGCGAGGCCGATATCGGCACCAACCTCGAGGACCCGGGCCTGCAAGTCGCGAAGATTCTCGGGATTGAGCGGATCGGCGGGATGATGTGGAAACGTACCGTCGAGTTCTTGATACATGATCTCGACGTCAAAGGGCAGGCCGTCGAATATCTTCGGGGCGATGAAGCCACCCATGCCATTCGCGGTGTCGGCGACTATCTTGAGCGGACGCAGCGCATCGAGATCGACGAAGGAATGTACGTGGCGCACCCATTCGCTCATCAGATCGCGCGGCTCGAGGGCGGCGAGGTCACCCGTCGCCGGCTCTCGCAGATACTCGCTCGTCATCTGCTCAATCTGGGCCAGACCAGTCTCGCTCCCCACGGGTTTGGCGCCCGCGAAGCACAGTTTGATGCCGTTGTACTGGGCGGGGTTGTGCGACGCGGTGAACATGGCCCCGGGCGCGTCAAGGTAGCCCGATGCGAAATAGAGAAAGTCCGTCGAGGCGAGACCGAGGTCGATGACCTGCACCCCGACCGAGCGCGCACCGTACGCGAAGGCCATGCTCAGGGCCTCACCCGATGGGCGCATGTCACGCGCCACCACGATCCGAGGTGCGTTGACGAAGGTCGCGAACGCTGAACCCACGGCCCGCGCGATATCTTCGTCGAGTTGATCGGGGTACGTGCCTCGAATGTCATAGGCCTTGAATATTGCGCGACTGTCCACGACCCTCACTCTACCGGGCTAGATTTCTTCGCCTCTTGAAGTAGAGCCAGACGCTAACCAGTCCCGCGAACACCGCGACGTCACTCACCACGTTGCCCCACAGCAACGCGGGCGTACTGGTGTAGTTGAGTGTGACGTCCTTGGACGTTGGGATGACGACCATGAGATTGGGACTCACGCGATACGGTCCACTCGCTCCGGTCACGTGCCATCGAGGGAAGTACGAGATCTTCACCAGCATCGGTACGCCGATTCGATCGACGTGGAATGAGAGCGACTGGGTGCCGACCTTCAACGCGCTGACGTGGACCGGTGGGAGTGTCGGCGAGGTCCTCATGGCGTTAGTCGTCGCAACGTGAGGCCACGACGCGGGACCGCTCGCGGCGATGGGCACCTTCCACGCGCTGTTGGTCACCCACCACCACGTGTTGGCATTGAGCCACCCCACGCGACTCGACACGCCCGCGACGACGTTGGGGGTGTGCGCGAGCGATTGCACCATGGGACTGTTCTTTATGAGATACACGTGCCACGTCACGTCGGGCACCGGCCAGTGCGGGGTGGTGGCCACGAGTCGCAGTGCGGGGTCGGCGTCCGCCTCGGAGATGGCGGCCGGCGAGAACGCGATGTAGTACTTGACGCCGAGCATCTGAAGATGGCGCACGCCCTGAAAGACATTGAGCGACCCGTAGGGCAGACCACTCTGGGGGTCGCTCGGCGCGACGCTCAGTTCGGCTTGGTCCAAGAAATGGTAGGGAGCGGTGGGTGAGGACTCGAAGAAGAGTCCCTCCATTGAATCCACGCAGTTGTTGGTCCAGTAGGGCAGGAGCATCAGTGCCATGGGGCTGCCGAAGCGGTTCTCGTTCGTGGCGCCGCTCCCGCTGTACTCCCACATGGCGCGACCGCACCCGTAGCGGGTGGACACACTGGTCATGGTGTCGATGAGATTCCTGTACTCGGGCCACGCGGCCTTGCCCTGGTAGCCCGAGTAGTTCCACGCCGCCCAACTCGAAACCTGGTTCCCCGTCGTGTTCAGGTGCAAGTCATTCGCGAATGACGGGATGAGCCCGGGAACCGTTGACAAGAGCCCGAGCAGAGCCACGGTCAGCGTGGCCCTGACGGTGCGTCGCTCACTGCGTGCGCCGTCGCCCCCGAGCGCATCGAGCGACCCCACGGCGACCTCGTCACCGTGGCCCTCGAGAGCGGCGTCGGAGGCCCCGTCATCGAAAGAAGGACTTGCGTCCTCGGGCGTGGCCTCGCCGTAGGTCAGGTGATCGGGCGCCACCTCGACGGCGGCTCGAGGTTCTCGTGGGCGTCTTCGCACCCACCGCGACAGCGCGTACCCGAAGAGCCACCCCGCAATGAGGTGGATGGTGATGAACCAGAACGGAACGAAGCGTTCATTCCACAAGACACTCTGAGGGGCATAGGCGTAGGCCAGGAGCGACAAGATGGTGAGCGAAGCCAACACCATCCCCAGTCGATCTCGCACAATGAACGCAACGACAATCGCCACACCCGCGAGAATGATGACCCAACGGTCTCCGCCGGGACCGAGGACGCCCGTCGTTGGGTTTCGGACATACCAACCGAGTTGGGCAAAGATCTGTTGGAGCGTGCTCACGTTGTCATTGGTGTACCCCATTGAGTTCGTGAAGTTCTGGGTGGTGATGAACGTCGTCAGCCACCACGCGCTCAGGGCGAGGGACATGAGTCCCGCGCCCGCCGCGAATCGCAGGGGACGCGCGTAGTCGCCACGCACCATATCGCGATCAGTCGGATCACCAAGGCCACGGCGAGCCAACAGTTCAAAGACGACGAGGACTCCCGTGGCCGCGATTGCGAACATCCAGGGCAGCACGTGTGACGCCAACGTGGCGCTCAGACTGAGGGCCGCGAGCCAGTACCCACGACCGGTTCGCACCCCACGAGCGAAGAGCCCGATCGTCAAGAGGCTCAGCGCGAGAGAGAGGGAGAAAGCGTACTCCCCCGCCATGGTCGAGAAGAGATTCCCGCCGTCGATCGTGAAAGACGCATCGAACAAGAACGGCAGGGTGGCAATCGCCAACGCCGCGGGAATCGGTCGCGGCGCTCGAAACAGTCGTCCCATGACGTAGGCCGTGATGGGCATCAACAAAGAGCCAAGGATCGTCGCAAGCTTCATCGCCACGGCGAAGTTGATCACGTAGCTCGCGAGCGTCGCGAGCACGTCGGGCAGAACGAAGTAGTAGGTGTAGGCGGGCATGCCGGCGAACCAGCCCGGATACCACGGTGTGAGATTGAAGATGTCGCCCGTGGTCTTCAGGTACGCCGGGAGCGCGAGATGCGCGCCCGTGTCGCCGCCCGTGATCAGACTCGACGAGAAGATGAGCGACGGGTGCAGGGACCACACCGTGATATAGATCACGACCAGTATCACCGCCGCGTCGAGCAGACCGACCGTGCTGTAGTGCCGACGCAGCCACGCGATCATCAATGACCAGCCCTCTGTAGAAGCAGCGACACCATGGCGACCGCATTGAACGAGACGTGGGTGATCACGCTCGGCGTGAGCCGCTGGGTCCGGGTGACGAGGACCGCCAGCACCACTCCGAGCGCGGCGAGACCAGCGAATTGAAGCGGTTCAGCGTGCGCGAGTGCGAAGAGGACCGCGCTCACGATCACCGCGAGCGCAGTGCCCGCACGAGCCATGAAGCGCGACATCCCCGCCTCGAGCGCGCGAAAGAGGACTCCTCGAAAGAACCATTCCTCCATGAGTGGTGCGGCGAGGGTCGTCAGCACCGCGACCACGACGAAGGTGGCACCGCGCGAACCGCCGAAGAGGTGAGTGACGGGACGATTGAGGTGTTTGAAATGAA
>JAJXXA010000152.1 GCA_021781335.1 Actinomycetes bacterium
GTCAGGGATCTGAGTACTTGACCCAGCTTCGAGAGAAGCAGAAGGCCCGTCGAATCTACGGACTCTTGGAGAAGCAGTTCCGCAACCTCTACGAAGAGGCGAGTCGTCGTCCCGGCATGACCGGTACCAACCTGCTGCAGTTCCTCGAACTGCGCCTTGACAACGTCGCGTACCGCGCGGGTTGGGGCGCCTCGCGTTCGCAGGCGCGTCAGTTCGTGCGCCACGGTCACGTCACCGTGAACGGCAAGCGCGTCACGATCCCCTCGTACCGCGTTCGTCCCGGTGAGGTCATCGGTCTTAAGAACGTGACCCGCGAGAACTTCAACGTGAAGCGCAACCTGGACGTCCTGGACCGCACGGTGCCGGGCTGGCTCGAGGTAACCGAGAACGGCTTCAACGTCACCGTGCGCGTCGTTCCCCAGCGTGAGCAGATCGACGAATCAATCCACGAGCAGCTCATCGTCGAGCTGTACTCGAAGTAAACGTAATTCTCAGCACTCGTAAGGAGTCCCCATGTTGATCATCCAGCGACCAACCATCGAAGCCCTCGGCGACGAGGTCAACAACCAGCAGTCATTCGGCATCGGGCCACTCGACCCCGGTTTTGGCCACACCCTTGGTAACTCGCTTCGCCGTACCCTTCTGTCCTCGATCCCCGGCGCCGCCGCCACACGTGTCAAGTTCGACGCCGTGTTGCACGAATTCGGTGTCATCGAGGGCGTGAAGGAAGACGTGCAGGACATCTGTCTCAACCTGAAGGACCTCTTGCTGGTCGTGCACTCTGATGAGCCCGTCACGTTGCGCTTGGACAAGCGCGGCGAGGGCCCCGTCACCGCCGCCGACCTCTCGACGACCGCGGACGTGGAGATCTTGAACAGCGATCTGCACCTCGCGTACCTCACGAGTGCCAAGGCCGCTCTCACCTTCGAGTTGACCGTCGAGCGAGGCAAGGGCTACGTCGGCGCTGAAGGCAACAAGGGTTCATCGACCATCGGCGTCATCCCGCTGGACGCGATCTTCACCCCCGTTCGCCGGGTCAGTTTCGAGATCGAGCCGGTGCGCGTCGAGCAGTCCAAGGACTTCGACCGTCTGGTGATCGACATCGAGACCGACGGATCGATCAGCCCACGCGAGGCGCTCGCCTCAGCCGGCAAGACCCTCGGCTCACTTGTGAGCCTCATCGGCAGCTTTGACGAAGAGGCCCCCTCGTTGGAGCTCGGCGACGTCGGTACCGCCCAGGCGGCCGCGAGCGAGCTCGACATCCGTATCGAAGAGCTCGGCCTTACCGAGCGTTCGCGTAACTGCCTGAAGCGCGCTGGTATCAACACGGTCGCCCAGCTCGTCAACGCGACCGAGCGTGACCTCACTTCGATCACCAACTTCGGCGCCACTTCGCTGAAGGACGTCACCGACCGCCTCGACGAGCGCGGTCTCTCACTGCGGATCGAGGACTAACAATGCGTGGCACACCTACCAAGGGCAAGCGATTCGGCGGCGACAGCGCCCACCAGAAGGCGATGATGGGCAACCTCGTCGCGTCGATGATCGCGGCCGAGTCCATTGTCACCACCGAAGCCAAGGCCAAGGCCCTTCGACCCATTGTCGAAAAAGTCGTCACCGCCGCGAAGAACTCTCCCGAAGGATCAGTCCACGCGCAGCGTCGCGTCGTTGCGTTCATTCGCGACAAGGACATGACCCACAAGCTGTTCACGGAGATCGCACCTCGTTACACCGAGCGTCCTGGTGGCTACACGCGCATCTTGAAGCTCGGACCGCGCCAGGGCGACAACGCTCCGATGGCGCGCATTGAGTTCGTCTGATCACTCAGACGCCCCCACCCAGCGGTGGAGGCTTGACCTCGCGTACGACGGCAACGGACTGAACGGCTTCGCGTACCAGCCCGAGTTCACGACCGTGGTCGGACTACTGCGTTCGACCATTGCGAGCACGCTACGCATGGATGAGGAACCCCAGATCGTGGGCGCCGGACGCACCGATACCGGGGTGCACGCATTCGCCCAGGTCGTGCACGTCGACCTACCGACGCGCCTGTTCGCCCGACACCGCGGACCCGACCCCGAACGCCTGATGCGTTCACTCAACAAGCAACTGCGCGGACAGGTGCGCATCATGCGAGCCCGACCCGTGAGCGACGACTTTCACGCGCGCTTCTCGGCATTGTGGCGCGAATACCGGTATCTGGTACTCGAATCAACGCCACCGGCGCTCGCCTTCAATGACGTCTGGTCCTGGAGTGTCGAGGGCCCACTCGATCTGACGGCGATGCAACGCGCCGCTGACGCGGTCCTGGGCACCCACGATTTTCGCGCATTCTGTCGCCGCCCGACCAATGCTGCGCCCGGCGAGGCGCTGCTGCGCCACGTCATGAGTGCGAAGTGGGAGCGCATTGAAGACCAGTGGGGGATGAGCCCGGACAACGCACCGGTCGTTCGCCTCACCATTCGAGCCCAATCCTTCTGTCACAACATGGTGCGCTGTCTGACCTCGACCATGGTGAGCATCGGTCAGGGCAAATTGCCCGAAACCACAGTAAAACAAAGGCTTGAGAGCACTGAGCGCGCCCATCTGCCCCCGCCGGCACCGGCGCGGGGGCTGAGCCTGGTCGGGGTCGGATATGACCAATTTGCCGGAGGGCCCTCAGGTTTTGTAAGGTAGAGAGTCCCTTAGGAGTCCCATTACGGTGACCGTCCTAAAGATCGCTGAAGGAAGAACTGTGCGTACCTACACACCGAAGATGAATGACATCACGCGCGAGTGGCGCGTCATCGACGCCGAGGGCCTCGTGCTCGGTCGAGTCGCCACGGTCGCCGCGTCGTTGCTACGAGGTAAGCACCGCACCTACTTCGCGCCCCACGTCGACACCGGTGACTTCGTCATCATCATCAACGCCGACAAGGTCGTCGTCACCGCCAACAAGGCCGCCCAGAACTTCGCGTACCACCACTCGGGCTACCCGGGTGGCCTCACCTCCAAGTCGTGGCAGAG
>JAJXXA010000062.1 GCA_021781335.1 Actinomycetes bacterium
ACGGAGCGATTCGACTAGGTCGCGATGCGGCGTCACTCAAGCGGTGTCGCTCGAGGCTCTACGCTCTTGGCATGGCAAAATCGGCGTATCTGGTCACGGTGAGCGGCCCGGACCGCGTGGGCGTGGGGGCCGAGTTGTTCGCCGCCTTGTCGTCGCTGAGCGCCCAGGACGCACAACTGATCGACGTGGGACAGATCACGATCCGCGGGGCTTTGGTGCTCTGCGCCGAGGTGGTGATCGAGGATACGCTCGGCCCCGACGCGATACGTGCGGCGCTGCGCGCTCATGACATCGAAGGTCGCGGTATCAGCGCGACGGTCGAACGGGCCACACCGAGCGAGGTCGTGCACGGTGGGCGCCTGCTCGTGACCCTGCTCGCACCGTCGATCAGCGCCGAACAACTCAACAGCGTCTTTCGCGCCATCGCCGATGATGATGCGACGTGTGAACGCATCGTGCACTTAGCGACGTATCCCGTTGACTGCTACGAACTCGTGGTGCGCTGTAATGCGAAGAGCGGGTTGCGCGAAGCGTTGACGCCCGTGGCGAAGGAGGCGGGCCTCGACCTTGCGGTCCAACGCGCGGGCCTGCACCGTCGCGCGAAGCACTTGGTGGTGATGGACGCGGATTCGACGTTGTTGAAGAACGAGGTGATCGATCTGCTCGCCGATGCGTGCGGGTGCGCGCAGGAGGTCTCCAAGATCACTGAAGCGGCGATGGCGGGAGAGATCGACTTCGCCGAATCACTTCGGCGCAGGGTGGCGCTCTTGAAGGGACTCCCTGAGACGGTCATCGACGAAGTCCGCGCGAAATTGACGCTCACCGCAGGGGCTCGCACGCTCTTGCGTACGCTGCACCGATTGGGGTACGTGCCCGCGGTGGTGTCAGGAGGGTTCGTCGAGGTATTGGCGCCCTTGCTCGCCGAGTTGCACGTTGACTACCTCGAGGCGAACGTGCTCGAGATCGTCGATGGGAAGCTGACGGGTCGCCTCGGCGGTCCCATCGTCGATCGAGCCGCCAAAGCCCGCGCCCTCGAGCGCTTCGCGAGTGAAGTGGGCGTCCCACTCGAGCAGACCGTGGCGGTGGGGGACGGGGCGAACGACATCGACATGATCTCGGTAGCGGGTCTCGGTATCGCGTTCAACGCCAAACCCGTCGTGCGTGAACACGCCGACGCGGCGCTCTCGGTGCCGTACCTCGACGCCGTGCTCTATTTCCTCGGCATCAGCCGCGAAGAGATCGACACCTGAGAGATTTGAGCGTACGGATCTCGCCTCACGTCCAGCGAATGGGCCTTCGAAGCGTTCGTCGCCTCGTGTTCAACCCTGATGTGACGTGGTCCAAGCAACGTTCGCGACTGCGCGCGGCGTTGATGGGCACGCGCCCCCTCTTCGATGTCGGTGTCGAGAGCGTGAATATCGGCGGCGTCGCGTGTGAACGGATGACACCACTTCGCGTGGAGAAGAGTCGAAGGATCGTCTACGTCCACGGTGGCGGGTACTGCGTGGGGTCGAGCCAGATGGGCCACGGGCTGTGCTCCTATCTGGCGGCGACATTCGACGCCGAGGTCCTCAGTGTCAATTACCGCTTGGCCCCCGAGCACCCGGCGCCCGCGGCCGTCGATGACGTCGAGATGGTGCTTCGAAGCCTCGAAGGACGAACGGTCGTGGCGCTGGGCGACTCCGCGGGAGCCGGCGCACTCGTTGCGGCGATGCAGCGTGACCGCCACAACGTGCGGTCCTTGGCGCTGGTGTCGCCCTGGCTGGACCTCTCGGTCGAGTGGGGCCGTGACAACGAGCTCGTGTCGCGCGACCCGTTGTTGTCACCCGAGTGGCTCGACGCCTGTGCCAGGGCCTACGCCGGGGACGACCGGGCCAATCCCGAGGTGTCACCCCTGCGGGGGAATTGGCACAACCTCCCCTCGACGCTGATCGTGGGCGGGGGCGACGACCTTTTGGCACCTGACGCCCGACGTGTCGCGGCCCTCGGTCTCGAGCACGTGCGGGTACGGGAATTCCCAGATTTTTGGCACGACTTCGCGCTGTCGGTGGGGCAGTTGGCGGTGGCGGACGAGACGGCCCGACTGATCGCGCTGCACTTCGCGAACGCGACGGGTTGGCGGGCGCGCACACTCGCTCTGTAGAGACTTACTGGGTAGTAGGGTCTCCTTATCATCACGAAGGAGGGGTCGTGCGGGTATCAATCGATACAGAGATATGTCAGGGACAGGGCCGTTGTTTTTCAATCGCCCCGAGCATCTTTGACTTCGACGAGTTGGGCAACGGTGTCGTCATCGGCGACGGGACGTTGAACGAAGAGACGCTGTCATTGGCGCGGCTCGCTCAATCGAATTGCCCCGAGCACGCCATCTTCATCGAGGAGTAGTCGTGGACACCAAGCCTCCTGTCACAGATTTCGCGACCGATTGGGACCACACTGATCCCCAGTGGGTTGCGGACCCTTATCCGATTTGGGACGACTTGCGCTCGCGTTGTCCCGTTGCCCATACGAATCGCTACGGCGGAGGTTGGTTCCCCGCCACTCACGAAGGCGTCTCGACGATCGCCAAGGACACCGAGAACTTCACCAGTCGAACGGTGATCCTCGGTAACGGTCGACCAGGGGAGGACGCATTGCCCGCACCGATCGGTGTCGCGCCACCCATCACGTCGGACCCGCCGTTTCACGCCATCGCGCGTCGCTTGTTGCTCCCGGCGTTCGCGCCAGGTCCCATCAACGCGCTCGAGCCGCAGATCAGGGCGCTCTGTCAGCGCCTCTTGGACCAACTCGGCGATCACGAGATCGTGAACGGTGGTGCGCAGTACGCCCAGTACATCCCACCGGGCGTCATCAAGCACATGCTCGGCTTTCCCGAGGACGACGAAGACCTCTTTCGAGAGTTCGCCCACATCATCGTTGAAGGCGTGGATCACCCCGAAGAGCAGCGCATCGAGGAGTTCGCACCCATCGAGGAGTACTTCATCAAGCAGATCGAAGACCACCGCGAGAATCCGCGCGACGATCTGACGACCTATCTATTGAACGTGGACATCGCCGGACAGAAGCTCGCGGACGAGCACATCTTTGGCACGATGGTGCTCACGCTCGTCGCGGGGATCGACACCACGTGGTCGGCCATCGGCGCGTCGCTCTGGCATCTCGCCAGCCACCCCGAGGACCTCAAGCGACTGGTCAACGAACCTGACCTGATGCCCGTGGCGATAGAGGAGTTCCTGCGCTTCTACGCACCGGTCACCATGGCGCGCCTCGTGAAGCACGACATGGAGTATCTGGGCTGTCCCATGAAACAAGACGACTGGATCCTGCTCGGCTTTCCGGCGGCGAATCGAGACCCGGCGGTGTTTGAAGACGCCGACAAGTTCATCATCGACCGTGCGGAGAACCGACACGTGGCCTTCGGACTCGGCATACACCGGTGCGCGGGCTCGAACTTGGCGCGCCTAGAACTTCGTGTCGCCATTGAAGAATTCATCAAGCGCTACCCCCGTTTCGAGCTCGCCGATCCGAGTGCCGTCACCTGGGCGCAGGGGCAGATTCGTGGACCGCGCAACCTGCCACTACGAATTCTCACCTAGGGCGAGACGCACTCGTGTTCACGCTGGGGGGCGGATGACCGACAAGAAGCCAGTAGTCGATTTCGCAACGGATTGGGACCACACTGATCCGCGATGGGTCGAGGACCCGTATCCGATCTGGCAGGACCTGCGCGAGCGATGCCCCGTTGCCCACACCGAGCGATACGGGGGCGGATGGTTTCCCACGACCCACGACGTCGTGTCGGCGATCGCGAACGATACCGAGCACTTCACGAGTCGCCTCGTCGTGGTGACGAATAACAAGTACCCCGAAGGCGCTCCACCGGCGCCCATTGGTGGTGCGCCGCCGATCACGTCGGACCCGCCCTTTCACGCGATCGCACGTCGACTCTTGTTGCCCGCGTTCGCGCCAGGCCCCATCAACGCGCTCGAGCCGCAGATCAGGGCACTGTGCCGTAAGCATCTCGACGAGTTGAACGGCGAGAGCTTCATCGACGCCGCTTCGCAGTACGCCCAGTACATCCCACCGGGGGTCATCGCGCACATGCTCGGCTTTCCCGCCGAGGACGGCGAGATCTTTCGCGACTTCGTGCACGTCGTGCTCGACCTGATCGATTTGAGCCCCGAGGACCGCGCACCGCTCTTCGTGCCGATGGCCGAGTACTTCGACCAACAGATCGCCGATCACGTCGCACATCCGAGAGACGACCTGACGAGTTACCTCTTGAACGTGGAGGTCGCTGGGGCCAAGCTCTCGCCCGAACACGTGCGCGGGACAATGGTGCTCATCTTGATTGCGGGCATCGACACGACGTGGTCGGCTATCGGCGCATCACTGTGGCATCTCGCCACCCACCCCGAGGATCTGGGTCGTCTCGTCAACGAGCCTGACCTGATGCCACTCGCGATCGAAGAATTCCTGCGCTTCTACGCGCCGGTGACGATGGCGCGCCTCGTGAAAGATGACATGGAATTCGCGGGATGCCCCATGAAGAAGGACGACTGGATCCTCTTGGGATTTCCCGCCGCCAACCGAGATCCTGCCGCTTTTGACGCCGCCGACACATTCGTCATCGACCGCGCCCTCAATCGTCACGCCGCCTTCGGTCTGGGTATCCACCGATGTGTCGGTTCCAACTTGGCCCGCCTCGAGCTACGCGTGGCGATCGAGGAGTTCATCGCGCGCTACGCGAAGTTCGAACTGGACTCGTCCAAGGTCGTCACGTGGGCTCAGGGTCAAGTCCGTGGGCCCCGCCACCTGCCGCTCAGAATTCTCGGCTAGTTCAGTCCGAGGTTGACCGGTCCGCGCGACCACAACTCGCTCATCCAGGCCTCCACGTCATCGGGCTCGCGCGGCAGTGCGCTCGAGAGGTTCTTCGCGCCCGACGCGGTCACGAGGATGTCGTCTTCGATGCGCACGCCGATACCGCGGTACTCTTCGGGCACACTGAGGTCGTTCGCCTGAAAGTAGAGACCGGGCTCGACGGTGAGGACGTAGCCCTCTTCAAGATTGCCTTGATAGACATCGTTTCGAGCATTCGCACAGTCGTGCACGTCGATGCCGAGCATGTGGCTCACTCCGTGCAGCGTGTAACGCCGATGAAGTTGGCGGTCACGTCGCAAAGCCGTAGTCGGTTCTTCTTTCAAGATGCCAAGCTCGAAGAGGCCTTGCGCGAGTACCTGCATCGCCGCGTCGTTCGCCGCCATGAAGGGGACGCCGGGTCGCACGGCGGCGATGCCGGCCTCTTGCGCGCGCAGCACCAATTCGTAGATACGGCGCTGCGCGGGTGAGAAGGTGCCGTTGATGGGCATGGTGCGCGTGACGTCGGCGGTGTAGAGGTTGTGGCACTCGACGCCGGCGTCGAGCAGCAGCATGTCGCCGCTGCGCACGATGCCGTCGTTGCGAGTCCAGTGCAGGATCGTCGCGTGCGCGCCGCTCGCGGCGATGGTGCTGTAGCCGACGTCATTGCCCTCCACGCGTGCGCGCAGATTGAAGATGCCCTCGATGACCCGCTCGCCGCGACCCTGTGCGGCGGGCAATGCGCGAACCACGTCTTCGAAACCCTTCACGGTGTGCGAGATCGCGAGTTGGAGTTGGGCAATTTCGAAGTCGTCTTTGACGAGGCGGTGCTCGCTCAAAACGACGGCGAGTTGTGCGTCGTCGATGTGGGGGCTCGTGAGCGAGTCGACGTGCGCGTCGAACCCACGCAGCGTCACGACGTCGGTGGCCGCGAGCGACTCGAGATCCTTCGCCAGATACTCGAGGGGTGCGGTCTCGATCGCGAAGTAGATCGCCGCCTCTTCTACCCCGAGGCGCGGTCCGACCCAGAGCTCGCCGTAGCGCGCGTCGGTGAAGAACTCGTGGGTGTGGTGGTCGCGCCGAGCTGGCACGTAGAGCGTCGAGCGCGGTCCGGCGGCGCTGGGCGAGATGACGAGTACCGCGTCGGGCTCGCTGCAGCCGGTGAGGTAGAAGAAATCGGTGCCTGCGCGAAACGGGTAGTCCGTGTCGTTCGCGCGGACCTTGGGATTGCCCGTCGGGATCACCAGCGTCTTGCCGGTGAAGTGTTCGCCGAGTCGTCGTCGTCGTTCGGCGCTGAATGTCGCGGCGGGGTGCACGTCGCTGCTCGGCGCAGCGACCTCCCAGTCACTCGTCATGTGTTCGAAGAGAACTCGTGGACACGGTGGTCGGTGCGGACCGACCCACACCCAATGTTCAGAGATGGGGTTCTCGGCTGAGACGTCTGGTTCAGGTGTTGGCTGGGTGTTGTCACTCACGGTCCACAACTTACTAGCGAGTTACGCTCGCGCCGTATGCTCCGGTAATGGAGATTTCAGTCAGTCACGAGGGTGCGGTCGCGCTGGTTCGCTGGAACGCTGGGGAGAACCGGATCAACCTCGATTCGCTCCAGCGGATCAATTCGATCCTCGACGGGCTCCAAGCCCAAAGCGGGCCACTCGCGCTCGTGCTCACCGGAGAGGGCAAGTTCTTCTGTAATGGTTTGGACCTGGAGCGCTTCGGGAGTGACCCCGTCGAATTCTCCTCCACGCTTGACGAGATGAACCGCACCATCGGGCGCTTGCTGGTCTTTCCCGCGTACACCGTCGCGGCGCTCAACGGCCACACCTTTGCGGGCGGGGCCCTGCTCTCGTGCGCGTTCGATCAGCGGATCATGCGCGCGGACCGGGGATATTGGTGCATGAACGAGGCCGAGATCGGCCTCGCGCTCGACGAGAGACTGTGGTCGATCCTGGCCAATCGGTTACCGCGTGCGACCGCCGTGTTCGCGGCAACGACTGCGCACCGCTTCACGGGGCCCGAAGCCCACACTCGCGGCATCGTCGAGGGACTCGCGAGTGAGGACGAGCTGCTCGAGCAGGCCCTGGGCATCGCTGAGCGATACGCGACCCTCGATCGAAAGACGCTCGGCACGCACAAACGGCTCATCCACGGCGCCGAAGCGCACCTATTGGGATTTCGCGATTCGTGACGCCCAGGTCGCGCGATCTTTCGCTACTTCTTGGTCACCTTGTCGACGAGGCGCCACGCTGAGGGAAGCGCGAGTCCGGCGAGACCCGCTTTGATGAGGTCGCCCGCGATGAAGGGTGTCATGCCGAGTGTGAGCGCCTTAGCGATCGACACGTGCAGATCGAACGCCAGCCACGGAACGGCCACCGCGTAGATCACGAGTTCGCCCGCAACCATGGAAAGGGCTGCGCGAACAATCGTGCGGTCGTTACCACGCGAAGCGAGGTAGCCAAGAAAGGAGCCGGCGAGCACGAAGCCGACCAGGTAGCCGAACGTCGCGGTGGGATAGCCGTGCGAGTGGCCCGCGAACCACGGGACGCCGGCCACACCCGCGACAACGTAGAGGCTCATCGCGAGACTCGCTCGACGCAGGCCCAACGCGGAGCCGGCGAGCAGGACGCCCAACGTCTGACCCGTGATCGGCACTGGTGTGAATGAGAGTGGGATCGAGACTTGCGCGAGCAGCCCCACGAGTGCCGCCGCTCCCGCGATGAGGATGATGTCGGCGAGCAAGGTCTTGGAGACCACGTCGGCGAGTACCGTCCGTGGTTGACGTGCGACAGCAACGGTTGACATAGATGTCTCCTAGTTGTGGAAGTTAGAGACACTTTAGGCGAGGCGTGGGCTCACGCCGGCCAGAGTCTGATCGTCTCTCAGCGTGCGAACGCTGGCACCATATCGACGTAGGCCCGGTCGTTGGAGCGTTCGAGATGCTCCGCGGCGTCGAGGAGTCGAGATTCGTTGCCCCAGGGCGCGATCAACTGCAGTCCAATCGGCAACCCCGCACTGTTCACGCCGACCGGTATCGAAATGCTCGGGACCCCACTCAAGTTGGCCAAACACGATTGTCTGATGTTGGACAGATCAGCGGTGGTACGACCCGAGGGCAACGTCACCCACGGATCGTCCAGCGCGGGCGCACAGGTCGGCGTCGAGGGCCACGCCACGAAGTCAACGACCTGGAGCATCTTCGCGAGCGAGGTACGAATTGCCGATCGAACACGGTCAGCGCGCGGCACGAAGCGTGCGGGTGACAGCATCCCCGCCAGCACGAGGGCTCTCGTTGGTTGACTCAGCGAAGCGAGGAGTTCATTTGAGAGCAACCCCACCTCGGCGACGATCCTGCCCAAGTACGCCGCGTGAGCCAATTCCACGTTCTCCACGTGGACGGCACTGACGTGCCACCCCGCGTCTCGCATCGCGCGCTCGCAGATATCGGCGACCTGGGGGTCGGCGTCGTCCCAGTACGGGTCGCGCACGATGCCGATGCGCAGTCCGCTTCCGCTTTGCGCGCTGAGCGGTCGTTTGAGCAGTGCGGACGCGAGGATGCGCGCATCGCCACCATCGCGCGCGAGCAGACCGGGGGCGCTGAAGGTGGTCGAGTTGCCGAAGTAGCCGTCGTAGGGGACTGCGCCGTAGGTGATCTTCAGGCCAACGACGCCGCAGTAGGAGGCGGGAATGCGCGTCGAACCGCCACTGTCGCTTCCAAGGCTGCCCGCGATCAGACGAGCGGAGACCCCCGCGGCGCTGCCACCCGATGAACCCCCCGCACATCGGTCCATGCTCCAGGGATTGTGCATCGCACCGTAGGCCGACTCGGTGCCCGTCGAACCCATGCCGAGTTCGTGCTGGTTGGCGACGCCCACAACGACTGCGCCCGCGTCGCGAAGATGGCGAAACGGGCCACTGGCGCTGGCGCGAATCAACTCGAAGTGGGTACCGTTGCGTGCCGCGCGCCACGGCAGGGCGAACATGTCTTTCACGGTGATCGGGACGCCGTGCAGTGGTCCCGCAGGTGCATCGTGGAGTGCCGTTCGACTCTCCTCTTCAAAGATCACCGGTGTGGAATTGAGCGCGGCGTCACGCGCTTTGAGCCGTTCGAGGGTGGACTCGAGTAGTTCCTTGGCGCTGAGGTCGCCCTTTCGAACCGCCTCCGCCTGCGCTCGCAATGTCCAGTCTTGGGGATGGGTCATGACGTCTTGGGTGCGTGGCGAAGGTCGACACCGAGCGCGGGGAACTTTTCGAGGTCGATGTGGTCAAGTGCGTCGAGCTGGCGTAGTGCACTCGAGTAGACCAACTCGATCAGCTCCAAGTCGTCTTCATTGACGTCGATCCCGGACTGGCGATATGTGCTTCGCGCCCATTCTTGGAATTCATTCATAGAGCCGTATCCCACTTTCGTGGGGAAAGCTAACGCTCGGCCCCCACCGTGAATCGATGCTATCCACATCTTGACCCTCATCGGGTGACGAGGGACTTCGTGTCGACGCAACGTTCTAGTACGGTGTGTGCACTCGAACGGGGTGGGTATGGGAGCAGAAGCGCGACTTCTTGAACTCGGCATCACACTGGCCGACGCCCCCAGTCCCGTCGCCAATTATCAAGTGGCGGTCGCGTCTGGTCGTCTCCTATTCGTCTCGGGGCACGGTCCCGCGCTAGCGAACGGCACGTTGCTGCGCGGCAAGGTGGGCGACGCGTTCTCGCTAGAGCAGGCGTACGAGGCGTCTCGCGTGACGGGCATGGGTCTGCTCGCCACGCTTCGAAGTGAACTCGGGACCCTTGATCGAGTGGCGCGGATCGTGAAGGTTTTTGGCATGGTCAATTGCTCGCCGGGCTTTACCCGCACACCCGAGGTGATTGACGGGTGCTCAGACCTCCTGGTCGAGGTGTTTGGCGTCGAGCGTGGACGACACGCTCGTAGCGCCGTTGGTGTGGCGGAGCTGCCCTTTGACATACCTGTGGAGATTGAGCTGATCTGCGAGATTGACTGAGCAATGTCGATTGGCACGGTGCTAGAACGTCCTGATGATCGATTTCGAGCGCACTGGCCACGGAAGCGTGGTGGTACTGGTACACGGCATCACTGAATCGAAGCGGTCGTGGGACCCGCTCGTCCAGCGACTCGCGGATTCCCACGATGTGCTGGCGGTCGATCTGCGCGGACACGGCGCGTCGCTGGCGCAGTCGCCATTCGATATCCTCACCATGGCCTCTGACGTCCATGACGTCCTTGACGCACTGGCACTGGACGAGCCGCTACTGATCGGACATTCCCTCGGTGGCACGGTCGTGAGTGCCTACGCCGCCATGTACTCCTCACGAGGAGTCATCAATGTCGACCAGTCGCTACGCCTTGGCGACTTTCGCGAGTCGCTGCGCAGCGTCGAAGCCATGCTCCGCGGAGACGATGCGACGTTCCAAGGCGTGATCAACGCGATCTTTGAAGGTATGCGCGGTGAACTGGGCGAGCAGGAGTGGTTGAGACTGCAGTCACTGCGCCGCGCCGATCAACAGGTGGTGCTCGGCGTGTGGAGCGCTGTACTGGACCTCGACGCGAAGGAACTTGACGCGATGGTGGGCGCGCTCGCCAGCGCGATTGAGGTGCCCTACCTCTCGCTGCACGGGACCGAACCAGGCGAGGACTACGACGAGTGGCTGCGTGCGTTGGTGATGGATGCGCGTGTAGAGCGATGGGAGGGTTTCGGTCATTACCCGCACCTCGTAGATCAGGACCGCTTCGTTCGACTCGTGGATGAGTTCGACGCCACGTTGAAGACGCCCTGAACCGATGTACGTCGCGTGCGGCGACGCCCAGGTGTCAGACCCAGCCCTGGTCGCGACCTATCTGCTCCACGTCGCCAATGCGCATGCCGTTGCGGTGCTGAAGGGTGCGAATGAGGCCGCCTGCTTCGTACAGTGACTCGTGGGTACCGGTGTCGAGCCAGGTCGTCGCGCGCGACAACACCTCGACGCGAAGTTCACCCTTTTCGAGGTACGCGTTGTTGAGTGCCGTGATCTCGAGTTCGCCGCGTTCACTTGGGGTGAGCTGGTGCGCCATCGCTGAGGCCTTCTCGTCATAGAAGTAGATCCCCGGTACGGCGTAACTGCTCTTTGGAACCTTGGGCTTCTCTTCGATAGAGATGACCCGCCCATCACTGTCGAACTCGACTACGCCGTACGCGGACGGATCGCCGACCTGATACGCGAAGATGAGTGCACCCTCAACGCTTGTGTTCTGTTGCAGATGGGTACCTAGGCCCGGTCCATAGAAGAGGTTGTCGCCAAGGATGAGTGCGCACTTGTCCCCATCGAGGAAGGGCTCTCCCAAGATGAGCGCTTCGGCCAGACCGTTCGGCGCCTCTTGGACCACGTAAGAGATCGAGATACCGAACTGCGAACCGTCACCGAGCAGGCGAATGAACGCGTCCTGATCGTGTGGGGTCGTGATGAGCAAGATCTCACGAAGGCCACTCAGCATGAGGGTACTGAGGGGGTAATAGATCATTGGCTTGTCGTAGATCGGCAGCAACTGCTTTGAGACGGCGCGAGTGATCGGGTACAGCCGGGTGCCACTGCCGCCGGCCAGAATGATTCCCTTCACTCCATTAGTATAGAAGTCCACTAACCCCTTACTAAAGGCCGAGGTAGTTCTATGCGCGTAGTGATAACGGGGGCGGCCGGGTTCATTGGCTCGCGCTTCGTCGAACTCTTCCTCGAGCAGGCAGATCGACTCAATTATGACGAGATCGTGCTATTCGACGCTCTCACCTACTCGGGGCGGCGCGAGAACATGGATGAGGCGCTGCGCGACGCGCGCGTGCGTTTCGTGGAGGCGTCAATCCTCGACGCCGACATCGCCGACGAGCTCCTTTCGGGTGCGCACGCGGTCGTGCACTTCGCCGCCGAGAGCCACGTCGACCGTTCGATCACTGGCGCGAGAGCCTTTTTTGAGACCAACGTGCTGGGCACCCAGCAGTTGCTCGAGAGCGCTCGTCGCGGTGGTGTCGAGCGATTCGTGCACGTGTCGACTGATGAGGTCTACGGGACGATCCCCGAGGGATCGTGGCGCGAGGATCACGTGCTTGAACCGAACTCTCCGTATTCGTCGAGCAAGGCGGGCTCGGACCTTGCGGCGCTGGCGTACCATCGCACGTTCGCGTTGCCAGTGATGGTGACGAGGTGCTCTAACAACTATGG
>JAJXXA010000139.1 GCA_021781335.1 Actinomycetes bacterium
TGATCCGAGTGGGTGTCTCATTCGGCATTGTCATCGTCATCGCGGGCGCGCTGCTCTTTTCGCAGTTCTACTTCTCGGACAAGATTGCGATGTTCTCAATGAACGCGCACGAGGTGACGCCCGCCCAAGAGCCCAAGCTCCACGAGATCGTCGACCGCTTGTGTCTGCTCGCGAACATGGAGAAGCCTCGCGTCGGCGTCGCCGAGGTCGACATCCCCAACGCCTTCGCCACCGGACGTAGCCCCAAGCACGCCGTGATATGTGCGACGCGCGGATTGATGCACCGATTGAGTGACGAGGAGCTCGAAGCGGTCCTCGCGCACGAGCTCAGCCACGTGGCGCATCGTGACGTGGCGGTCATGACCATTGCGTCGGGCGTGGGCATGCTCGCTGGTCTCGTGAGCCGCATGGCCATGTGGAGTGCGATGCTCTCAGGTGGCGGACGAAGCCGCGACGGGCAGAATGTCGTCCTCATCGAAATGATCACGTGGGTCGCGTCACTCGTCATCTACGTGATCGCCTACCTCTTGACGATGGCCCTCTCGCGCTACCGTGAACTCGCCGCAGACCGATCGGGCGCGATCCTTATCGGCAAGCCCAGCGTCCTCGCCAGCGCGCTCGTACACATCACAGGTGATATCGGTCGCATTCCGCGCACCGACCTTCGAAAGGCCGAAGGCATGAACGCGTTCTTCTTCGCCCCCGCACTCTCGGGTGGCAGCGCCGCCTCAATCTTCTCGACGCACCCCTCACTCGAGAAGCGCCTCGACCAGTTGAACAAGCTCGAGCGCCAGCTCAACGGCTAGTGGGCTTTCGTGATGCGCTCTTCGGGCGTACGAAACAAGTCGCACCGAAGCTCGATAATCTCTTCGCCTTGCCGTCCGCGGCGCTGACCCTCGACACTCAACTCGACCTCGTCTGCTCGGGTCACGCCGGTCTGTGCTTCAAGGCCGGTAGCGGCGAGTCGACCATCACCTCAGACGCCGAGATTCTCGATCTCTTGAACTTCGACGAGGCGGACGGCAAGGTTCAGCTCACGACTGACGAATTCGGCTTCAAATGGCTCGTCATCGACGACGTCGACATCGAGAGCCTCGTGACCAGGATCCACGGTGCCAACACCTCACTTGTCGAGAATGGGCTGGGGCCCCGGCTCTTGTGCGCCGTCTTCGGCTTCGTGGCGAAGAACCCGCCCGGCGAAGGGTCGGTGCGCATGGTCTATCTGCTCAAGCAAGGAACGTTCTATCCGTTCGCGCCCACGAGCGCCACCCAGCGTGACAACGAGCTCGAGTTGAGAGTCAAATCCTTTCTCGAGAACGACTTGCCGATGGAAAAGGATCTCTCGCGCTGGATGGCGCTCTGGAACCTTCCCGTCAATTAAGTCCCGCCTAGTTGGTCGCATGTGTCGAGTCGTGGACGGCCACGACGCGTCAGCCCGCGATGGCCGCCATTCGAGACTGTGGCGACGCCGACGTAGCGACTTAGCGCCCGTCGAGAGCGCGAGCAACCAGCTCGTCGAATCCCTCGGCGTACTCGAGATCGAGTTGCGTAATACCTTGACGGTCGTGGGTCCACACCTCAACTCGAAGTTCGCGGTATCCAAGCGTCAACAGTGCGTGATGATCGAGACGTTCGGCGAGGTCCACCTGGTCGTGCACGAGCGCCGCGCCACTTCGATAGTCAGGCGTGTGCACCTCGCGGACCAGATGTCCTTCGACGAGGGTCCACGCCGTATGACGAGACAACCACTCGTCTAGAGCCGCATGCGCCAGACGAGCGGGTCGCGTCACGGGTGGGTCATGTCCTCGGGCACGACCGCTCGATCGAACTCCTCGGCGCTCAGGAATCCCAGGCTCAGCGCGGCTTCGCGCAGTGTTGTGCGCTCCTTGTGCGCTTTCTTGGCGACCTTGGCGGCCTTGTCGTAACCAATGATGGGATTGAGCGCGGTGACGAGCATGAGCGAGTTGTTCAGGTGATGACTGATCTGCTCGTAGTCCGGTTCCAGACCCTCGACGCAGAATTCTCGGAATCGGTCACACGCGTCGGTCAGCAAGTCAATCGAATTGCAGAAGTTGTGGATGATCACGGGCTTGCACACGTTGAGTTCCAAGTTGCCTCGTGAACCCGCCATCGCGACGGCGGTGTCGTTGGCGAAGACCTGTATCGAGACCATGATCATCGCCTCGGACTGGGTGGGGTTGACCTTACCGGGCATGATGGAACTTCCCGGCTCGTTCTCGGGCAGCTGCAGCTCCCCCAGACCCGACCGTGGGCCCGATCCGAGCCAGCGCAGGTCGTCAGCAATCTTGATCAGACTGGTGGCGGTGGTCTTGATGGCGCCGTGCGCGAAGACCAGGGCGTCGTGCGCCGCCAATGCGGCGAACTTGTTGGGGGCGGTGACAAAGGGTTTTCCCGTCAACTGCGCGATCGCCGCCGCGACGCGCTCGCCGAACTCGGGGTGCGTGTTGAGTCCGGTACCTACTGCCGTGCCTCCGGCAGCCAATTCGTAGAGTCCCCCTAGCACCAAACGAAGACGATCGAGGTCGGCGTCGAGTTGGGACACGTAGCCCGAGAACTCCTGGCCCAACGTGAGTGGCACCGCATCCATAAGGTGCGTGCGACCGATCTTGGTGACCCCTTCATACGCGCGCGCCTTCGCGTCGAGGGCGTCGCGCAGGCGCTGCAGGGACGGGATCAAACGGTCGGTGATCTCCATCACCGCCGCGATGTGCATGGCCGTCGGGAAGGTGTCGTTCGAGGACTGGGACATGTTGACGTGGTCATTGGGATGGACGGGGACCTTGCTCCCACGCTCGCCACCCGCGAGCTCGATGGCCCGATTGGAGATGACTTCATTCACGTTCATGTTGGTTTGGGTGCCCGAACCGGTCTGCCAGATGCGCAGGGGGAACTCGTCGAGCAACGCCCCAGAGATGACTTCCTTGGCCGCCTGCTCGATGAGAGACGCACGCTCGTCGTCGAGCTTGCCCAACGCATTGTTCACCTGCGCCGAGGCGAGTTTGAGGACCCCGAAGGCTCGTAACAGCGCCACGGGCATGGTCTGGTCGCCAATGGCGAAGTGGTGAAGACTCCGCTCGGTCTGGGCGCCCCAGTACCGGTCGGCGGGGACCTCGATGTCACCCATCGTGTCGGACTCGATACGGACTTTGCTCATGGTTTCCTCTCTACTACCTATCTTCAATTTGCCACCGCGACCTCGGGACTGTCGCTTTGATCAGCTCACGACTAAAGCCGCAGCCAACGGCGTGTAGTGGGTCGCGTCACCCGGGGATCGATGCGCTTCCCCGCACGGGCATTGACTACGTCTCACTACAGTAAAACTAGTTCTGATTCGACCACCACCTACGAGGACACCATGACCACAACATTCTCCGAAAAGTCTCGCGCCATCTTCGCCAAGAAGGTCCTCGCGCACGTTGCCTCGCTGGGCGCCGACGGCGCGCCGTACGTGACGCCGGTCTGGTGTGAACTGGACGGCGACGACATCGTCATCAACACCGCCCTCGGCCGAGCCAAGGCCCGCAATCTCGCGTCGGATCCGCGCGTAGCGGTCTCGTTGACCGACCCCGACAACGCTTACGACTGCATTGCGGTGCGCGGCACCGTGGTGACCTTCACCACAGACGGCGCCGATGAAGTGATTGACCGTTTCGCGAAGAAATATATGGACCTCGACTCCTACCCACTTCGCCGTGAGGGTGAGGTGCGAGTGACGGTGAGGATCCGCCCCGACCGCATCGCTATGCAGCCTGAATAGATTTCACTCGTAGGACGTCAGCACGCCCAGTTGGTCGTGCGTCACTGCGCCAAGCGAGAGCACCAGTCCGTTGCTCTCGAGGGTATTCGCATCGCTACTCCAGACGCGAAGCGTGTGCGCGGGGGCTGGGCGGTTGTACGCGCCGACGAGCGTTGCGACATCATTGGAGAAGTTCACCTCGTCATTGGTGAGTAACGCCCGCACGACCTCAGCGTGCGCTCGGGCATCTGATCGCGCGCTCACTACGACGTTGTCCAGAGCAACGAGCCAGCTAAGGGTCTTGACGTCTCGTGCGCACATTTGAGCCGAATATCCGAGTGTTACCTCAAGCCACACGCCGATCGGGCGAGTCCAGTTCTCTTTGAGTGCCGCTGCACAGATAACAGTATCGGCGTCGGTGCAGTCGAGCAGCACCGGATCTCGAAGCTCGCTCACGAATTGTGGGACCTGCTCCATGACATCGCGCGCAGCGGAAAGTCGAAGGAGTGACACGACTATGGCTGGAGGTCTTCTTTGGGGAGACGCTCAATATTGACGTCTCTAAAGGTGAGAACCCGCACCGACGGCACGAATCGGGCGGCACGATACATGTCCCACACCCACGCGTCGTGGAGATTCACCTCGAGCAGGGTTGGTGTACCGCTAGAGCGGACCTCTACGGACACAGAATTGGCGAGATAGAAGCGACGATCGGTCTCCACCGCGAAGTCGAACATGCCAACCACGGCTTTGTACTCTTGGACCAAAGCGAGTTCGAGAGTGGACTCGTAGTCGTCGAGTTCTTCTTCGCCCAAAATTGGCTACGGACGCTCGGTGACGCGGAGCTCCTTGATCTTTGCGGCCTTTCCACGCAGATCACGGAGGTAGTACAGCTTGGCTCGGCGCACATCACCGTAGGACTCAACCTCGATCTTGGCGATCGTAGGGGTGTGTACCGGGAACGTACGCTCCACACCGACCCCGAAGCTCACCTTTCGCACGGTGAACGTCTCTTGCAGGCCAGAACCTTGACGGCGAATGACGACGCCGTGGAAGATCTGCACGCGCTCGCGCGTGCCTTCGACGACGCGTACGTGCACCTTCAAGGTGTCGCCGGTGCGGAAAGAAGGAATGTCGTCGCGAAGCGAGTCGCGGTCAATAAGGTCGGTCGGATTCATGAGAGCGGTCCCTTTCGGATCACTAAGGCTTTAGAAGTTTAGCCGCTCCGGCGGGGATCTTCCAGAAGGTCGAATTCCTCAAGGATTTTACGGTCCTGCTCGCTCAAGCCGCCTCGAGCTTCGATAAGGTCAGGTCGTCGCTCGATCGTCGCTCGTAAGGCCTGGGCGTGGCGCCAGCGTGCAATGCGCGCGTGGTCACCCGAACGCAGGATCTCGGGCACTTCGAGACCGCGAACGACCGCGGGCTTCGTGAAATGAGGGTATTCGAGGAGCCCATCGCTGAAAGACTCCTCGACGCTCGATTCGTCGTTTCCCAACGCCCCTGGTCGGAGGCGAACCACGGCCTCAATGACGCAGAGGGCCGCCAACTCCCCGCCCGCGAGGACGAAGTCGCCCAGCGATATCTCCATGTCGACCGCTAGGTCCAACACGCGCTGGTCGAAGC
Organism: Actinomycetes bacterium; assembly: GCA_021781335.1. Lineage (GTDB taxonomy): Bacteria > Actinomycetota > Acidimicrobiia > Acidimicrobiales > RAAP-2 > RAAP-2. The sequence goes on from JAJXXA010000139.1 coordinate 5,381, forward strand.
CTTCGTAACGCCCACAGAGCAACGTGAATCCGTCGAGCGCCGCGAGTTCGCGGGCGAGCGCCTGGTCGAATCGACGCCCCGAAGGCGTCAAGGCGATCACTGGACGAGCGAGGCCCGGTGCTGCGTCAAGTGTGCGAAGAATTGGTTCGGCGCGCAGCACCATCCCCGCTCCGCCCCCGAAGGGCGTGTCGTCGACACTTCGATGCGGGTCGTCGGTCGCCTCTCGAAAGTCGTGCACGTGCAGTTGCCACACGCCACGTTCACTCGCTCGACCGAGAATCGATGTCGTGGCGTAGTGCGCCACCGCGTCTGGAAAGAGGGTCAGGACATCGACGCGCAGGCTCACTCGAAAAGTCCCTCGGGGACGTCAACGTCCACCCTCACATTCGCGTCGACGTTGGTCACGAACGTGAGCGGCACGAGCGCTCCGCTGTCCAGGACGAGGATGTCGCTCGCGGGATTCGACTCGACGTCGACGACGATGCCGTGTAGGACCCCGTGTGCGTCGTACACTTCGGCATCGAACAGTTGATCGATCCAGATCACGTCCTCGTCGTCAATGCGCGGAGCGCTCAACACCACGCCACGCCACTGTTCTGCATCCTCTCGACTTTGGATCAGGTCAAAGGTAACGATGTAACGATCCTGGTGCGCGGCGGCGGCCACCACGACGATGGGACCCCTGTCAGTGATGAGTTCAGTGCCCGGCGCCAGGCGTTCGGACCGGTCGGTCCAAAGGTCGACAATTACCTGCCCGCGTAGTCCGTGAGCTTTGACGATTCGTCCGACTTCGAGCGTTGGGCGCTCGTCGGCGCTCGGCACTAGTCGACGATGTCGACAGACGTGGTCACACCATCTCGCGCACCCGCTGCGCCCACGAGCGCGCGAATGGCTTGTGCGGTGCGTCCACGACGTCCGATGATCCGGCCCATGTCGCTCGGTCCAACGCTCAGTGACAGCACGACTTTGCCTTGACGCTCGCTCACTTCAACCGACACGGCGTTCGGGTCCTCGGCGAGTGACTTCGCGATGAACTCGAGCGCGGCAGTCGCGGTCACCGCGTCTTGTCCGCTCTCGTAGGTCTCTTCGATCTCGTCGAACTCATCGTCGTCAATGGTGTTGATGTCGCCGGCGACGTACTCGTCGTGCACGTCGCTCACTTGGCGACCTTTGCGGCCTTGGCGGCTTCGAACGCGTCGAGGGCGCCGCTCTTCTGGAGCAATTTAGCGACACGCTCGGTTGGCTGGGCGCCGTGCTGGAGCCAGTGGACGACCTTGTCGTTGTCGATTGAGAACACGGTCTCTGGCTCTGCGGCAGAGATGCCGCGAGGTTGATAGGTGCCGACGATCTCCAAGAACGCACCCGATCGGGCACGACGACTCTCGGCCGCAACGACGCGATAGGTCGGTTGCTTCTTTTTTCCCATACGCACCAAACGAAGTTTCACAGCCACGACGAAATTCCCTTCAAATCTTTTGTTCTGGTCCACCAGAACTGGGCGATATACCCGAGCGTCAAAGTTTAGCGTTGTTTGGGGGGTGTGACCCTCCCACCCTTCTTCTTCTTGTTTTTTCCGCCACCGCCGCGCACAACGGGCGCCGCCGCGTTCATCCCGGCCCCGAGGGCCTCAAAGCCCGGCGGCAACTCTCCCCCGCGTCGCGCACTCGCCTTGGCGGCAGCTTGGGCCATGCGACCCATCCCACCGGGCAGGTTCGGCATGCCTCCGCCGCTCATCTGCTTCATCATCTTTCGCATCTCGCCAAATTGCTTCAGGAGTTGATTGACCGCATTGACCGTGGTGCCCGAGCCCTTCGCGATCCGTGTCCTTCGAGAACCATCGATGATCGAAGGCTCGCGTCGTTCTCGCGGGGTCATCGAGCGCACGATCGCCTCGATCTTGTTCAGCTCTCCGTCGTCAACGTTCGATGCGGCGTTGCGCATCTCTTTGGTGACACCCGGCACCAGGCGCATAAGACCGCCCAGCGAGCCCATTTTGCGCACCTGATTGAGTTGGGTCATGAAATCGTCGAGCGTGAAGGTACCGCTCATCATCCGACCGGCGGATTCGGCGACCACGCTTGGATCCATGGTGCGCTCGGCCTGCTCGATGAGCGACAACATGTCGCCCATGCCGAGGATGCGCGACGCCATCCGGTCAGGGTGAAAGAGGTCGAAGTCTGCGAGTTTCTCACCCGTCGAGGCAAAGACCACCGGGCGACCTACGACACCGCGCGCGGACAGTACCGCACCGCCTCGCGCATCGTAGTCAAGTTTGGTGACGATAATTCCCGTCAGCGCCAGTGTTTCGTGGAACGAGCGGGCCGTCAAGACGGCGTCTTGACCGGTAACGGCGTCGATCACGAGAAAGGTGTAGTGCGGTGAGGTTGCGTCACTTATCGAGCGCACCTCACGCATCAGCGCCTCATCGATGGCGAGGCGACCCGCCGTGTCGATGATCACAACGTCGCGCCCGAGACGCTCGGCTTCGCGCACGCCCTTTCGCGCAACTTCTACAGGATCAGTGGCCTCGCTGAAGACATCGACGCCAATCTGTCCAGCGAGCACGCGCAATTGCTCGACGGCCGCGGGTCGCTGCAAGTCGGCGGCGATCAGGTAGGGCTGACGACCCTGCTGCTTGAACCACTGCGCCAATTTTGCCGCCGTGGTCGTCTTGCCTGCACCCTGGAGACCGGCGAGCAGGATCACGGTCGGGGGACGCGACGCGTACGTGACCTTGAGAGGCGATCCGCCGAGCACCTCGACGAGTTGTTCGTGCACCGCCTTGATGACTTGTTGACCCGGCGTCAGGCTTTGGCTGAGCGTCTCACCACTCACGCGCACTCGCACTGCCTCTAAGAAGGCTCGAACCACTCCCAATTCAACGTCGGCTTCGAGCAACGCCGATCGAACTTCGCCGAGAGCCTCGTCCAGATCCGCGTCACTCAGTCGTCCGCGAGATCGCAGCGAAGTGCCTAATCGTTCGAATCGTTCACTGAGGGCGTCAAACATGATGCTTGAAGGCTACCGTCAGGTGTCAAGGAGAGAATCGACGAAGGCACGGGGCTCGAAAATGATCAGGTCCCCGACCCCCTCGCCCACCCCGACGAACTTGACCGGTATGCCCAATTCACGCTCAATAGCTACGACAATGCCTCCGCGAGCGGTCCCGTCGAGTTTGGTGAGCACGATGCCGGTCACGTTCGCCGCCGCGTGGAATTCTCGCGCTTGGCTGAGCGCGTTCTGCCCGGTCGTGGCGTCAAGCACCATGAAAGTCTCGACGACCTGGCCCGGGGCACGGTCTGCAACCCGACGGATCTTGCTCAATTCATCCAGGAGATTGGTGCTGTTCGCCCGTCGTCCGGCGGTGTCGGCGAGCACAATGTCCGCACCGCGTGCCGCGGCGCGACCGAGGGCGTCATGCACCACTGACCCCGGATCGGCGCCTTCGGCGGCTCGCACGATGTCCGCACCCGTGCGATCGGCCCATTGCTGCAATTGTTCTGACGCTGCGGCACGAAAGGTATCGCCGGCGGCGAGCACCACCGAGCGCCCCTGGTCGATATGACGCTTGGCGAGTTTGCCGATCGTGGTGGTCTTGCCGACGCCGTTGACCCCGACGAAGAGCCACACCGGCACTCGACCGGGCTCGGCGACCGTGGTGACCTCGCGCTCAGGTGCGAACGCACCGAGCAGCGCGGTGCGAACCGCGTGCGCGACCCCTTCGGGTGCGCCATTCGCGCGCAGGTCATCGAGTACCGCGGTGGTGGTGGCGACACCTACGTCACTACGCAACAGCACCTCTTCGACCACATCAAGTTGTTCGGCGCTGACGGTACCGGCACCCACCATTGAACGCACCCGGTCGAAGATCGACCTCGACGCGCCCAGACGTTGTTCGAGAACGGGAACGTCGTCGAGCAACTGTGGGCGCTCGGCCACCTCGTGCACCAGCACCTCGGGCATCGCCGCGCGTGGTGCGCTCACGAGCGCAGCTGAGTTGCGGCGTCGGCGAACGACGATAAGAGTCAGCGCAGCGAGCACGACCAGCGCGATGACGATGATGACAATGGTCACGCTGGTTCGACTTCCTTCGTGCGCTTCACGCGCTGACTGACGACCTTGGACGACGCTCCGGGCACCATCGTGACGCCGTAGAGGGCGTCGGCCGCTTCCATGGTGCGCTTTTGGTGCGTCACGATGAGCAGCTGCGCTTCGTCACGAAATTCATCGACGAGCGATAGGAACCGCTGAAGGTTTACGTCGTCGAGCGCCGCCTCGACCTCGTCCATCATGTAGAAGGGCGAGGGCCGTGAACGAAACACCGCGAAGAGGAACGCCAATGCCGCCATCGAACGTTCGCCACCCGACAATAGCGAGATGCGACGAACATTCCTGCCCATTGGGCGTACTTCAATCTCGACTCCCGTATTGAGAGGATCGTCGGGCTCGGTCAATATGAGTCGACCCTGTCCGCCAGGAAAGAGCATCGCGATAAGGGTGGAGAAATGCTCGTTGACGTCCGCGACTGCGCTCGAGAAGGTTTGCATGATCTCTTCATCGAGCGCGCGAAGGACTTCTTGGAGCTCTCGTCGCGCGTTTCTGACATCACTGACCTGGGCGTCGAGATCCTTGTAACGCTCCTCGAGAGCGGCCAACTCCTCGAGCGCCAGGGGATTGATGGGCCCCAGTGAAGTGATCCGCGCTTCGAGCTCACCCACCCGCTGCTCGATGCTCACCCCGTCAGGGAGCTCGACGTGAAGCGCCGGCCCGAGTTCGTGCGGCTCAATGTTTAGGTCGCGGCGAATCACCTCATAGAGATTCGTGACCTTCACCGCGAGTTCAGCGCGCTCGATCTCACCCCGGTGCACGGCCTCGGCCACCTCGCCCAGTCGAGCTTCGGCGGCGTTGCGGGCTTGGCGAACTTCCTCGAGGCGCTCGGCACTGGCGCGCGATGCCTCCAATTGCTCACGATACGTTGAATCCATTGCTTCTTGCGAGGCTCGGATGTCCTCCGCGGCGTAACCCACGAGAAGCGCCAACCGCTCGAGGGCCTGCAAATCGAACTCAAGCGACTCACGACGACTCGCCGCTTCAGCCCGCTCAGTCGAGCGGCCTTCGAGTCGCTGTTCGATCTCGCTACGTCGTTGCTCGATGAGTCGCCGCCGCTCACCAAACTCCGCCTCACGGCGTGAAAGTGCATTGGCGAGCTGACCCACGTCGCCCCTCTTCGCTTCGAGGGCCGAGCGCGCTTCGGCCATGCGCAGTTTGCGCTCGCTCGCGTCACGCACCGCGAGTTCCAACTCAGGTACGCGCGCCGTGAGGATCGCCAGTTCCTCATCGAGAGTGACGATCTGGACCGCCAGCTCCGCGACGTCAGTGCTCAGTGACTCAATGCTCGAAGAAAGCTCGGCCACCAAGGTGCCGAGGCGTTCGATGTCACGTTCTCGACGCTGCAGCTCGGCTTCTGCCTGGGCTAATGCGGTGCTCGAACGATTGAGGCGCTGGCGAGCGTCTACGGCCGCTTGGTCTGCCTTCGCTCGTGCGTCGCGTATGGGCGCAACTGCATCGTGGGCTTGCTGGGCCAACATCTGGGCTTCTTCGACCGTCGAACGTGTCACGACCGCGCGGCCCGACGCCACGCGCCAACCTGAAGAAGCGAATCGGTCACCTTCGCGCGTGACGATGACGAGATCGGGATGTGCGACCGCCACCTCGATGCCCGACTCCCAGTCATCGGCGACGAACGCTCGATGCAACAACGCATCGAGTACCCGCGTCACATGTTCGGGCGCCCCGGGACGCGCGCGAACGAGGCTTCGTAGCGCCGTACAGCCAGCTGGCGTGTCGGGTGAGGTGACGACACCTTCGCCCACTGGAAGGATCAGTCCCGCGCCACCTTCGCGACGAAGCGCCTCGAGCGCCGCACGCGCGGATTTGCGACCATCAACGACCATCGCGCCGACTGACGCCCCGGCGGCGGACTCGACCGCTCGCTCCCATCCTTCGTTGACCTCAATCAGATCGAGGAACGACCCGAGGACGCCATCCAGCTTGCCGATAATGGCCCTGCCCCCGGCGCCCGAGAGCTCGTCGAGCGCTCTCGCCAAAGCCTCCGAACGTGCTTGCGTGCGCGCCGCAACGTCGGTCGCCTCGCGAAGTGCCTCGTCGGCCTCGCTTCGAAGCTGCTCAGCCTGTTCCGCCCGCTGCTCGGCCTCGAGCCGTTCCGCGCTCGCATTGTGAACTGCATCGCGCGCCGTGAGCTCGGCGGCCAGCGCGTCCTCTCTTTGAGCGCTCGCGGCATCGAGGTTCGTGCGCGCGTCCTCGAGACGCTTCGCGGCACGGCGCTCGCTTTCGCGAAGTGACGCAAGCGAACGCTCGAGGAGTTGGATGCGCTCGCGCGCTGCCTGCAGGGCGGCCTCGTCTCCTTGGCTCGACGTCGATCCCCAGGTCTCTTCGTAGCGCGCCTCACTGGCTTCAAGCTCGAGGCGCGCGTTGTCAAGGGCCACCCGTCGTTCGATCAACTGCGCCTCTTCGAGTTCGAGACTCGTCAAGTCGCTCGCCAACTTCGCGGCGT
>JAJXXA010000148.1 GCA_021781335.1 Actinomycetes bacterium
CGGAGCATCAACGGCGCTTCTTTTTTCGTGAACGTCGCCCTCGAATCCATCCCCAGACGTAGCCGGTGAACAGCCCACCGACACCCGCAACGGCGGTTGTGGACTTTTGTGTCACGAGTGGGCTCTGAGGCGAGAGACTCGCCGGGATCAGTTCTCGGATCGAGCGTTCGAGTTCACGCCGTGTCGCGGAAGGTTCACTCACTTGGTCGCCTTCAAGCGACGCTTGGCCGTCCCACTAACGATCCTCCACGCGGTAAGGGCCATCACAGCAATACCTAAGACCACCACGATGAGATACGGGAGCCACGACAGGCTCCCATCGAGCACGTGGAATTGCTCCTGGAGAAAGCGTAGGGCTGCGAAGAGCAACATTGCGAAGCCGAAGCCGACGAAGACACTGCCGATCGTTCCCCAGAGAATGAATCGCCCCAAGTCTTTTAGGGGTTGCACCGTCTCTTCTTTGACGTACCTGACGAAGAGGTCACGGATTTCTTCGAGGTCTCGCTGAATGCTTGCTCCTCGAAGGAGACGTCGCCACGGAGAATTCCTCACGTTTCCAGCCTACTCAGTCCGCTCCCTGATGAGGTAGGACGAACTGCCCGTGGCCACCAGCTCGTTGCGCTGGTTCACGATGCGCCCGTCGAGAAAGGAGATGGCGCTACCCGACTTGAGTACTGTCGCGGTGCAGATCAGCTCGTCGCCGAGGGTTGCGGCACGCAAAAAAGAGATCTTCATCTCGGTATTCATCACCGTGACCTTTCGAGCGGTGCCCGCACCCGTGACGGCAGATGCCCCCATGGCGGAGTCGAGCAGGGCCGCGAGAAAGCCACCTTGAATCACGCCCGCCGGGTTGAGGAATCGTTCGTCGACGCGCATTGACCAGACTGTGATCCCCGGTTCGGACTTGTCGAGGCAACGAAGGCCCAAGGTCAAATCGCAATTAGGCGGGATTTGCAGCCACATAGCCCAAGGCTAGCTTCGCTTTCGCGCCAAAAGCGTTGTTGAATTCACTACTGTCGTAACCATGACTGACGAACTCTTTCTTGGCGCGACCCCACTTGAGGGCCGGGCAATTCGCGAGATTTCTGCTCTCGCCATGGATGCCCCGGCAAAGGCCAACTCCGGGCACTCGGGAACTGCGATGGCGCTCGCGCCGTTGGGGGTGATGTTGTTCTCGCGCATCTTGCGTCATGACCCGACGGATCCATCGTGGAGCGACCGTGATCGGTTCATCCTGAGTTGTGGCCACGCCTCGATCCTCCAATATGGATTGGCGCACGCGTTTGGTTACGACGTGCAACGCGAGGATTTGGAGTCATTTCGTCAAGCCCATTCACGAACGCCCGGACACCCAGAGAACGGGGTCACGGCAACCGTAGAGGTGACCACGGGCCCCTTGGGTCAGGGCATCGCTAACGGTGTGGGTATGGCGATGGCGGAACGCATCTTGCGCAGCGATTATGGCGAGGACTTGGTGAACCATCGAACCTGGGTCATCGCCGGTGACGGTTGCCTGGAGGAAGGCATAAGTCATGAGGCGGCCTCGCTCGCAGGTTCACTCGGACTCGACCGGCTCACCGTGTTCTATGACGACAACCACATCACGATCGACGGGGCCACCGAGTTGGCGCTGCACGACGATCCCGAGATGCGCTTCAGGGCTTACGGATGGCAGGTCATCAACGTAGGTGAAAGTGCGAACGATTTGGACGCGCTTGAAGCGGCGGCGCGCGCCGCCATTGAAGAGACGGAGCGTCCAACGCTCGTCATTGTGCGTTCCCATATTGGCTTTCCGTCTCGAGCAATGATGGACCGGCGCGAAGCGCACGGCTCTCCATTCAGCGCAGAAGTCATCGAAGAGACCAAGCGGGTACTCGGCGTTCCGATCGAGTCTTTCTATCTGGACCCGGAGCTCCCGAGCGAACTCGTCGAGCATCTCGCGCCGCTTCGCCAAGAGCGGGTGAACTGGGAAGCACGAGTTGCCGCGTCGGGTGAGCTCGGACGTGCGATGAGCACTCAATTGGCGACGAACGGTGCGGGCGTCATGGTGACGAGACCCGAGCTTTTCGACGAAGGAAAGAACGTCGCTACGCGAAAGGCTATGCAACGCGCGATGGACGTGTTCGCGCCCCAGACCACGGGACTCACCGCAGGGTCGGCCGACCTCACCGATAACACCGGCGTTGTCCTCGCCCACTCCTCGGCGCAGGCGCACTCGAATCCCGGTGGTCGCCAGATCCATTACGGAATTCGTGAGTTCGCCATGGCCGCAACGATGGTTGGCCAAGCTCTTCACGGCGGCTTTCGTCCGGCGGGTTCCACATTCTTTGTCTTCAGCGACTACATGCGACCGGCGCTTCGTCTGGCGGCGTTGAGTCACGCCGGAGCATTGTTCGTGTTCACGCACGACTCGGTCGGCGTGGGAGAAGATGGGCCGACGCACCAGCCCGTCGAACACTTGATGGCTCTTCGCGCCATGCCGCGACTGCACGTCGTTCGACCGTCGGACGCCAACGAGACGCTTGATCTGGTCGAGAGCTTCTTGAGTGCCAAGACGCCCGCGACGACGGCACTCGTGCTCTCTCGTCAAGACATGCCGGTGCTGTCGGGTGATGACGCTCGTGCGTCACGGTCCAATGCGCGTCGCGGTGGGTACGTGGTGCGCGAGAATGCTGACGCGGTGTTCACTCTCGTTGGCACCGGCTCGGAGGTGTCACTCTGTCTTGACGCGTGTGACACGTTGGCCAAAAAGGGGATTTTGACCCGAGTGGTCGCGATGCCGTGCTGGCGGTGTTTTGACGAGCAACCCGTTGAGTACCGTCGCGAGGTCCTTCGTCGTTCCATTCCATCGGTCGCGCTCGAAGCGGGCGCCACATTAGGTTGGACGAAGTACGTTGACGAGGCGATCGGCATTGACACCTTCGGGCTCTCGGCGCCCGGCA
>JAJXXA010000110.1 GCA_021781335.1 Actinomycetes bacterium
AACCCAAAGCCCAGCGCGTGCGAGGACTCCGGTTCATACGTGATCGACGCGTCGTTCAATTTCAACTTGTCGAGAGAATCGCGCAGGTCAGCCAGGTCGTCACCGTCAATCGGATAGATCCCACAGAACACCATTGGTTTGGGGTCACGGTAGCCGTCAAGGGCTTCGCTCGCGGGACGCTGCGCCTCGGTGATGGTCTCACCCGAGCGCGCCCCGGCCACGTCTTTGATACCTGCGACGATGAACCCGACTTCACCAGGTCCGAGTTGGGAAACGCTCACCATGTCGGGAGTGCGGATCCCGATCTCTTCAATCTCGTGGTTCTCGCCCGCCTGCATCATGCGGATCTTCACATTGTCGCGCAAGGTGCCGTCAATGATGCGGATCGAACTGATCACCCCGCGATACTGGTCGTAGTAAGAATCAAAGATCAGCGCGCGAAGCGCGGCGTCGGGGTCGCCGCTCGGTGCGGGGATCCGATCAATCACCGCCTGGAGCAGTTCGGGCACCCCTTCTCCCGTCTTGGCCGAAATCGAAAGGATCTCACTAGCGGGCAGTCCCAGAACGCGGTCCAACTCCTCCTTGCATCGTTCGGGGTCCGCAGCCGGCAGATCGATCTTGTTGAGCACCGCCACGATCTCGAGATTGTTCTCCAGCGCCTGATAACAGTTGGCGAGTGTCTGGGCTTGAATACCTTGACTAGCGTCGACGAGCAGCACCGCTCCTTCGCAGGCCGCGAGGGAGCGAGAGACTTCATACCCGAAGTCCACGTGACCAGGCGTGTCGATCAATTGAAGGATATGACCGGCGAAGTGCACGCGCACGTTCTGCGCCTTGATGGTGATGCCGCGCTCACGCTCGATATCCATCGAATCGAGGTACTGGGCTCGCATCAGCCGTGGATCGACCGCTCCCGTTATCTCAAGGATCCGGTCCGAGAGGGTTGATTTGCCATGATCGACGTGAGAAATGATGGAAAAATTACGGATTTTGCTGGAATCTACGGTCGAAGAGGGAGTTGGCACGATGTAGAAAGGCTACCCGTCACCGCGCCCCGCACTGCGAAGTAGTACGAGAGCGACGGCGCCTGCTAGCCTTATCAAGCCCGCCGGACCGTTTCGGCGCACTGATAACGAGGTTTTTCGTGGCAAACATCAAGAGCCAGATCAAGCGTAACAAGCAGAACATCGTCGACCGCGACCGCAATAAGGCCGTGAAGTCCGAGCTGCGCACCCGCACCAAGACCGCCATCGCCGCGGTTGGTACCGAGAACGAAGAGACCGCGCTTCGCGCTGCGATCAAGCGCATCGACAAAGCGGCGTCGAAGGGCGTCATCCACAAGAACCAAGCCGCCAACAAGAAGAGCGGCTTGATGCGACGCATCGCCACCCTGCGCGAGAACGCCTAGCGACGAGTCAGATCGCCCGGCCCGTGGGGCCGAGCGCCTTCAGCGTCATCATTCACCGCGTCCTTTTGGGCGCATCTTTTCGTGTTGCGATGTTGTGACCTAAGCCCTTAGAACTCCTATACCCCCACGGGCGTACGGTCGTAGTAGGGCCCATTTCAAGGGTCAAAGGGAAGCAACAAGCCACACGGCAAGGAGCAACAATGAAGTTTGCACAGTTCATGTCATCAGCCACTGGTCGCCTTTTGAGAATTGTGGCGGGCATCGCGCTAATCGTGATCGGTCTGATTGCCGGGGGCGGATGGGTGACCCTGTCGGTCATAGGCCTCGTCCCGCTCATCGCTGGACTCGCCAACGTGTGTCTACTCGCACCGCTCTTTGGTCAGCCCTTGAAGGGCTGAGTCAGCCGCGCAACCCTAGGGGTGGCGCCGTCCTATGACGGCAGGACCGTGGCGATAGCGTTCGCGATGACTTGATACCCCTGATCGTTGGGGTGCAAGTTCGGTCCGTACGGTGGTGACTGGCACATCCAGGTCAAGGCGCAGATTTGTGCAACGTTCTCCGGCACGGTGCCCAGGCCCGCAACATCGACCGGCGTCGTGTCGTAGGTGTGAAAGAGCCCCGCAACATCAGCGACGGGAATCGCGTTCTGGGCGTAGACCGTTGCCAGCGTCGAATTCAAGAGGCCGATGGCCGCCACGCTCGCGTCGGCGAACGGTTGCGCCGTGGGGTCGTGCACCGCGGCGGCGAGATACGGGTTGTAGTGGTTGATACCGACGAACTTCACCTGAGGTCCGGCGGCGGCCTTGAGCGCTGTGATGATCTGAGGCAACTGCGTACTGAGCAGGTTCATACGCTGGGTCACGCACGTCATGTCAACGTTTTGATGAAAGAGACAGCCGTGCAGGTCGTTGAACCCAAGGTCGATGGTGACGACGCCCTCCTGATTTTGGTGCGCACGAAGGAACGCGATGTCGCGCAGCAACTGCGAGTCGCCGGGCGCGTAGCAGTGGTCGCCACCGTAGAGGACTTGCTGGGTACTGTCACCAGGGCAACCGGTCTGCACCAACTGCAAACGGGTACCCTTCGCCGCCTGCATCGCAATGAGATCATTCGTATAACCCCTGTGGGTGGGAAAGCCGTGCACGTGGTGCAGCGTTGGCTGCACACCCACCGACACCGATGCACCAACTGCGAGTAGAAACGTCGAGTCGCCGAGCGGGCGGGGCTTGGCCGTTCCGATGGCCGACGCGGAGCTCACACCCATGAAGAGACTCGAAGCGACGAGGAGTGCCATTGTCCCCGCCCCCAGCAACCGAGCACCGCGTGGGCCGCGCGTCTTCCATATTTTCACGACAAATCTCCCTGCGATACACGATGTCCTGTGACAGCGCCGGGCGCCATCGAGACAGGGTGTTGTCACGAGGCGCGAAACGCTACGTCAATCAAACTCGACAATGCCATGACCATGGTCAAGCGCGAATAAGGATTCAATAAGTAAATACCCGAAGCGGCCGGACGGATCGCGTGGGCGACGCGCACTAGCGTCGTCGCGCACTTTGTGACAGTTTAGAGAGTCGAGCGACCAATACCTCGATCACCGTCAACTCGGTCACGTCGAGGTCAGTATCAAGGTTCTTGCCACCGTAACTGACCCCGCCCTTCAAGTCCACGTCCGCATTGGCGATCATGTGCATCGATGCAGCCAAACGTGACGCACCCAATCGTTGGGCCCCACGCAACGCCTTGGACGCGGGGTAACGATTGATGCCGAGCAGCGTCGCGGCTTCATCATCGTTTCGAACTCCGCTACCTTCGAGTCGCACCATGCGCAGATAATGACGCTGGAGCATGTTGACGATCTGCAGGGCGGCGCGACCCTTGGAATCGAGCATTCGACGAGCGACCTTGATCGCTTGAGTAGCATCCCCGGCGTCGATGGCGTCGGTGAGGTCCCATTCGGGTACGTCACCCGCGTCACCCAAGTACGGCGCCACGTGATCGAACGTCAGCGGTGCGGACCCATAGATCGACTGCAGCGTTCGTGCGAGCGAGTCGACTCGAGCAATATCATCGCCTAACGTTTCAGCGATCTTCTGCGATGTGGTCTTGTCGACCGTGACGCGACGTTCGGCCAACTTCGCGCCGACAAATGCGATGCGGTCCTGCGGCCTGGATCCGACGTTGACATCAACAACCAGCGCGCTCGCCTTCACCAACTTGTTGCTCTTCGCGCCCACGACACCTATCACCAGCACCGTGTCCGGGGCCGGGTTCGCCATCCACGACAAGAGCCCCGCCACCTCATCGGCGACCATCAGCTGGGCATCGCGAACGACAACGACACGTCGGTCCACAAGGAATGCAGGGGTGTTCAAGGCTTCGAGTATCCGCGAGACAATGGACTCACCGCTCGAACTCGCCGCGTCTTTAATGGTGTAATCCTGTAGAGCGAGCGAGGGGTCACGTTCGCCCAGAGCCTCCGCGATGGTTGTGCGAAGCGCGTCACTCACCATTGTGGAATCCGTACCCACGACAACGACGCAACTCTGCATCACTCGACTTCCAACAAGCGCTGCAGCACGTCGCGCACGCGCACCGAACCCTTCACGTCGTGCACGCGCACGACCCGACATCCACTGGCAATGCCGAGAGCAGTCGCGTCGAGTGACGCCACGCGGCGATCGGTCACTTCACGATTGAACATGACACCGAGAAACGTCTTGTTCGACGCCGACAGGAGTAGCGGCGAACCAAGGGACGCAAGTTTGTGCGAGTCGCGCAGCAACTGCAACGAGTGGGCGGCGGTCTTTCCGAGGTCCAATCCGGCGTCGAGCACGATCCGGTCTGCGCTGATGCCGGCGGCCTCGGCCCAGGCTCTTCGTTCCATGAGGAAATCTTGCACCGTGGCCGTCACATCGTCATAGTGCGGGGTGGGATCTGCCACGCGAGGACGGAGGCGAATGTGGGTGGCCACCACCGTGGCCTTCGCAGTGGCGGCCACTGAAAGATAGTTCGGATCAGCGAATCCACTGATGTCGTTGCCCACGCTCGCGCCGTGCTCAAAGCACGCTTTCGCCACCGATGCGCGCCACGTGTCGATGCTGAGCGGCACGTCAAAGCGACGGCGCAGTTCGCCGATCGCCGGCACCACTCGATCGAGTTCTTCCTGTTCACTGACCTCTTCGCCCGGCCCCGCCTTAACACCGCCGACGTCAAGCAGGTCGGCGCCTTCTTGGACTAATTGCTCCGCGCGAGCAAAGAATTCGTCCCACTCAAAGGTTGCGGCGGGCGCGAAAAACGAGTCTTTGGTTCTGTTCAGGATCCCCATCACCAGCGCCCGCGACGTCACGTCGAAGTGCTGATCACCCATGGTGAGTCGAAGGGGTGACGGTGGTCGATAGATCTTCATCAGGCTCAGCGTTGCTCGAGGTGCGCGCGCTCGCGAGACGTTGGTCCCATTGTATTGGCGTACGAAAGAGCACAGTTTGCATTACTCACGTCGCCAAGCCTAACGGCGCAGTTGGTGAGAAGACGAGGAGCGTCGTCGCTGTTAGCCTTCGCGAGTATGGAGAATGTGATCATGGGGATCGACGAGGTCAAGGTATCGCAGTGGATGTGCGAGCACGTGGGTGCGGTCGCTCCCCTCGACTTCGAGTTGATCGCGGGTGGTCGTTCGAACCTCACGTATCGGGTCAGCGACGCCAACGCGAACATCTTCGCGTTGCGACGACCCCCCATAAGTCACGTACTGCCCACCGCGCACGACATGGTGCGCGAATACACGATCATCTCGGCGCTGCATCCCCTGGACATACCTGTCGCACGACCGTTGGGTCTGTGCACTGACGAAGCGGTGAACGAGCGACCCTTCTACGTCATGGAGTTCGTCGACGGCGCGATTCTTCGCACGCGTGACGACGCCGAAGCGGCGTTCGCACCCGCCGAGCGGCGCGTCATTGGCGACAATCTCGCCACCACTTTGGCCCAACTGCACGACGTGGACGTCAAGGAGGCCGGTTTAGCCGATCTCGCGCGTCACGAGGGCTACATTGAGCGACAACTTCGTCGATGGCGAACCCAATATGAGCAGATGACCGTTGCGGGAGTCGACTACGGCGGCATCGTCGAAGCGGTCGGCGACCAGTTGGCGGCCTCGGTGCCGCGCCAACAACGCGTGTCAGTCGTACACGGCGACTATCGACTCGACAATACGGTCCTCGACGAGCACGGAGCCGTGAAGGCAATCCTCGATTGGGAGATCTGTACCCTGGGCGACCCCATGGCGGACCTCGGACTCCTGCTCGTCTACTGGGCGGAACCAGCTGATCGCACCGAGGCGCTGCTCGGAGCCGCCCCCACGACCGCACCAGGATTTTCCACCCGCGAACAAGTACTCGCCGCCTACGCCGCACAGAGCGACTTGGATGTCAGTCAGGTCGCCTACTATCAAGCATTCGGTTATTGGAAGTTGGCCTGCATCATGCAAGGTGTCTTCGCTCGTTACAGCGCGGGTGCCACCGCGGGTGATCAGGGCAGCGTCCAGGAGTACCCGCAACACATCACAATGCTCGTCGAATTGGCGAAGCAGACTCTGGAGCAACACTGATGGACGATGAAATCTACGACCGCATCATCTTCCTGGCCGACCCAGAGTTGAACGAACCCGTGCTGGTGGTGTGTCTGGAGGGGTGGATCGACGCCGGGCTCGGTGCGAGTACCGCCATCAGTACGATGCTCAACTCCATCTCCACTGAGATACTCGCTACCTTCGACACTGAGTACTTCATCGATCAACGTGCCCGTCGCCCGGTCGCTCGCATCGTCGACGGCATCACCACCGAACTGACCTGGCCCGAAATCCAGCTTCGTTACGGACGAGACGGCGACGGTGCGGACATCCTCTTTCTCGTCGGCCCCGAACCGGACTTCCACTGGAGTGACTTCGTCGATGTCGTCACCGATTCCGCCGGCAGATTCGACGTGCGTTTGGTAGTGGGCCTCGGCGCCTTCCCCGCCCCCACGCCCCACACGCGACCAGTGCGCGTCATCGCGACCGCCCCAGAATCGAGCGCGCACCTTTTGCCTCTCGTCGGGACGGTGTCGGGTGAGCTCGAGGTGCCGGCCGGCATCAGCGCTGCACTCGAACTCGGGTTCTCCGAAGTCGACATGGACGTCGTGACCCTCTGGGCGCGCGTGCCGCATTATGTGGCCTCGATGTCCTATCCGCAGGCCGCCGCCGCTCTCATCGACGGCCTCGCCCGCATCGCGGGCCTGACACTTGATGCGAGTCAATTGCGTGCCTCAGCAGAAGAAGCCCGTCAGCGGGTGGACAACCTGATCATCAGCAATCCCGACCACACTTCAATGGTCGAAGAACTCGAAGAGGCGGCCGACGAAACCGAAGGCACGTCCCTGGGTGAAGAACTGCCAAGTGGCGACGAGCTGGCCGCCGAGCTGGAGCGTTTCTTACGAGGCGAGTCGAGCTGAGCGTCGCCTAACCTGCCTGACATGAAGAAAAACGTCATGATCACCGGCGCGGGTTCCGGTTTCGGCAAACTCACCGCCCTCGCACTCAACGAACGTGGACATCACGTGATCGCGACCACCGAAACAGACGAGCAGGCTCGCGCGTTGAGTAGTGAAGCACCCCAACTCGAAGTGCACCGACTCGACATCACGACCAATGACGTGCAGCGTGTGTACGACTGGAACATCGACGTCTTGATCAACAACGCGGGTCTCGGTGAAACCGGACCGCTCGCCGACATTCCGCTCGAACGTCTACGGCGTCTCTTCGAGGTCAATGTCTTTGGCACTCTTAACGTCACCCAAGCCGTCCTTCGCGCAATGGTGGCAAATGCGAGCGGGCGCGTCATCATCATGTCGTCAATCGCCGGCGTGATCTCCGCGCCCGGTTTCGGTCCCTACGCCATGACCAAATACGCCCTCGAGGCAATGGGCAAAGCCATGCGAAGTGAACTTGCGCCGCTGGGCATCGACGTGACGCTGGTCAACCCAGGCCCGTACCTGACGGGTTTTAACGACCGTATGGCTCACTCTATGTGGGAATGGTTCAATGACCAGTCACTCAACGGATCAGAATCGGAGCTCTTTCGCGTTGTCGGTGACTTCGTCATCGCAGACCAGCGGGACCCGAGCGAGGTGGCCGAACTCCTCGTGCACCTCGTAGAGGCTGCGACCACGTCTGAGAACAACTTCATCCCTTCTGACATCAAGGCCCAACTCGGCCTCGCCTAGCGCCTTAGGCACCTGCGTCGACGTCTCCCTCTTCAATTCGAAGTCCGAGACCCAGCGCGTAACCGTCGAGGAAGTGTCCGCACTCCTCTTGGCGGGGGTGGCGGTTCGCGATCTCGTAGAACGCCACCGAATGATCCGCTTCTTGAAGGTGCGCCAATTCGTGCACCAGCACGGCGTCGATAACCCACTCGGGGCACTGACGCAATCGACTTGAAATACGAATCTCGCGCGATGCCGGTGAGCACGACGCCCAGCGAGCATTCTGGTTGGTGACCCAGCGGACCGATTCTGGTACGACCCCGTCGTTGTAGAGCTCAGCGAGGACCTTCGCGCGTTCCTCGAGTGACGCGTCGCCGGCAGCGTTCTGAGGGCGCTGGGTGAGCAAGCGCTCGACCAGATTGTCGACGAACACCGTTCGTTCTCGCCCACGAAGGCGCGCGGGGATCTGCACAACGATCCGACTTCCAGACCAGTGTGCGGTGCCAGTCTTCTTTCGCCTCGACGAGGCACGAATCTCCACCTCGGGGCGATCGAAGCGTGGTGGTTCGACGTGGATTGAAGTGTGGGCCGACGATGAATGGCGCGCCATCAGACGATGATGTTGACCAGACGCGGCGGTCGGGCAACGACCCGCTTCACCGTCGAACCAGCGAGTTCACGGGCGATCTCGGGCGCAGCGAGGGCCAGCGTCTCAGCGTCACTCTCACTCAAAGTGGTAGCCACCTCGAGGCGGGCGCGAACCTTACCGTTGAGCTGGACCACCATCGTGACGGTCTCTTCTTTGACCAGTGCAGGATCTGCGACCGGCCATGATTGTTCGTGTACCGAGGGTAGATCTGGGAAGCGTTGCTCCCAGATCTCGGCGACGATGTGGGGGGACATTGGCGCAAGCATCTTGAGCATGGTCTCGATTGCTTCGTCGAACGTCTTCCTCTCGGCGCCGTGATCACTTCGCGCCCATTTCGAGACGGTGTTCAACAGTTCCATGACGGCAGCCACCGCGGTGTTGTAACTCCACCGCTCGAAATCGTCACTGACACGCTGCACAGTTCGGTGCAGCGCCTGGCGCACCGCCAAGTCGCTGTCGTCGAACGTGTCATGGAAATTCACCTCGTGCTCGTGACAGAGCCGATAGAAGCGGTCGAGAAATCGTCCGCATCCTTCGATAACCTCCTCGGTCTGACTCGTCCAATCAACGTCGTCAGCGGGCGGCCCGACGAAGAGATGAAAGAGCCGAAGCCCGTCGGCGCCGACAGTCTCGTAGTACTTCTCGGGAGCGATCAGATTGCCTTTGGACTTGGACATCTTGGCCCCGTCGAGACGGATCATCCCTTGGGTGAACAATCGGCGAAATGGCTCTCGGGGTAGACCCGGGGCGAGCCCGACGTCCACGAGCGCCTTCATATAGAAACGCGCGTAGAGCAGGTGCAAGATGGCGTGCTCGATACCGCCGATGTACTGGTCAACCGGCATCCACTTGGCGACCTCGACCGGATCGAACGCCTTGTCGGGCGTGAAGGGATCGGCGTAGCGAAGGAAATACCACGAGGAGTCGGTGAAGGTGTCCATGGTGTCGGTCTCTCGACGAGCCGGGCCACCGCAAACGGGACACGTGGTCGAGCGAAACCCCTCATGGGTTGCGAGCGGTGACTGCCCACTCTTGTCCATGGTCACGTCGTCGGGCGCTACGACCGGCAATTGATCGTCGGGCACCGCCACAATGCCGTGCACGTCGCAGTAGACAACCGGTATCGGACAACCCCAGAAACGTTGACGCGAGACCAACCAGTCTCGAAGTCGGTAGTTGACCTTCGCTTCGCCTTTCGCGTTGGCCACGAGAAACTCGGTGGCTTTGATCTTCGCCTGCTCGGTGTCAAGACCGTTCAAGAAGCCCGAATTGATGTGTGGTCCGTCGCCAGAGAAGGCGCCACCATTGAAGTCCGCGGGGGGCTCGACGGTTCGAACAACGCGCAGCCCGTGCACGTGAGCGAATGCGAAGTCTCGTTCGTCCTCCGCGGGAACCGCCATGATCGCCCCCGTGCCGTACGTACCAAGAACGTAGTCCGCGACGTAGACCGGAACCTGCTCGTCATTGAATGGATTGATGACGTAACTCCCCGTGAAGGCGCCGCGCTTCTCGAGGCCGTCGCCTGCGTCCGACGAAGAGGTGCGCTCCAACTCACTCGCCGAAGTGGCGCGCTCCACCAGCGCCTGGACCACGTCGCGCTGGGCGTCAGTGGTGAGTTCGTCGAGCAGGGGGTGCTCGGGTGCCACAACCGCGTACGTCACCCCAAAGCCGGTATCAGGGCGTGTCGTAAAGACCCGCACGCTGCGAGAGGGGTCACTCACGAGCGCGAGGGTGAACTCCACACCCTCAGAGCGTCCGATCCAGTTACGTTGCATCGTCTTCACACGCTCGGGCCACTCCAATGCGTCGACGTCGCGCAGCAGCTCCTCGGCGTAGTCAGTGATCTTGAAGAACCATTGCTCGAGGTACTTGCGTTCGACGAGGTCGCCCGAGCGGTCACAGGTCCCATCGGGGTTCACCTGCTCGTTCGCGAGCACCGTCGCACACCCGGGACACCAGTTCACCGGGGCCTCCGCCCGATACGCCAAGCCCGCCTTCCAGAATGCGAGAAAGATCGTCTGTGCCCACTTCATGTACCCGGGGTCGTGGCTGAAGACCTCGCGGCGCCAGTCATACACTGCGCCAAGACGACGCACCGAGGACTTCAGCTCCTTCATCCGCGCGTCGGTGAAGATCCGTGGATGACTTCCCGCCTTGATGGCAGCATTCTCTGCGGGCAGGCCAAAGGAATCGAAGCCGAAGGGCGACAGCACCGCCTTGCCCTTCATTGTCTGGTAGCGCACTATCAGGTCACCGAAGGTGTAATTACGGATATGTCCCTGGTGGGCGGCACCCGAAGGGTAAGGGTACATGCACAGGGCGTAGAAGCGCTCACGAGGGTCGTCATTGTCGACTTCATACGTGCCGTCATCCAGCCAGCGCGCTTGCCACTTGGCTTCAATCGCTGCAACATCAAAAGGGCGGGCCATCACGACATTCTAGGGAAGTGGCGACCTATCCTCTCCATTGAAAGCTGAGGTCACATGCCAACACCAACCTTCGTCCTGGTACACGGTGGATGGGCTGGCGCCTGGTGCTGGCGTGACCTCACCCTCGTGCTCGACGCGCGTGGCGTTGCGTGGCGCGCAGTCGAGCTTCCGAGCAGCCGAGAAGGCGCCGATCCAACAACCGATCTCGCCGACGATGCGGCGCAGGTGATTGCAGCGGCTCGAGGTGCCGGACCCGTGATGCTCGTTGGCCATAGCTACGGTGGCAGCGTCATCACTGAAGCCGCGCCGGACATCGAGGACCTGCGCGGGCTGATCTACGTCGCCGCGCTCCTACCCCAACGCGGAGAGAGCTCAACGGACGCGTCAAGGGCCGCAAAGGCGCGCACCCGCCTCGACGAAGCCATCTACGTGGAGGGCGAGATCTTGCGACTGCGCCCCGACATCGCCCGTGATGCGCTCTATAACGATTGTGACGACGAGCTCGCCCAGTGGGCACTCGACCGTCTCTCCACGCAGACTCTCGCCAGTTTTCGAAGTGTGCGCACCTCAGTTGACCTCGACGTACCCACCCGCTACATCGCCTGCAGTGAAGATCGCGCCATCGACCCTGCCACCCAGGCAGTTATGGCGCAGCGTTGTTCGGACGTCACGGTCCTCTCCAGCGGACATTCACCGTTCCTCTCCCAGCCCAATGCCCTGGCCGACGCACTCCTGACTTCGTTCGAATAGCGACACCACGAGTCCCGCACGACGTACGGATTTTCACCCGCTCCGAGCGATCGAACAGCGACCCTGGCAGGAGATTCTCACTTCTAGTGGTTCGCGAGTCACCAACTGTGTACTCTCGTCATCATGACAAAGCGCCACACGCCACCATTCCGTGCCGATCACGTTGGGAGTCTCCTTCGTCCCGCCCCATTGCTGAAAGCGCGCGAGGAGTTCAAAGCCGGACACATCGACGCCGATGAGCTCAAGTCGGTCGAAGACTCTGCGATCATCGACGCGATAAAGCTTCAAGAGGAGATCGGCCTGCAATCAGCGACCGACGGCGAGTTCCGACGCACCTCATGGCACATGGATTTCATCTACCAGCTCGGCGGTATCACCAAGACCGATGAGCAACTCCAGGTTGCGTTC
>JAJXXA010000064.1 GCA_021781335.1 Actinomycetes bacterium
GAGTAGTCACTCGTAGTGACGTGCGCCAATGGCCTGGTGTAGCCCTTTTCAAGCCTTTCTACCTTGGTGAGTGGTCCAGTGACCGGACCAAGGTAGAAAGGAGACCATGTGCGGTCGCATCGCCCTCTTCAGCCCACCCGCTCGACTCGCCAAACTCCTCGACGCGCAACTAGCGGTTGGCATCGAGCCTGAAGGCCACCCCAGTTGGAATGTCGGTCCTCAGCGTCGGCTCTTCGGGGTGAGCCAGCACGACAACGTGCGCGTACTTGACCGCTACCGCTGGGGCCTCATTCCCAGTTGGTCCAAGGATCCCTCTATCGCTAATCGACTCTTCAACGCGCGCGCCGAGACCGTAGCTGAGAAGCCCTCGTTTCGAAGTGCCTTCTCGAAGCGACCGTGCGTACTACCCATCGATGGCTTCTACGAATGGGATCACCGCAGCGGTCGAGAGAAGCAACCGCACTACTTCACGCGTGTGGACGGCGAGCCTCTGGTTCTCGCGGGACTCTACGAACACTGGCGAGACCCTGACGCACCGAGTGAGAACGCACCACTTCGCACCTGCACGGTCATCACGACGACACCGAGTCACGACATGGACGAGTTGCACGACCGCATGCCCGTAGTGCTCGCGTTATCAGACGTGCACATCTGGCTCGATGTCGCCACCTACGGCCCCGACGAACGCATGCAACTCTTACGTCCCGCGCCCGCGGGCACCCTTCATCACTATGGCGTCGATCGTGCGGTTGGTTCAGTGCGCAATGACGGCCCCGAACTGATCGAGCCCAGCGAACCTCAGTCTCTCTTCTAAAGACACAAGAACCATCAGACTGACTCTGTAACGACGCGAACCCGTCGCCCATAATTCGAGGTCACTCGCATCACGTCAATACGGTTTGTGTGGAAAGTGAATCGCTCGTATCAACTGCACGCCATCTTTTCAGTGATGAATTGATGTACTAGTGCAAACGCACTAGTACAAGCACTGTAGTGAGCGAATTCATTGTGATTACACCGTTGCAAGGAGTATCGAAGGTACTTCGATCGGTGGTTCGGTATGAAGAAACTTCAAGAAAGGGTCCAATTGCTCTGGTCAAGCACCTTTCTAGGGTGCAAGGTGGTTACGCGCGGGGTGCGTTTCATTCATTTTTCAAAATTTGACGAGTGTCGGCACTCTGTGACAAAGGGGCATAATGACGGAGCATCAAACGCTTTGGCTAATTCGATTCAGGCAATTGATCATCGCGCTGTGCGTCGTCGCTCTTACGTCACTGGCCAGTACGCCGACGAACGCGAGCGCGGCGCACTCGAGCTCTTCGAGTGGCCACTCCGGCCCGCAGGTACTGCAGGTAGCGAAAGGTCAGGGTTCGCTCATACCCACGGTGACGTGCGTGGACGTCACTTCGAAGAATCAGTACACCGTCTACTTCGGCTACAGCAACACTGGTTCACCGGTCTCCATCCCAACCGATTCCAAGTTCAACCGCGTATCTCCTTCCTCGTACAACGGTGGCCAGCCGACCGACTTCAGTTCAGGCACGGTTACCAACGCCTTCAGCGTGCTCGTCACATCTCCATCCATCTCATGGACCTTGTCAAGAGACACGGTTTCAGCTTCTTCGACCAGCACGCAGTGCGCTGGCTCCTCGCTCCCGGTCGACCCGCTGGGTCTGAGTCTGATTCTCGCACTTGGCGTCGGCGTGGTCGTGGGTGTCTTCTTCGTGACACGCACCGCGAGAAGAAGGAGGCCGCTATGACCGTCCACAGTGTTCTGGCGATTGGTTGTCATCCCGACGACATCGAACTGGGTTGTGCGGGAGCGTTACTCAAACATCGTTCTTGCGGCCAGCGCACCAGCATGCTCGTCATGACCGGCGGACAGCGCTCTCGTACATTCTCTGGTGACATCAGACGCAAGGAACAAGAAGCTGCCGCGTCGATTCTTGGCGCGGAACTCTTCTGGGGCGGATTCAATGACACTGAGATCGATCCGGGAAGAGCAACGATTGACGTGATCGAGGACGTCATGGAGCAAGTGAACCCTGATGTGGTGTACGTTCACGCACCCGACGACTCGCACCAGGACCATCGCGCAATCGCCGTGGCTACAGTCTCGGCCGCACGTCGCACGTCGCGGATCCTCTTCTACCAGACCCCCTCCACCACCCACTTTGAACCGACGATCTTCATCGACGCGGAAGAGAATCTTGAACGCAAGATTGCCGCACTCGAATGCCACGCCTCCCAGGTAGAAGCGGGTTCGTTCCACGTCGATGCCGTGCGCGCGTCAGCTCGCTACTGGGGTGCCTTCGCACGGGTCTCATTCGCCGAGGCATTCACCCCGGTGCGTTTCGTCTGGGATATCGCGCCGAGTTTCACTCTGCACGACTCACTCGCCCAAGTGGACTTTGCACGCGAAGATGTCTTGGGCAGCACAAAAGGTGTAGCGGCGACTCCTCAGTGAAACCTACGCACCCTTCGAAGCGAGCCGACCGCCCCGAGGCCCATTACGTGGCGCTTGGCGTCTACGCGCTGCTACTCGCGCTCGCCATCTATATCTTTGGCATCAATCACACCGCGGCGGGTCTCGCCTGGTTCTTAATGGTGGTGTTCTTTTTCTTCTTTCTTCGTCACCTCAGTTTCGCCATCGCCGCGGCCCGTTGGGTCCACCGCGACCTCTACGCGGCGGACATAGAACTCGTAGAGTTCACGCCGTCCATAGCGGTGCTGATTGCGTGCAAGAACGAAGAACTCGTGGTCGACAAGTTGCTCCAGGCGCTGCTTCGCCTGGAGTACCCCGAGAACCTGGTTGACTTCTTCATTGTCGACGATGGGTCAACGGACGCAACGGCATCAAAGCTCGACGCCTGGGCACACGTGGATCCTCGTATTACCGTGATCCATCGGCCACTTAATTCGACGGGGGGCAAATCCGGAGCGCTCAACGCGGCGCTTGAGCTCGTCCAAGCCGACCTCATTTGTGTCTTTGATGCGGACCACGAACCTGCACGAGATGTCCTCTTTCGACTGGCCCGTCACTTCCTCGACGAGCGCGTGGACTGCGTCATGGGTCGGTGCATCATTCGAAATGGTGGGGAGAGCCAACTCGCCGGCGTTGTCTTCGTCGACTTTCTTTCTGGTTACCTCGTCAATGAGTATGGTCGTCAGGCGCTGTACGAACTGCCCGCCTACGGCGGAGCAAATTGCGCGGTACGTCGTTCAACCCTCGTAGCACTCGGTGGATGGAACGTCGAGACCGTGACCGAGGACACGGATCTGACTATTCGCGTGATCCTCGCGGGCGGTCGAGTTCGCTACGACCCAACGGCGATTGACTACGAGGAAGCGGTGATCGTTGCACGTCGCTTCTGGCGTCAGCGCTATCGCTGGGCGCGAGGGCACCAAAAGTGCACAAGAGATTATTTGGTACCGACGCTTCGAACGAAGAATCTGAGCATGGCCCAGCGCGGCGAGTTCTTGATGTTTCTTCTCGTCTATCACATTCCAGTCCTGTCGGGCTTAGGGGTCGTACTCACCATCGCTCGACTCTTCGGTGTGGGCTCGATCCCCGCAGTGGCGCTCCTGCCTCTTACGCTGCTGCTCTTTCTTGGACCACTAGCCGAGTTGACGGCGGGCCTTTCCATAGGTCGCGTGGAGCGGCGTTCGGCGTGGCACCTCCTCGGCTTCTTGCCGAGTTTTGCGCTGTCGATCGTTACCACCACCTGGGCCTACTTCGACGGCATGCTTGGACGACCGTACTCCTGGGTGAAGACCCCCCGTTCAGAAGCGATTACATCGAACGCGGACGTTTCGATCGTCAATGAACCCCTGCACACACGCCGTCAAAGTGACCTCGACGACCAGACCATCGAGGGCGCCATGATCGCGAGCACCGGTCTCGTCATCCGATCAAGAGACGGTCAGCGCACCAACACCGTTGGCACCAAGTCCTTCGCCCGTCCCCGTGGGTCCGAATGAAACCCGCGTATCCAGTACTTCACGAGCCCGCGCGTCCGCCTAGAGATGAGCACGCCACTCGCGCAGGCACTCACGTTCGTCGCCGTTCAGTACTCCTCGAGATACTTATTCTCGTTGTTGTCTATTTGACGCTGTTCGAACTGCTCATCGATCCAATGCGCCGTTTCGAGACCGACGCCATCGCGTGGTTCTTCTCACTCGTTGGCTCTCACAGTGTGACGGTCGCAAACAATGATTCAATCCTCATCGCATCTGGCGGCCATCGACCGATGCTCGCGTACATCTCGCCATCGTGCTCTTCTCTCATGGGACTACTCGCGCTCGCCACCCTCGCGGCGGCGGTCATGCGTCGACGTCGCTCGACGACACTCATCGCATACCTTGCGGCGGCGAGTGTGCTGTTCGCCTTGAATTTGGGTCGCATGATCGCGTCGGCCGCGGCTGGGGTCTGGTTCGGGTCGGGGGCGATGTTGCTCTTTCACGACTGGGTGGGGACCGTCTGGAATTTCGTCGCCACGCTCTTTGGGTTCCTGCTCTTGCAGTTCTTGACCTCTCCACCTTCCGAACGCGCCGAACAGGACCGATTCGGTCGCCACACCGCTCGCCGTCCTGAATCCTGGTCACGACCCGGAATGGGCTATCGCGCGCGAACACATCGGCGAGTGCGCGCGCACTCAGACTCTGCGCTTCGATGGTTTATCCGGCACACTCTTCCTGCACCTCTACGAGAGCGGATTGCCCGGGCGAGAGAGTCGAATCGCATTGACTATCGCCTAGGTTTTCTCGATGTCGATCAACGCTGTAGCGCGATTGAAGGGCTCACCGAGGATGGACTCGAGGCGCACTGCGCGTCACTGCTCGCCATTGCCACCTACGAGGTCGACCCCACGGTCCTCGAGACCCTTTCACAAGCAGTGGAACGTTCGACTTCCCCGATCGAGAGTTGGCGAGCGGCTGCCCTACACCTGTGGTCGCGCGGATGGCGCGTCGGTTCACAACGAGAGAGCGGCGAGATGAAAATGGCGCTCAACGTAGAGCGTCATCTCAAGAAGGGGTGCGGACATCGCCGTCGAGAGCGGACGCTCTTCGCCACTCTTCACGACCAACATCAGAGCACCGAGGCGCGTACGGAACTCGTGAGGAAGCTCTGTGACCAAGGCCTCGCGTATCACTGTCATTCGCTCATCGCCTTTGTCGCGAGTGTGGACGAACCTGAACTCATCGAAGAGACCGTCACGTGCATCGCCATGCGCCAGTGGGAACCGGTGTCGACAAATGGCGTCGCGGCCTTACGACTCTGGGCACGAGGATGGTTGCTCGCGCACGAAGTCGCTCGCGGCGGCGACGAGACGACCGTGGCGCCTGCGCCGCCATCGCCGCCATCGAAGCCTGGAAAAGCCAAGCGCAAGGCGAAAGAACGTACGCGTGCCAGCCGGTATCCGGGCGGAATAGGTCGAGGTGGGCCTTTCATAGTTGGCGTCACCGGTGCCGGAGGACCAGCGGGCATCTCGGTCGTGCGCGCGCTCGTCGACGCGGGGCACCAAGTTCTAGCCCTTGACTCTGATCCACACGCCGGCGGTTTCAGAGTCCCCGGCGTCAAGTGGGCAGTTGTTCCACGCTTCGACGACCCCCAGTACAGCCAAGCAATGATCGATCAGGCCACCTCGCATTCGCTCGAGGCACTCATCTGTACGGTCGCCGAGGAGTACCGCCCGCTCTCGGCAATCGCGGACCAACTCGCCGCGCGGGGCTGCAAGACGTGGCTTCCGGATCTTGATGCGGTCGATCGGTGCATTGACAAGGCTCGGTTCGCGCGGGTGATGGAGAGCCGCGACATCGCTCATCCCCCAACGAGCGAGCGCGTGCGTGGGCTGAAGAGGATTCCGGGACCGTGGATCGTGAAACCCCGTCGAGGTCGTGGCAGTCGCGGTGTTGTGACGTCGGACAATCTTCGCGAAGTACGTTCCCTCATGAGAAGCAATCCCGACCTCATCGTCCAATCGCGTCTCGAGGGCGATGAGTTCACCGCCGACGTACTCATTGACCGAAACGGTCAGATGATGACGTGCGTGCCGAGGTGGCGCCTCGCGACCCGTGGTGGCATCTCGGTGCACGGTCTCACGTTCGATTCGCCCGAGGTCACGAAGGTCTGCGCCGAGGTCGTAGCGGCAATCGGCATCACGGGTGCCGCCAACATCCAAGGAATGGTCGATGACGAAGGGGAGGTCAGCATCATTGAGGTGAACGCCCGCTTCTCCGGAGGACTGCCGTTGACATTGGCCGCGGGAGCCGACGTGGTCGGCGCATATCTCCAAGCGATCCTCGAGCCCGATCGACGGATTGCGCCGCTGTATTTCGACCCGGGTGTTCGTATGACTCGCGTCTTCAACGAATATATTGACGGTGCCTCATGACCAACCCATCAACACCCCCTACACGTCAACGGCGCATCATCGTCCCCTACGGCACTCGACCCGAGATCATCAAGCTCGCACCGGTCGTTCGCGCCCTTCGCGCCAACGGACATAGCGTCATCACGGTCAACACGGGTCAACACTCTGACGCCTCAATGAGTGGCGACCTCTCGCTCGCACTCGGGTTGGACGCCACCATCACCAACACCGTGCCTCTTGACCCGTCGCCACGTCTCGGTCAGATCGTGGGTGACGCCCTCAGGATCGTCGCCGAACACCGTCCCGAACTGGTGCTCGCGTTGGGCGACACCGACACGGTTCCCGCCTACGCGCTCGCCGCCAAGCGCAGTTCAGTACCGTTCGTTCACCTCGAAGCAGGACTTCGAAGTTTCAACCAGCGAAGCGCTGAGGAGCTGAACAGAAAGATCGGTTCGGCCAGTGCATCGCTGCACTTCGCGCCCACCGAACGTTCGCGTACATTCCTGCGCGCCGAGGGCATCGAGAACGAGCGCATTCGAGTGGTCGGAAATTCCGTTATCGACGCCCTCCTCGCCACATCGATGTCACCGCTCGACCTCAACGAGCGCGCTGGGGTTCTCGTGACCGCGCATCGCGCCACCAACGTCGATGACCCGCAGCGCCTCGCTCGACTCGTTGACTTGGTGAACGACCTCGCCTCGACGATCGGTGCGGTCACCTTTCCCGTTCACCCGAGAACGGCACAGCGCATGGCCCAGTTCCTTCCAGGCGTCCGCTTCCACGAGCGCGTGACCTTGTCACCACCACTTGGGTACTTCTCGTTCATCGACCAGCTTCGCCGTGCGCTGCTCGTAGTCACTGACTCGGGTGGCCTCCAAGAAGAGGCCTCATTCTTCGGTGTCCCGCTCGTGGTGCTGCGCGGATCGACCTCTCGATGGGAGAGCGTCGAAAACGGGTCGGTTCGACTCGCGACGCTCGATGACGACGACGGTGCAGTGAGAGCACACGAAGCCGCCCACCTGCTCACGCGTGAAGAAACGCTTCGGGCAGTTGCCTCCATCGCCTGCCCCTACGGAGACGGCCACACCGGTGAAGCAGTGGCACGTCAATTGGCGGATCCCTCACTCGACCGCTTCTTGATACTCGAGGAGCCATCCTTTCTCGATGGTGAAGTCCCGTGGTGACGCCAGAAGCACCCACGCCAGACATTCAAGTAGTGCTCATTGATCTCGATGACACGCTCTATCCCCAATCGTCATTCCTCGAAGGAGCCACGCTCGCCGTCGGCCAGCGAGCGAGCGAGTTGGGCTTAGACCACGACCAGTTCGTCAACGCCTTTCGCTCGGTCCTCGCCAGGGGAAGTGACACGGGCCACACAATTGACACTGCCCTCGTTGAAATCGGGTGTGACGCCGACGAGGTCCTTCGTCTCACCGCACCACTTGTGAGCGCGTTCCTCCACTTTCGACCAACCAGTCTCGAGTGCTATCCGCTCGTGCGCGAAAGTCTGGCGACGCTCGCGACGCACGCCACGCTCGTCTGTCTAACGGACGGACAACCTGACCTCCAGCGCGCGAAATTCTCCAGCCTCGGCGTCGCAACCTTTTTTCGAGCCCTGGTGATCACCGATGAGCTCGGCGGTCGCGCACTTCGAAAACCGGCCACCGCGTGTCTCAATAGGGTCTCGGACATGCTCTCGATTCCGGTGCGCAACTTCTTTGTTATCGGTGATCGGCCCGATAAGGATGTCGCGCTCGCCCGTTTCGCAGGCATCGGGGTGATTCGCGTGCGCCAAGGTGAGTACCGTGAGAGCCCCTCACCCCAAGGTATCGTCACGGTCGAAGATTTCCCGAGCGCGGTCGAACACTTGATCAAGACCTACTTCTAGTCATCTCGTCATTGGCTAATCTCTCGCACGCGAGAAGCGTCTATGCATTGCGGACTCGAAGCCCAGGCTGCGCCGCCAGACACAACCACGTCGGCGACGTATTGTCGTGCTCCACCACGTCGCGAGAAAACCGAAAACCCCGAGTGACCAGTGAGTCGAAACTCGCCAGCCCCCCGGGGTTCCCGAAGGCACACCACTCGTTGGCCCGTGTCGGACAGGCCACCGTGTGACGGCAGGTATTTCACGTCATTCGTCGTACGAACAGCGGACCGAACTCCGCTTCCCGTTGAGAACGTCCGTCCCTCTTGCGAGGTCCCTTCGCTCTCCGTCAATCTCCCCTCTCGGGGCTATCGATCGTCGACAGGTGCTACGTGAACTACGAGTGACACTGTGCCAGAGCGTGAGCGTTCGCGAAGGCTAAAACTGGAAATCCGAAGGTTTTGCCCAGGAGCCTGACCGATTATCCACCCTTTTCTACGAGAATCTCTAAAGAATCAACCAGATACTGACACCTTTCCAACAGAATTCGACCACCCCCGAATCCCCCTTGAGCGAACCGCGGACAGGTTCGTGCCGTGTGGCGCAGTGAATTCTTGTTATCGCGCGGGCTTTCTCGGTCCCCTTCGCGCGGCGAAGCTCAACGCAGTCCCGCGAAGTGAAAGATCCAGCTCTTCAGTCCGTCGCCCACCAGCAGGTAGAGCAGCGAAGTTGCGAACACCACTACCAACTCGACGCCCCCGATGCTGGTCATGAGCCAACCACGCCAGGCGAGCACCGCTACGACGAGGAGATCAGCACAACTGCTGAGCATCAGCCAACGACTTGGCACGGAGTGAAAGAAGTGGTGACGCTTACGAACGAGGTAGATCGTGGCTTGACCCGAGGTGACCAGCCACACGAAGACGAGAGTCTGAAGTTGATGCAGGTGCAGATGCGCAACACTGCTCCCGTACCACCACAGTCCAAAGGAAAGTAGAACGAGGGGGATGCTGAGGCCCAACGCGGCGATGACAAGAGACTTCACCCGCCACCTTTGTGGTTGACGCGGGGATCGAACGTTGTCGGTAGCGAGCGACATTGTCACGAAGTCATTCGCGAACAACAACAACACGACCAGAGCGGGTGACGTGACGAATTGACCGTAGAACACGAATCCCAGACCGAGGAAGATGGCCACCTGCAAGGTCTTGATGATCTTGTTCAAGCTGTAGGTGAGCATCCGCTGATGTATCCGGCGACTTACTTCGACGCCCGCCACGATGTCACCGAGACCCGGGGTGGTGAGCACCAGGCTGGCCGCGGCCTTGGCAACGTCCGTGGCGCTCGACACCGCTATTCCGACCTCGGCCTGTTTCAGAGCCGGAGCGTCATTGACGCCGTCGCCGGTCATACCAACGATGATCGATTGCTTTTGCATGTCGTCGACCAATCGCAGTTTGTCTTCGGGCATCACCTCGGCGTAGACGTCGAACCAATCCTCACGTTCCCACGGTCGTACCGCCTGTGGCGTCGGTGCCGTCTCGCGCGACCCTACGCCACGCTCCAGCACACGCGCCGGTGCCACGCGGTCGCCAATTCCCACCTGAGTCGCGATGACCGTCGCCGTTGCAATCCCGTCGCCCGTCAGCATCACGACGTGAATACCGAGGCCGCGCAGATCTCTCACCAACTCTGATGCGTCACCACGCGCGGGGTCCGAGAGAGCGATGAGTCCCACTAGCTCCGGTCGTCCTTGGTCATCGCCCTGTGCGACAGCGAGAATTCGAGCACCCGATTCAGCCATCCGGGCAACTCGAGTCATCACCGACTCTTTCTTGACGCCGCACAACTCCGCGACGACCTGAGGCGCTCCTTTGATGGCGCGCCGCACACCCGAACTCGTTTCAATCGTGGCTTCGGAGCGTTTCGTCGCTGGTTCGAAGGGAACGTAGGTCAACGGCGAGCCCAATGGCACCAGGCCCCGCTCGCTAAAAGCACCGAGGACGGCCCGGTCAATGGCGTCTTCCGTGGCCGCATCGCTCGCCGCAGCCGCAACCCTGATGACGTCGTCCTCCTCGAAGGTCGGTTCAGCGTCGAGTGCAGTGACCGCCAGGCGGTTCTCGGTCAACGTTCCTGTCTTGTCGGTGAAGAGTACCTCCATGCTCGCGGCTTCTTCGATCGCCGCTAGACGCGTCACCAACACCCGGTGTCGTGAAAGTTCTTCGCTGCCGAGCGCTGTGGCCACTGCGAACGTCGCCGGGAGGGCTACCGGTACCGACGCGATGAGCAGGATGGCGATGAAGGGCAACATTACGTGCAGCGAGGTGTGACGGACGCTTCCGTCCACAAACACCACCGCCGCCATCACGACGGCGAATCCAATGAGCGCACGCACCAGGCCAAAGATGAGGCGTTCCATGTTCCCCGGCGATTGCGCGGTACTCACCAACTGGGCTGATCGTCCGAAATAGGTGGCGCTCCCGACGGCCTGGACTACACCGCTCGCTTCGCCCCTCACGGTGATCGATCCGCTGTACACAACAGCCCCGACGCCAACCTTGACCGACTGTGATTCTCCGGTCAACGCGGACTGATCAATTTCCACCTCGCCAACCGTCACGCCCACATCGGCCGGGACGAAGTCACCTTGGCGAATATGGACGAAATCGCCGAGCACCAACTGACTAGAAGGAAGCATCCCCCACTCGCCATCGCGCATCACCCGAGCCGTCACCGTGAGTTTTCGACGCAGTAAGTCGAGGGCCACGTTCGCCCTCGCTTCTTGAGATACGGACAAGACAATATTGAACACGAGCAGGGCAATGAATATCAGCGCCTGCACAACGTCACCCAAAATGAATTCGAGCAAAATCGTCAACTCAAGGAGCCAAGGAACCGGGGCCCAAAACTTCTTGATGAAGAGCTGCAACGCACTGACCTCAACTTGAGGTATGACGTTCTCACCGTTCTCCAAGAGGCGTTGCGCCGCTTGAGCGCTCGACAGACCTTCAGCCAATATCTCTTCACTCCCGTGGCGACGAATTGCCATTCATCCGATAACTACCCCACTGTACGACTCTGGTGAAATTCACTCCAAGCACATCCATCGGTCATCTGAGCCGAGTGACAGACAATCTTTCGTGGCTCGTCGACCCAACGCAGAATCCGAACCAGGGATCTGAGTCTCCGACTCGTCACTCACCACTGGTATCAGCAGATGTCGAGTCTGGCGGTTTCGCAAACACAACCTGCGACTCTGGATCTCCAGCTCACGAGTCCGGACTGAAAACCAGACAAGGCGAGATCGGTGCTTAGGTCAAATGGTGAGGTGGAGTGAGTGTGGCGAAGGTGCCGAAGCCACAATGTGGCGGAGGTACCGAACTTCTACATGCTTAGGTCAAATGGTGAGGTGGAGTGAGTGTGGCAAAGGTGCCGGAGCCACAGTGGCATCCGTGGCGAAGCCGGGTCGAGAAGTGTGGCGAGGGTGCCGAAGCCACAATGTGGCGGAGGTACCG
>JAJXXA010000129.1 GCA_021781335.1 Actinomycetes bacterium
GCGATGTACATGGCGAAGAAGCAGCGAGCGGGTGGTTACGTTGTCTTCACCCCCGACATGCGAGAGCGTGCACTGAGCGACTTCTCGTTGGTCCAGGAGCTACGAAACGCACTCGCTCGTGGAAACCTGTCGATGCACTACCAGCCGATCATCGACCTGCGCACCGTGGAGATCGTGGGTTTTGAGGCACTGATGCGATGGCGTCATCCTGAACGGGGCTGGATCTCACCCGATGTCTTCATTCCTTTGGCCGAGAAGAGCGACCTGATCTTCGATCTTGGTCGATTTGCCTTGCGAGAAGCAATGGCCACGGCCAGCACCTGGACGCACTTCGCCACGCCTTCGCCACGCCTTTTTGTGGCGGTGAACCTCTCTGCGCGTCAATTCCACGATGCGAACATCTTGGATTTGATTCACTCGCTTCTGGAGGAGCACGCCTTTGAGCCCGGTCATCTGGTGATTGAAGTCACCGAGCACACGGCCCTACTCGACACCACAGAGACCGTCAGGGTTATTGCGCGTCTGGGGAGCATGGGCGTTGATCTGGCACTCGATGATTTCGGCACTGGCTATTCGTCGCTGTCACATCTGACGATGCTGCGCCCGGCCTATATCAAAGTGGACCGGTCCTTCATAAGTCCTTCTGTGGCGAGCAGTGAAAACGACACGTTGCTCGAGGCGATTGTCTCACTCGGACATAAGTTGGCCATTTCACTTCTGGCCGAAGGCGTGGAGACCCGTGACCAATTCCAACGTCTGCGGGCGCTCGGGTGTGAATTTGCGCAAGGTTTCGTCGTTTCGCCCGCGTTGCCCGCCAACGAACTCGCAGAATTGTTTGAACGCGCATTCGCCCAGACTCTCGAAGCGAACGTCTAGGCGAAGCGAAGTGAAGAAGCGAACGTGCGCGGGGCCGATATGCCGAGCGCACGTTCGCTTGTTCTAAGGACCTATTTCGGTTGCATGCGGATGCCTGCGTCGATGCGGATCGACTCGGCGTTCATGTAACTATTGGAAAGCAACTCAAGCGCGAGCGACGCGAACTCCTCGGAGTACCCGAGACGCTTGGGGAAGAGCACGCCAGCCCCGAGTCGAGCCTTGAATTCGTCGGATTGGGGTCCAGTACCGTAGATCGGCGTATCGATGAGGCCCGGCAGGATGCAGTTCGCGCGAACACCTATGGGCGCGATGTCACGAGCGAGAGGCAAGGTGAGCCCTACTACGCCACCCTTGGACGACGAATACGCCACCTGACCGATCTGGCCGTCTTCGGCGGCGACCGACGCGGTGTTGACAAGTGCACCGCGCATGCCGTCGACGTCGGGGGTGTTGTGGCTCATCGCCGTCGCCGCAAGTCGACAGACATTAAAGGTGCCGATCAGATTGATCTCGATGACCTTTCGATAGACGTCAAGGTCATGGGCCGAGGAGTACTCACCGTCTTTGCCAATGGTGCGCGTGGCCCATCCGATACCCGCGCAGTTCACCGCACTCCAGAGCGGGGCCATGGCCTTGGCCGCCTCAATGGCGGCGATCACCTGTTCGGTGTTGGTGACATCGCAGTGGGCGTAGGCGCCCCCGATCTCTTGAGCGACGTGCGCGCCTCGTTCGTCATTGAGGTCGGCGACGACCACTTTGACGCCACGAGCGGCCAGCGCACGTGCGGTGGCCTCACCGAGGCCTGAGGCGCCACCGGTGACGACGGCTGATGTGTTCTTGAGTTCCATGGATACTCCTGTCTAGGGGCCAGCAAGGGTCTGTCCGACCGTACTTGAGTCAAGCAGACAACGCCAGTCTGGGCGAACCAGTGCACCTCGGTGACTACGCGTGGTCCCTCGTAGGTGCCACCGCGGTGACGGGTGGGGCACTTCGCTTGCTTCGCCGGTATCGCACTTCGAGCTGGAGGGCGAGGAGCGGGAGCGCGACTCCCACGGCGACGGCCGATATGAAAGCACTGACGGAGAAGAACGTTGCGAACACGGTGACCTCTTTCAGACTCGAGAGATACCAGTGTGGCCCCGCGCGTGAAGAACGGTCCGAGAGTGGTTGAAGGGTTGGCTAAGAATACGGGCCCCCGACACGCTTGGCGAGCGAAACTCGAGGGACCATGGTCCCCTAGCGTGAAGGTATGGCTTCTCCGTACGAACACACCAAGGACGAACTCGCGCAGTTACTCGGCAATGAACCGAGATATCGCGTCGATCAGGTCTGGCACGGGCTGTGGGTGGAGAACCAGGACATCAGCGAGATCAGCACGATTCCTAAGGCCCTGCGCGCGCAACTGAGCGAGCGCTTCGAGTCGGGTCTTGAAGTCGTCAACGACATCCAGAGCGATCACGGCTCGACGCGTAAGTGGGTCTTTCGTCTGCACGATGGCTCGACGATCGAGACGGTGTTGATGGTGTACGACGATCGAGTGACGGTGTGCGTCTCTTCTCAAGCGGGATGCGCGATGGGCTGCACCTTTTGTGCGACCGGTCAGGCGGGCTTCACCCGACACCTCAGCACGGGTGAGGTGCTCGAACAGGTGATGTACGCCGCGAGAGCGGCCGCACCGAGACGACTCTCCAACGTGGTGTTCATGGGGATGGGCGAGCCGCTCGCGAACTACAAGGTGACCGCGAGCGCGGTGCGACGACTCCACGACTATCGAGGTCTTTCGGCGCGTCACTTGACGGTCTCGACTGTCGGGGTGGCGCCGGCGATCGAGCGACTGGCGCGTGAGGGGATGCCTCTCACTCTCGCGGTGAGTCTGCACGCCGCAAACGATGAGACGCGCAACGAACTGGTTCCGCTCAACCGCCGCTATCCCTTGGCGCGTCTGCGTGAAGCGTGCGAGTTCTGGCTCGCGACGACATCACGTCGGCTGAGCTTTGAGTGGGCATTGATCGACGGCGTCAACGACACGGACCAGGCAATCGAGGAGTTGGCCCGGTACGCGCACGGACTTCGAGCGCACGTGAACCTGATCCCACTCAACCCCACGCCCGGGTTCCTCGTTCGTGGTTCGTCGCCCGAGCGGGTGCGTCACTTTCGAGATGGTCTGCTCGCTCACGGTGTGAACGTGACGGTGCGCAATACGAGAGGGCGCTCGATCGATGCGGCGTGCGGTCAGCTGGCCAACGTCACGAACGCGAAGCGGCGTTCGATCCCGGTGCGATCGTCCTAGTCAACGGCGTCACGCCAGAAGCCGGGACGCCACTTCACGAGCGCGAGCACCCCGGCGATGCACGCGATGCCCCCAGAGACGATCGAGAACTCGATTGAAGTGAAGTTGGCAACGACGCCTGACTCGAGATCGCCCAGACGCGGGCCCCCGGTGACTACCGCAAGTTGAACCGAGGAGATGCGCCCGCGAAATTCATCGGTGATGGCGTTTTGCAGCACTGTGTTGCGAAGGATTGTCGAGATGACGTCGGTGGCTCCGGCGAACGCGAGACACGCGAGTCCGAACCATAGGACGTGAACGACGCCGAACAGCGCCATCGCCGCACCCCAGGCCATGATCACTATGGCGATCAGGCGACCCTGGCGCCGCACCCGGTCTATCCAGCCGGTGAAGATCGCCATCACCAGGGCTCCGACGCCCGACGCTGCGAAGAGAAGTCCCAGGGTGCGAGGGCCACCGTGGTAGACGGTGAGCGCCATCGCGGGATAGAGCGCGCGCGGCAGACCAAAGACCATGGCGTTGAGGTCCGCGACGTACACGGCCTGGGCCACGAGGTTAGAGCGGACGTAGCGAAAGCCGTCGCCGATCGCTCGCAGCATCGCAATCCCGACGTGTTCACCACTCGGCTTCATTGGTGACATGAAGCTCGTGAAGAGCGCGAGGATGACGAAGGTGACGGCGTCGATGAGGTAGCACGACGTCAAACCGACCGCTGCGAGCAAGACACCGCCGAGCGCCGCACCGATGACGGTACCCACGTTGACGAGGATCTGGTTGAGGGAGTATGCGGCGATGAGCTGCTCGGGTGCCACCAGCTTGGGGATCGCCGCCATGCGAATCGGTGCCGAAAACCCCGCGACACCGGCCGAGAGTGCGGCCAACGAAAGAAGGGCGATCAGCACGTTGTGATGCACGAGCGCGTTAAGTGACAGCCCCGCACTCGCGAGCGCCGCGACGAGTGAACCGACGACCAGGATCGTGCGTTTGTCGACCCGGTCTCCCGCAGCGCCACCCCAGAGCGAGCCGACGATGAGAAAAGGGAGTTGCACAAAACTCGCGATGCCCACCCAGAGACTCGAATGGGTCTCTTGATACACCTGATACGGAACGGCGACGAAAGTGAGATTACTGCCCAGTAGTGAAACGAGTTGTCCGAAGTACAACAATCGGAAATTTCTGCTGTCCTTCAGGGGTTTCGCGTCGACGATGAGCCTGGGCACCCGTTCATCGTAGGGGACTATGGTTTTAATCGGTAGCGGTCGAAGGAGAGTCGATGATTGACGAAAAGCTCGTCCAGTTGCTGACGCCCGAAGGCGAACGGATTTCGCACCCCCAGTACGAGAGCACCCTCAGTGGTGATCAGATCCTCGGTTTCTACCGAGACATGGTGATAGTGAGGCGGCTCTGCAACGAGTCGACATCGCTCCAACGTCAGGGACAGTTGGCGCTGTGGGCTCCGGTACAGGGCCAAGAGGGGGCGCAGATCGGGGCCGGTCGAGCGCTTGAACCAATGGACTTCACGTTCCCCTCGTACCGCGAGCACGGTGTCGCGTGGTGTCGCGGTGTCCCGCCCGAGGACATGCTGCGAATCTTTCGTGCGGTGACGACCGGTGGGTGGGACCCGCAGAAATATCGTCACTCGGTGCCCACGGTAGTCCTCGGTAATCAGGCACTTCACGCGGTGGGCTACGCCATGGGCGTCCAGCGTGACGGAGCTGAAGAGGCGGTCATGACCTTCTTCGGTGATGGTGCTTCCAGTCAGGGCGACGTCCTCGAATCATTCGTGTGGGCGGCCTCATTTAACGCGCCCGTCGTGTTCTTCTGTCAGAACAACCAGTG
This sequence comes from Actinomycetes bacterium, assembly GCA_021781335.1. GTDB lineage: Bacteria > Actinomycetota > Acidimicrobiia > Acidimicrobiales > RAAP-2 > RAAP-2. The sequence goes on from JAJXXA010000129.1 coordinate 5,006, forward strand.
GGGGATCTCGACGCCGTCCACTTTGCAGTCCAAGGTGCCCTTGTATCGTCGCGCACCGGGTTTCGGCTTTCCGGGAATTCGTGTCGACGGCAACGACGTGCTGGCCGTGTACGAAGTGACTAAGCGCGCACTCGACAACGCCCGCGCGGGCAATGGCCCCACGCTGATCGAGGCCTATACCTATCGGATGGGAGCGCACACGACCTCTGACGACCCAACGCGCTACCGCGTCGACGCCGAAGTCGAGGTCTGGAAGCATCGTGATCCGATCGAACGGGTGAAGGCGCTGCTGGCGCGCGAATATCGCGTGAAGGGTTCCACCTTCGAAGAAGTGAACGCCGAGGCGGATCTGATGGCGCTCAAACTGCGTGAGGACGTGCTCGCAATGGGGCCGCCCGATCCGATAAGCATGTTCGAGAACGTCTACGCCGACGTGCACCCATTGATCGAAGAAGGTCGTCGAGAGATGATCGAACTCGGCGTGAGCGGGGGCGGGCGCTGATGGCGACGACTTCGATGACGATGGCCAAGGCCCTCAATGAAGGTTTGCGACGGGCACTCGAGAAGGACAAGAAAGTCCTCTTGATGGGTGAGGACATTGGCAAGCTCGGCGGTGTGTTTCGCATCACCGATGGCTTGCAGAAGGATTTCGGAGAGGATCGCGTCATCGATGCACCCCTCGCGGAATCAGCGATCGTGGGCACGGCCGTGGGCCTCGCCATTCGCGGTTATCGCACGGTGTGCGAGATCCAGTTCGACGGATTTGTCTACCCCGCGTTCGATCAGATCGTCTCGCAGGTCGCCAAACTCCACAAGCGTTCCGACGGCGTGTACACCATGGGTCTGGTCATCCGCCTCCCTTTCCAAGGAGGTATCGGCGCCATCGAGCACCACTCGGAGAGCCCCGAAGCGTACTTCGCACAGACCGCGGGTCTTCGTGTGGTGTCGTGCTCGACACCGAACGATGCGTATTGGATGATTCAACAAGCCGTTGAGCACGACGACCCGATCATCTTCTGTGAGCCGAAGAGCCGCTACTGGGAGAAGGGCGACGTGGATCTCGATTCGCCCCCGCACGGCCTTTTTGATTCGGTGGTGCGCCGCGAGGGTGAGGACGTCACGGTCATTGGTTATGGATCGAGTGTGAAGACGATTCTTCGCGCTGCGGACACGGCCCAGAGCGAAGGGCGCTCGCTCGAGGTGATCGACGCGCGTTCGTTGGCGCCGCTCGATCTGGGCCCGATGATCACGTCGTTGGAGAAGACCGGTCGACTGGTCGTCGTTCAAGAGGCTCCGAACACCGCATCGCTCGGCTCAGAGCTCGTCGCGACACTGACCGAGCGATGCTTCTATTCGCTGCGGGCACCCGGCATCCGCGTCAGCGGTTATCACGTGCCGTATCCGCCATCGAGGATCGAGGACGCGTTTCGGCCATCGGTCGAACGCATTCTCGACGCCGTCGACCGAGTGATGGGATACGAGAGTTGAGTAAAGAGATATTTCTGGTGCCCGACGTCGGCGAGGGCCTCGTCGAAGCCGAGATCGTTGAGTGGAAGGTCAAGGTCGGTGACGTAGTCACCTTGAACCAGCCGCTCGTCGACATCGAGACGGCCAAGGCGACGGTTGAGCTTCCGAGCCCTTACGCCGGCACCGTTGTGCAGTTGCACGGCGAGGTCGGTGACGTGATGGCGGTGCAGACACCGTTGATCACCTTTGATATTGCGGACGCCGGCGACGCAGATTCGAGCGTGAGTCCACCAACGCATGCGAGTGACTCCCCGGTTGAGGAGCGTCGAGAGGCGGTCCTCGTTGGGTACGGTGTGGCGAACGATGACGCACCGGTCACGCGAACGCGTCGTCGTGGCGCTCCCGATTCGCCAGGTGCGCCATCGTCGTCGATCTCGTCAGCTGACGCACTAGAGACGGTGTCGGCGCTTTCACCGCGGAGCACCCCGCCGGTGCGGCTCTACGCGAAGCAGCACGGTGTTGAGCTCTCCGCAGTGACGGGGTCAGGTCGTGACGGACTCATCACCCGAGATGACGTGGATCGCGCGATGCACCGCGACAACAACGTGTCGTCGGCGTCCCCGGCGCGCACGAACGTGGTACCGACCGGACCACTGACGACGTCGCGCTTCGTTGGTCGTGAACTCGAGCCGTGGGCCACGGGTCCCAAGGAGGAACGCATCGCGGTGAAAGGTGTGCTGCGCTCCATGGCCGACGCCATGGTGCAGAGTGCGTTCAGCGCCCCTCACGCCGCGGCGTGGTTACGAGTGGACGCCACTAAGACCATGGAACTGCTCACGTCGCTGAAGCGCCACCCCACGATGGCGAACGTGAGGCTCTCGCCACTCACGATCGTGGCGCTCGCGGTCTGTGACGCGGCGCGCCACTTCCCGGGGATCAACTCCAGTTTCGATGCCGCATCGAATGAAGTCGTCGTTCGACGAAGCGTGAACCTGGGCATCGCGGCGGACACGTCGCGGGGCCTGATCGTGCCGAACATCAAGGGTGCGGATCAATTGGACCTGACCGCCATGGCGAACGCGCTCAGCACCTTGGTCGAGAAGGCCCGTAACGGTACGACGACCCCCGCTGAGATGCTCGGTACAACGATGACCATCACGAACGTCGGCCCCTTTGGTGTCGACGGGGCGGTGGCCATTTTGCCCCCGGGCACCGGGGCGATCATCGCCATTGGTCAGATCGTCAAGTCGCCGTGGGTCGTCGACGACCAGGTGGTCGTTCGCCAGGTGGTCGAGATCTCCATGTCCTTTGATCACCGTCAGATCGACGGCGCGTTGGCGTCGGCGGTCTTGGCGCATATCGGTCGGTTCCTTTCGGACCCCGCGACTTCTTTGCTGGTGGGTTAGCGCTGAGCGCGCAGCGCGGCGAGCGCTCGCTCCGCGTGGGCGTTCATGTTGACCTCGCTCGTAATGACCTCGATGACACGCTGATCCTGAGCGATCACGAATGTCGCGCGCTTGACCCTCAAGAGGTCGACGGGACGCTTGACGCCGAAGAGTGTGGCGACTTCGCCCTCGCGATCTGAGAGCAACGGGTAGTCCAGGGAATTGCGTTCGCTGAATGTCGCCTGGCGTTCGACGCTGTCCATCGAGATCCCGATCCGTTGGGCACCGAGCGCCGTGAACTCTGCTCCAAGGTCGCGAAAGTGACACGATTCCTTGGTGCAACCTCTGCTGAGCGCTGCGGGATAGAAGAAGAGCACGACCGGACCCGACGCGAGCGTGCCCGACAGTGTGCGCATGACACCGTCTTGATCGGGGAGCGAAAAGTCAGGGGCGGTGTCGCCGACGTGCATAGCGCCAGACTATGCGTCCAGGCGAAAGCCCACGCCTCGAATCGTGATGAGATGCGTGGGGTTGGCGGGGTCGACCTCGATCTTTTGGCGCAGGCGCTTCACGTGGGTGTCGAGTGTGCGTGTATCTGAGAGCTCGAGCCCCCACCACAACGTGTCGAGGCACACCTCTCGCGTCACGACCTGGCCGAGGCGTGACGCGAAGAGGGCGAGGAGGTCGAACTCCTTTCGACTCAGTTCGACCTCGACGCCGCGACGCGTCAAGGTGCGTCGCACGACGTCGATGCGCAGGTCACCGAACGTCACGATCTCGTCGTCACTCAGGCTGAGGGGACGACGGAGCACTGCACGCATCCTGGCCACGAGCTCTCGCAATCGATACGGCTTGGTGACGTAATCCGCGGCACCGATCTCCAGACCCAGCACGACGTCGACTTCGGACGTTCGTGCCGACACCATTATCACCGGTGTACGCGAGGTGTCGTAGATCTCTCGGCAGTAGTCGATGCCCGAGCCGTCGGGCAGCATGATGTCGAGAAGGACGAGGTCAGGCTTCGAGCTCGTCATCAGCGCTCGGGCTTGGGTTATGGTGCTGGCCGCGACGACGACGAAACCTTCCACCGTGAGTCCGATGTTGAGGGCGTCCTGGTAACTCTCCTCGTCCTCGACGACCATGACCACGCTACGACCCTCGGGATCGACCATGGTCACGATGTCGCTTCGATACGGGTCGGGTGGTGGTGTGGTTCTGGCACTAAATCACTGGGTGGAGTGCGGGTCACGCCACCACGGTAAAGACGCTTGGTTACCGCAAAGTGAAAGAAGCGCTATCGAACGGTGCGAAACAAATGAAACCTTGTACGTCCAGGGTTTTGATGCTGGTGGCCCTAGGAGGCACTCACCGTGAAGCCCTGGTAGTTGGAGGAGGCGTCGAGGTAGCTGCCGATCCCCACGCAGCTGCCGTTGGTCTGACACACAATTGAGTAGATACCGCCGTAAATGCCAACGCCCGTCGCGTTCGCGGGGAGGGTCAGGGGAACGCCCGCTCGCCAGACCCGGTTCACCTCGTTGATGGTCAACGCTTGGTACAGGCCGGCCGCGTCCACGTACGCCGCGCCGGCACTGCAGTTACCCGTGGATGAGCAGGACACCGCCACCACGCCGCCGTTCTTGCTGGCCTGTCGCGCGCCAGCGGGCAGCGAGAGCGCCGTCGCGGGCTGCCAGCGCGAGCCCACCTCGTTGATGAGGAACCCTTGGTAGCGGCCGCTCGCGTCAATGTACTGACCGCCACTTGCGCAGTTACCAGGTGTGGGACAGGCAATGCCTTGGAATCCAAAGAAGAGCACGTGTGGATTCACTGCGGCGTTCGAGGGTAGTTGGAGCTGTACTGCGCGCCGCCACACACCCCGGCTTTCGCCCAGCGCCATTCCTTGCACGCCGGTACTCGTGTTGTAGGTGCCGACCGCGTCGCACGATCCGGCGGCGGCGCAGGTGATTTCGCTCAGCGAGGCGCCGGCGTAGGTGCTGGCGTTGGCGGGAAGTGCCACGCTGATCGCGGGTCGCCACGTTCGATTGACCTCATTGACCACGATTGCGTGGGTGATGTTGTTGGCATCGATATACGAGCCGACGGCACTGCAGTTTCCCGACGTCGCGCACGCGACTTGATTGAGCGTCACGTTGGGGTTCCCTCGAGTTCCGGCGGGAAGCGTCACCTCTCGAGCACTCTGCCAATGTCCGTTCACTTCGTCAACGACGAAACCTTCGATGTTGGCTGTGGGCGTGGCATTGGCCTCGTAGGTGCCGACCGCACTGCACGCGCCCGCCGCCCTGCACGCAATCGAGTGGACCTGCGAAGACTGATGGGTCTGGAGGGCATTCGCGGGCAGGGTGATCTTGGTGGCCGCGAGCCAGCGGCCGCCAACCTCACTCTTCACGAAACTCTGGACGTTGTTCGACTTGTCGTAGTACGTGCCAACGGCGCTGCAGTTGCCGACTGCGCCACATCCCACGCCGTAGAGCGACACGCTGGCGCCGGAAGCAACCGCGGCGTCGCCCGGCGGGGTAGCGACGGTGGGGGCTCGCCACACCCCGCCCACTTCGTTGAGCAAGAGGCCAGCTTGGTTGGTGCCTGCGGCGTATGAACCACCAGCGACGCAGTAGCCGCTCGCGGGGCACGACAGAAATGGCAGGTAGCCCTGATAGACACCCGAACCACCGGCTGGGAGCGCAGCGATGCTGGCCGCGTGCCAACTGGGGTCGATTGACGCCCCCGCGGGCGTGCTGAGTGCCAACGTTGTCAACGAGGCCATCCATAGTGCTGTTCGCTGAAACTTCACTTACGACTCACGATCTTGTACGCGGTTGGCAATTATGCGCACGAAGAACCGACTCGAATCTCGCGGAGGCTTCGAGTGGATTCTTCACTGCACCCAAGTATAAGTTTGCTCGCTCGAGCTCTTAACGAGAGCGCGTAAACCTGTGGGTTTGCCCGCACCGGCGCCGTAACGCTGAGGACCACTGGCTCACTTGGTCGACGGATTGGGATGCAATGGTTCAGCTTCGTCGGGCGAGACGAGGTGACCAATGCCCGACGCCAGCATCACTGAATTGGGAATCTTTAAAACGCCGTCTTCAGTGCGAACTGTGACGTAGGTGAGCCCGATGCCGATGACCCGCGCATCGAGTACGCCGATGGTTCCGGATCGAACGCGGATGTGATCGCCCACACCAAAAGGCCTCGCAAAGAGTAGGACGAGCGCAGCGAAGATGTTCGCCAGACTTTGCTGGGCGGCGATACCGAGGACTACACCAGCGACGCCGGCGCCGATGAGCAGGCGTTGGAGGGACACACCAAGGACGGCAAATGTCGCGAAGAGGACAATGACGTAGCCAACGCCGGTCGCGACGAGGCGAACGACAGCACCGGCAGATTGAACGGAACGACGGGTGATGGTTCGACCCAATGCAGCTGCGATATGGCGTATCGCGACGACTCCGGCAATCACCAGACCTGCGACGCATAACCATTCGATCACGCGCGCGTGCGAGGTCGACGAATGAAACTTCTGGACGTCGGACCCGACCACGAGCGCAGCAATGGCGACCACGCCGCTGAGCACGCCCACGAGCGTGTCGCGTCGATGACTCCGCGCTACCACGAGCGACGCCCTGTTGTCATGTCACCAACTGTAATGAGCGTCGGACCCGGAGTGCACCTGCGTCGTTGACTCGACGTCAGTCGTGGGATTTTGTAGGGTGCCAACTCCGACGTACAATGCAGCAATGCGAAGGTATATCCCCTACACACTCCTGCTCGTGCTCACCCTTCTCGCCGGAACGTTCGCGTTACTCTCTTGGCATCAGGCGCACGAGAGTTCGGTGTCGATCTATGACTGTTCGACAACGAGCTCGGTGGC
>JAJXXA010000105.1 GCA_021781335.1 Actinomycetes bacterium
TTGAGTCGTCTGACGACGCGACTTCGTACCACACCATCGAGGCTTCGCCGCTTGGGTTCTCATCACGCCAAGTGAACCCAGACGCCGTCGCCAACTGCTTGAGTCCGAGCGGGCCTTCGGTCTGGATCTGTCGCTTCGCTACTTCGTGAAGATCAATCCATTGCGGTGGTGAACTCTGTCGGAAGGCTTCGAGGTTCTCGCGGGTGGGCCCGCCTGCAAGGGGAGAGAGTACGGCGCGGTTCATGGCTCCGTCCTCGGCTTGGGCCCAGAAGCAGTACGCCACGAGGCTTCGCTCTTGCGCGGCGCAGAGTGAGCGTAGGTCGTCGAACCAACGCCAGAACTCTGCGAACAGTTCGGCTTCACTCGTGCTGTTGAGCTCACCCCAGTTGACGAATGACCAATGTCCAGATGTCACGCCCCGCACGCCACGGTTGATGGTGACCGTTGCGCCCCAAAGATAGGTTGTGTCGTCGTAACTCTCCATGTCCACGTCGACCTCGACGTCCGCGGTGGCACAACCCATGAGGGCGGGTTCAAGAATCCGTAGAGAAGTGCCGCGTACGTGTGCGCGGGCACGGTAGATCAGGTCTTCCAGCTTGTCAATAGATCGACCGAGATGGTCTTCTCGCTGAGTTTCGCCACGTGCGACGAGTGCGCGCCCTCGCGCCGCTCGGGCACGAAGTGGATCCAGTCTTGCGAGATCTTCGCGAGTATTGATGCCGTGCTCGTGCAAGAGCAACTGTTGTTCAACGTTGGTGAAGCGCGTCAACGAGACGTCGTCGATGTCGGCGAGTTGACGCTCGCAGTGCACTGAGTAGGGGCACTCGAGGCATTCGCGGTGCCAGAAGGGCTTGGTAGGGAAGTCACCGTGTTCAGCGCGCCACTGATCGTGGGCTTCGAGCACACTTAGGCGTTCTTGGTAGAGCGCATCGTAAGCGTCGAGATTGAATCGAGGGTAGTTGTTGCCAACAAGATCAAACCACCACACGCGTCGTTGGCGGTCAATCATGGCCCCCCGGCCCGAGGGGTCGCCATGGCCCAATGCCTGAAGCACCCGTGTGGCGTGCGCCAACGTCATACCGTTTCGAGTCACCGTGGACGTCGAGCGAGGGCCAAGGCCATCGGTGAAGGTCGCCTCCGAGGGGGTCAACTCCTTCAATGAGCCCTCTAGCAAGCGCCGCGTCGATGCACCTTCGACGACTTCATTGTTCTTGACGATCAACGGCACGTAGGTGAACCGGTCCCCGAGGCGACCAACCCGCACGAGTACGTGAGCAGTGGCCTTTCTTCGTCCGAGGTGATCCACGGCGAGATGGGGCCTCACCACGAGTTCGGCCCCCGCCTCGAGCGACGCCATGGTCTCAGTGACGTTTCGCGGCTGCGAAGCTTCGGGATGCAGGCTGAGAATCTCATCGAGGGTGCGGCGACGGTGACTTTCCGCATCGCGCTGTCGCTTCGCCATCTCCGGGGAGGTCGCTGGCCGCTCGAATTCGAAGGGCCGTCCCCGATCGAGCGCCACGCGATGCACGCAGGCCAGGATCTCATCGCTTCGAAGAAGGTCTGCCACGACGAAAGCCTACGAGCCAGCGCGCCCTTCGCTGCGCCAACTACGCCAGAGAGCGGCGTACTCGCCGTCGAGTCCGATGAGTTCATCATGGGTCCCAACTTCAACAATGCGGCCCTGATCCACCACGCAGATACGATCCGCGTCATGAGCGGTGTGGAGTCGATGGGCGATGGCGATGACGGTGCGACCGGCAAGGACCATGCTCAGTGAGCGCTCGAGATGTCGCGCAGCACGAGGATCGAGGAGTGCCGTCGCTTCGTCGAGGACGAGCGTGTGAGGATTGCTCAACACCAGGCGGGCGAGGGCGAGCTGTTGCGCTTGAGCGGGGGTGACTTGGTGACCGGTAGTTCCGAGTTCGGTGGCTATCCCCTCTGGCAACTCGAGTACCCACTCGAGCGCGTCGACCGCCGCTAGCGCGTCGCGAATCTCGTTATCGGTGGCCGACGGTTTTGCCAATGCGAGGTTCTCACGAACAGTGCCGATGAAGATGTGATGCTCTTGGGTGACCAGCGCAACGTGACGTCGCAATGTAGCCAGGGGCATCGCCGATAAGGAGATGTCGCCCAACAGCACTTCACCACTTCGCGGCGCGTCGATACCGGCGAGAAGTCGGCCCAGCGTGGATTTTCCTGCGCCCGACGGCCCCACGATCGCGAGACGTTCGCCGGGTCGAATCGTGAGAGAGACGTCGCGCAGGACATCGTGTCCCGCGCGATAGGCGTACGAGACGTGACGAACCGAGATGACTTCGTTGGTCGGGCTCGGACCGCTGGTGGGACGGTCATCGCGAACACCGGCGACGCCAACGAGTCGTGCGAGCGACGATTGACCCATCTGCAATTCATCGAGCCAGGAGATTATGCGGTCGATCGGATCGTTGATCTGCACCACGTACAAGGTGACGGTCGTCGCCGCGCCAAGAGTGATGTGGTGGGTGATGGCGAGCCACCCACTCCACGCCAGGGTCACAGAGACCGCGAGGGCGAAGGAACTCTCGACGATTGGAAACCACACCAGACGCATCAACAGCGTGTACATCTCGGCGTAGAAGGACTCTCGGATGTCACGCTCGATGCGCGTTGCTTGTCGTCGGCCAAGTTGCTGGGCGTCAACGGTGCGTGCCCCCTCGGCAGTCTCGGAGACCGTCCCAGACAGCGTTGCGTAACTCATGCGCTCACGCCGATAGCCCGGCGTGGCGTAGCGCAGATAGAAGCGGGTCGAAAAGTAAAGGAACGGAAGCGACACGAGTGACGCCATACTCGCGAGCGGACTGATCAAGAGCATCGCCACGAGGGTGAGAACTGCCTGGACGATGGCGACGAGCCATTCGGGTAGGGCGAATCGTACAGTGCGCGCAAGTGCCTCGATGTCGTTGGTCGTGCGACTGAGTAGATCGCCCGTACCCGCTCGCTCAACCTCGGCTAGCGGAAGCTCGAGCACGCTTTCGAGGAATTCCTCTCGGAGTTGGGCGAAGATGGTCTCGCCGAGCACGTAGCTTCGTCGCCGCGCGAGAAAGGACAACAAGGCGTAGGCCAACGACGAGGCGAAAAGCAGCGCCACGAGATCGGTGACGCGTCGTGACGTCAACTGATTCGTCGAGGCGTCCTGAGTGATCTGACCTATAACCCACGCGGGGACCAGAGCCATGATCGCGGCGAGCGCATACAGCAGCAACATGCGAACGAATGAGGACCGGTGATCACGAAGCAGGACTCGGGCGTGGGCCCGTACGGTCTTGAAGTCAGCAATTGGTAGCGCGCTCATTCGGACTCGTCTCGAAGGACAATGCGGCGATAGCTCGGTGAGTCGCGCACGAGTGACGCGTGGTCACCGTGAGCCACGACGTGGCCGTTGACCAGAAGATAGATAACGTCCATGTGTTCAAGCATGATTGGACTGGTGGTGGCCACCATCGTGGTGCGCCCACGGCGGGCAGCGCCCAGGCGTGCAGCGATGCGGCCTTCGGTGTGGGTGTCGACGGCTGAAGTTGGCTCCACCAGTATCAACACTTCAGCGTTCCTCAGGAGAGCGCGGGCGAGGTTCAAGCGTTGACGCTGCCCGCCTGAGAAGCTTCGACCACGTTCCTCCACCGTGGTGTCGAGTCCATCATCGAGGGCGTCGAGAAGATCGAGGGCACTCGCGGCGTCGAGCGCGTCATAGATCGGCGCGTCGTGGGTATAGCCGTGTGGGACAAGTTCGAACCGTAGTTCACCAGAGAAGAGGCGCGGCTCGATTTCGCTAACGACCACGTTTCGGCGAGTGTCACGCACTGAGAATTCGTCAAGTGCGACGCCGTTTATGAGAACTCCACTCTCACCGGGCTGGAAGCGACCTAGACGATCAGCGAGCGCCGACGTCTCCTCGGGACGTTCGCTCACCACGCCGACCATCTGACCTCGTTCGAGGCGCACGCCGCTGGTCCGATCTTCGAGTCGCTCAACCGCTGTGGGCCACGTTCGAGCCGTGGCGGGTTCTTCGACGAGGGGCACTACGTTCAAGATCCGTAGCACCCGACCGGCGCCCACGAACGCTCGTGTCGTGGCAATGACGTATTCGATTGCGGTTCGAAGGGGCGTCGTCAAGAAGGTGGCGTATCCAAAGAACGCCACGAGCTGACCCGCCTGCAATGTTCCATTCATGACGTCGCGTGCACCGAGCAACGTCACGATTCCCGTCAGAATCGCGGGTAGAAGCACTTGGCCGGATTCGAGACCGGCTTGGGGGGTGGCAATTCTATTTCCCGCACGTCGAACGAGGTTGCTCTGTTGACGGTAGTTGGCGAGGAACACCTCTTCGCCACCGACTCCTCGCAAGATCCGAAGGCCCGCAACGGTGTCCGATCCCAGTGCGGCCAAGCGGCCCGCTGTTTCGCGTTGGGCGGCTTGGGCCGCATGAAGTGGGCGCATCAACGGCGTAGTGAGTGAGGCGAGGACTGGAACGCCAATCAGAACAATGAGTCCCAGCTCGAGTGACGCCGACAGCATGATGAACGAGACAACGATCCATGCCACGATGGCACCCATGAATCGCGCGAAGACGTCATAGGCGCCGCCGATCCTCATGGCGTCGGCCGCGACGGTGTTGACAATATCGCCCGAGGGGATCTCGTCGGTGAGGGCGGTGCCCGTGATCGTGATGTGGTGACCGATCACTTGGACTGTCCGATAAGCGGCGTGCATCCAGTTGGTCACGGCGAGCTGGTGACGAAGTGCGCCACAAAGCGCTTGGAAGAGTCCGAGTGCCATGACAATGAAGACCCAACGCCACAATTGAAGCGGGTCGTGGCGCGCAATGCCATGATCGATGGCGGCGCCCACCGCGGCCCACAACAGGGCTTGACTCACCATCCAGCCAATACCGAAAAGTGCGTTGAAGAACAACAAGTGCTTTTGGTGGCCCGCGAGCCATACGAGGAATCGCAAGGGTGAGCGAGTGTCGGGCGTGCCGGGGTCCGAGACGGGTAGTTCTCGGTACGGCAGGTGTAGCACGGCTGTTCCTTTTCAAGAGTTGGAGGATAGTGAGTCGACCTATAAGCGGGGTTCTGTCCACCCTCCTTGCGAAGGGTTGGGCGGCCATCCATCTCAGCGACCTACCTTGGGAGTGTCCTGTCTCCAGGACATGCGGGCCACGCGCTCCCACGTTTGATCTTGCTCCGGGTGGGGTTTACCAAGCCGTCGTAGTCGCCCACAACGCTGGTGCGCTCTTACCGCACCGTTTCACCCTTACCTGTGCCCAGTCACCTGGGCCATCGGCGGTTTTTTCTCTGTGGCACTGTCCTGCACGTCACCGTGACTCACGTTTCGCGAGCACCCTGCCCTGTGGAGCCCCGACTTTCCTCACGTCTCGTTGCCGAAACGTGCGACCACCCAGCCAACTCACTATCCATACTCAGTCTGACACACGCGACCACGTGAGACAAGAGTGTCTCGGTGCGTCGCACCGGGCAAGTAGCCTCGCCTCGTGCAGCACGATGACAGCGCGAGTGACGAGACCATCTACGAGGTAGGGCAGTTTTATGAACTGCTCACCGCCCAGTTGGAGATAGCGTTCGGTCGTCGACACCCTCGCTGGGTTCGAGGTGAAGTGGCCAAGGTCTATGAGAAGACGCACCTGTACGTTGACCTGGTCGACGCAGGTTCGGCGTCCAATGACGCCAAGCGCCCCGTACTGAACGCCCACTGCTGGGCTTCTGTATGGAATCCTTTGAAAAAGAGGCTGGCGACTGATGGTGTCACGTTAAAACCTGGCACCATTGTGAACCTTTTCGGTTATGTCGACGTCTACGCTCCCCAGGGCCGCATTGGTTTCACTGTGACTGCAATCGACGTTCAAGGTCTACTCGGCGATGTGGCCCGCCGACGCCAAGAGCTCATTGCTCGTCTCGATGCCGAAGGTCTCCTGGTGGCGAATAAGCGCCGCGACGTGCCGTCCGTGCCACTTCGTGTCGGGCTCGTGGCGAGTCCCGGTACGGAGGGCTACAGCGACTTCACGGGCCAACTCTTGAATTCGGGCTTCGGTTTCGAGATCACGTTGGTCAAAACGACCGTTCAGGGTGAGGCGGCGCCAGCACAGATCGTCAGCGCCATAGAGGTCTTGGACCACCAGAATCTCGACATTATCTGCGTGGTGCGAGGAGGTGGATCCAAAGGTGATCTTGCGTGTTTTGATGACGAGCGCGTGGCTCGCGCGATCGCCGCGAGCGCGACGCCGATCTTCACCGGCATTGGACACACGGGCGACGAATCCGTAGCTGACCTGGTCGCCCACACCCGAGCGATCACCCCCACGAAGTTGGGCGAGGAGATAGTGAGCATCGTCGCCGATTGGCGCGATCGCAATGTTCGCATTCCGGCTCAAAAAATCCTGAGCGCGAGCGAAGCGATGCTGGATGAGGCGAGCGAATACGTTGGCGAGCGCCGCCGCACCATGATCTTTGCCGTTCGTGACCGGTTGCGTGCGGAACGGCGCCACGTGGGCGCCACGCGCCAACGTCTCGCACTGCAGAGTGGGTACATCTTGAATTCCGCCTCACAGTTCCTCCAGAGCAACCGTCAGTTATTGAGTGCGTACGACCCGAAGAGGCGACTCGCCCAAGGCTGGGCCATTGTCACCACTCCTGAGGGTGGGGTCGTGCGCGCACTCGGTGACGTTCAGATTGGTGAGAAGGTGCGCGTCATGGTGAGCGACGGTACGTTTGAGTCTGTAGTTAGTGAAAAGGGTGGAATGTCATCATGACCATAGGTAGCTGGAATGAAGCGTCTGACGAATTGAACGCGATCGTGGCCTCGTTCGATCAGGGTGAGGTGTCGGTCGATGACCTCTTCGTGAAGTTGGAACGGGCGACCGAGATCATCGAGTCGCTCGAAGCGCGCCTCGATGCGACCAAAGCGAAGGTGGAAGAGCTCGCACCCAGGATTTCGAGAGTCGCCGACGACCAATGAGCGGGCGGGTCTATTTTCGCCAGCTCCTCGGAGGACGCGATTTTGCGCTTGACGATCCGATGGCTCGTCAAATGGTCAATTTCGTGTACGTCGTGGGCGACCGCGAGACGGGTGAGGCCGTGCTCGTAGACCCCGCCTACCGGCCGGGAGAGCTTGTGGAACTTGTGCACGCCGACGGACTTCGTGTCGTTGGGGCATTCGCTACTCACTACCACTTCGATCACGTGGGCGGCCGGTTCATGGACCGAGAGATCGAGGGGCTGCGAGAACTCTTGGAGGTCGTTGACGTACCCGTACACGTCCAGCGCGAAGAGGCGCCGTGGATTCAGCGATCGATCGAGATCGGTGCTGATGCTCTGGTCGAGCACGACTCAGGTGATGTCGTGCGAGTTGGTGAGCTGGACATTACGTTGCTGCATACCCCCGGTCACACGCCCGGGAGTCAATGCCTCTTGGTGGAGGGTCGATTGATCAGCGGCGACACCTTGTTCCTCGAAGGGTGCGGGCGAACTGACTTGCCGGGCTCGGACCCTGCAGAGATGTACCGCACGCTCACTCAACGGCTCAGTGCAGTGAGCAGTGACACCGTGCTCTATCCCGGGCACGACTACGCGAGCGAACCGAGTGCCGCTCTGAGCGAGGTGCGGGCGACCAATTGTGTTCTAACCCCCAGGACCTCCGACGAGTGGTTGGCAAAATTCAGTTGATGAGAACGTTGACGCCGTCTGATCATGTTGTCGTGGTGGGGGCGGGACTTGCCGGATGGCGCTTCATCGAGGCCGTGCGTCGCGACGGGTACCTTGGCGCTATCACGCTGGTGGGTGAAGAGCCCCATTTGCCCTACGATCGTCCCCCGCTCTCCAAGCAGGTCCTTTCGGGCAAGTGGGATGTCGAGAAGACTTCACTGGCCACCTCGGAATTGGTATCACAACACGAGGTGTCCCTTCGCCTCGGGGTGGCGGCGACCGCGCTCGATGTCGCGACGACGACCGTACACCTGGCTGATGGTGACATGCTGGGCGCGACGCACGTTGTCATTGCTACGGGCTCAAGAGCGCGCACCATGAAGTTCAGTGCGGGCGATCTCGTGCACACACTTCGCACCCGCGATGACGTCCGATCCCTGGACACCGTGCTTTCAACGCTTCGCGACGCCGAGCGCGTTGCCGTGATCGGGGGAGGTTTCATCGGTGCCGAAGCAGCCACGGCGCTTCAGGCGCGAGGACTTGTGCCGATCGTGCTCGAAGCTGCGCCTCGACCGCTCATCAATATCCTTGGCGCAGAAGTGTCGTCGTGGGTGGAGGGGCTCAGCGCACGTGTCGGCATCGATCTTCGTAACGATCAGAACATTGCGGACGTTGTTGCGCTCGACGATGGTCTTGTCATCTTGATGCGCGACGGGAGTTCGCTCTCGGTGGGCGCGGTGATCGCGGGCGTCGGCGCCCAGGTCAACGATGAATGGTTAGCAACGTCGGGCTTGACCATTGACAACGGTGTTGTGGTCGACGAGAACTTGCTCGCAGCCCCTCGCGTGGCCGCGCTAGGCGACGTCGCGCGTTTCATGTGGAACGGTCCTCTTGGCAGGGAGCTGGTTCGAATCGAGCACTGGCAAGTGGCCAATGACCACGCCGCTCACCTGGCGCGCTACTGGATCAGCGGTGTCGCACCTGAGGCACGGCTCGTACCCTATTTCTGGTCTGACCAGTATGGCAAGAAGATCCAGATGCTTGGTCATCCTCGAGCGGACGACGAGGTTGTCATGGTGGCGGGCAGCATCGACGAAGAGAAGTGGCTGGCGCTCTATTCTCGCGAAGGTGTCGTCACTGGTGTCGTGGCACTAAGTCAGCCGCGCGCGCTCATGCTCTCCAAGCGCCTCCTCGATGAGACCACGGCCCTGGAAGTAGCCCTGGCCGAGGAACCCTGGGCCCGTTAGAACTCGACGGCGCTGAGCTCGGGAATTGTCTTTTCGACCCTCGCAACCTGTGCGGCCCACGTGGTGCGAACCTCGTGGCGGCGATCGTCTGAAAGTTGGGGAACCAGAACTCGTTCGGGTTCCCACATCTGCTCGACGTCTTCGAGTGACAGGTATCCGGCGCTCACCAGCGCCATGAGACCCGCACCACGAGTGGTCGCTTCACGTTGCGGTGAGACCGTGACGGGCACCCCGGTGTAGTTGGCGAGCGACTGAACGAAGAAGGTGTTGGCCGTCATGCCGCCATCGACGCGAATCTCTTCAATCGTGGCACCTATCTGGCGCTGCGCCGCGTCGACGAGGTCCGCTCCACGGTGGGCAATGCCTTCCAACACTGCGCGCACCAGATGCGCCGTCGTGGTTCCTCGAGTGATGCCGAAGAATCCACCGCGGGCCCCGAAGTCCCACTGTGGTGTTCCAAGACCCGAGAGTGCGGGAACGAACCAGACATCATCAGTCGACTCGACCGACATCGCCAAAGCCTCGGTGTCACCGGGCGCGTTAATGAGTCCTAGGTCATCGCGCAGCCATTCAATGCATGATCCTGCCGCGAGGACGATGCCTTCGATGCCCCACACCAACGAACCGTGTCGACTTCGAGCGACGATGGGGAAACAACCCGAGGCGAACTTGGTCATCGTGCTCGGCCCGGTGGTGCCGCTGATGGTGTCGAGCATGGCACCGGTCCCAAAGGTAATCTTGGTGCCACGCGTGATGCAGCATTGTCCGAAGAGCGATGCTGGTTGATCGCCGATGAGTGCGGTGATGCGGGGCGATCCAGGTAGTACGCGCGCAATGCCGTGTTCGCCCATGGTGTCGACGAGGGTGGGCATCATCGCGATATCGAGCCCGAGAATCCCCAAGGCGCCTTCGTCCCATTCGTCGACGCCCACCTTCACCAGTCCCGTCACTCCCGCATTTGAATGATCACTAACGTGAGCGTCGCCGCCGGTGAGCTGCCACGCCACCCAGGTCTCGATCGTTGCGAAGCGAAGTTCTTGTGGTGCGCGTCCCGAGTGGCGCACGAGCCACTGGGCCTTCGTGGCCGATTGATTTGGCGCAAGTCGGAGGCCCTCTCCCTGCAGCACCAGACAGTCGATGACCGTGCGCAAGTCCTGCCATCCGAGGGCGGGCCCCACCGGCTCTCCGGTGCTGGGGTCAAACACTATGGTCGAGGCGCGTTGATTGGTGATGCCCACGACCTCACACTCCCCACCGTCGGCCAGCGTCCGCCGCGCCAATTCGAGGGTGAGGAAAGCGATCTCTCGAGCGTCGAGCTCGACTTCGCCAGGATTAGGTGTCTTGATGGTGAGCCCGTGCTGGTGTGCGTGCGTCAGGTTTCCAGCGGTGTCGACGATGCCCGTGCGCAAGATAGTCGTCCCGATGTCGATGGCGAGTGCCCTCACCACGGCTCGCCACCGATACCGAGCGCGCCTGGGTTCAAGATGTTGTGCGGATCGAGCTGTTGCTTCAGCCCGACGAGCAACGGAAAGGCACTTGCGAGCGCGGCCGGGACGAACCGTGCCCGATTGCGTCCGATGCCGTGGTGGTGGCTGATCGAACCACCACTGGCCAACACTTCGCTCATTGCCGTGTCCCACGCGTGCCGATAGAACTTAGTGGCGTCGCCCGTGGGTCGCCCGGCGAAGGTGAAGTAGAGACATGCACCGTCGCTGTACGCGTGTGATTGGTGTGCCGAGACGACGAGCATGTCCTCAACGGCCTCGAGCGCACCGATGACGTGGCGTCGCAAGGGCGGAAGTGTCGCCCACGAACCCGAGACTTCAATCGTGTCAACGACGATGCCGTGCTCCCAGAGTGCCGCGAGGGCACTGACGTCGTTGCGATGGCTCAGCCACCTCTCGACGAGCCCCTCGTCGAGCACCGACGCCTGAAAGCATTCGTCGAGCACGATGGACATCGTCGCGTCCACGAGCAAGGACTCACCTTCATCGAGCACTATCAGCGCGCACGCGTCGATGCCGAAGCTTCGCTCGGACTCGGCGTGGTCATAGAGTCGCAGCACCGCGGGGTGAGCATCTCGCTGCATGATGCGTCGACACGCGTCGAGCCCTTCTTCGAACGAGTCGAATCCGTACGCGGCACGGCGTTCGTACGATGGTTTTGGGTGCATGACGAGAGTCGCGTCGACGATGACGCCCAGAGTGCCCTCGGATCCGACGAACAGCTGCAGTAGGTCAGGGCCAACAGCTTGGCGCGGTGCGTCGTTCCCGAGTTGTACCACGTCACCATTCGCCAATACGACGGTCAGCGCGCGTACCATGTCCTCGATCTTGCCGTAGCGATTCGAGTATTGGCCGGCGCCCCTGCACGCAATCCAGCCGCCGACGGTAGCCAAATTGAAGGATTGAGGAAAGTGACCGACTGTCCAGCCGTGCGCGCCCACGTAGTCTTCGAGCTCAGGTCCGAAGACTCCCGCTTGGACGCGAACCGTCCCCGACGTTGTGTCGAGTGAGAGGACTTGGTCGAGGCCAGTGAGATCGAGGGCAATCGCGCCGGTGGGAGCGACGGCCCCGCCCAGCACGCCCGAACGCCCACCTTGTGCGGTGATGGGCACTCGGTGTTCATTCGCGACTCTCACTACGTTGCTGACGTCACTGGCCGAGCGTGGACGCACGACTACTCCGGGCCAGTGGGGAACCTCTCCGCGCCCGACGTCGGGGATGCTGAGTGGCCACCAGTCGCGCCCGTGAGATGCCCGGCTCTCGGGCGCGATGTCGACTGGG
>JAJXXA010000032.1 GCA_021781335.1 Actinomycetes bacterium
TGTCGAGCACACAACGCGATGGTGCGACACTCCTCTTTGATCCTTCGGGCACGGTACCGACGCCCCCTGGTGTCTTTAGAGTTGGCTATTCGCCACTGCGACAAGCGCGTGAGTGGGATGGCGCAATCCTCGCAGCGCGGAGCCTCACTGACGTCGCCCGACGTGGTCGTGGAGAACGAAGCGACGATCATTGGACCGAGCGAGCAGGTGCACTCGTCGCGCCTCTGCTCCACGCTTCAGCGCTCAAGGGAGAGACACTCGGACGCCTCGCATCACGGATTGACGAGCGAGACGGCGACGTTGCACTTCAAGAACTGGGCGAACGTTACGGCCCCCATCATCCCTCGGTCAGTCTGCTTCGAGGAGTCCTCGGCACCGAGGAGCGAGAGCGTTCGGGGATCTGGTCAACCGCGTCAGGGCTCTTTTCGGGCATGCGCACCGACGCCGCCCGGGCGTCTGCGAGGGAGGCACCTCTCGACATCAACGAGTTCTTGTCTGGGCCTCATCATCTGCACATCGTCGCCCCGAGTCGTCACCAGGCGGTCACCACACCCTTGGTGGTCGGTCTCATCGAAGAGATCGTCCACGCAACCTATGACCGTCACGGCGAGGGTGCGCGGCTCCTGCTCGCGTTGGACGAACTCGCCAACGTCGCACCCCTCCCGCGACTCGCCAACATCGTCTCGGAAGGAGGTGGCCAGGGTGTTCTCACGCTCGCCTGCCTGCAAGACCTGAGCCAGGCCCGCTCCCGCTGGGGCACGACGGGCGAAGGATTCCTCTCGTTGTTCGCCACCACCGTCGTGCTCTCAGGCATCGCGGATCGGCCCACCCTCGAAATGCTCCATCACTTGGCTGGAAGAGACATGGTCGCGACCCCCACGATACAAAACGGCTCGAGAGGACGACCCCGCGGCTATTCGACCAGCTGGGTCGAACGTGATCGCGCCACCCTCGCCACGGTGGCCCAGGGTCGAGAGGGCTATGCGCTTGGCTTGGACGCCTCTAAGAACATGCGATGGATCCAACTCACACCCGCCTATCGCGATGAACGATTTCTTCACTACCTTGAGCGGTCGGAGCGGTCGGAGCGGTCTCCCCTCTCACGAGAACGATGACTCCATTCCTGAAGAGCACGACCATCAAGCGGGCGCGGTCCTCTCTCGCGGACCTGTGCGGTCATCCTCGCGCGCGCGATGCTGAGCGATGTCTCGCGTACACCGCGCGATTCACGCAACTCTGGATAGATCTCGTCAATGGACGCGACGGTATCCGAGGCCCTCTGACCGAATCGGGCGGCGTTCGCCCACGCCTGCACGATATGACGTCGCGTTACGCCGGAACTGCCTTCGAATGAACTCGCAAAGGAATGTTCATCAAAGTCATGGGGACCCCGTGCGGGCGCTCGAAGACATCCAATGGGCTCGAATCGGGACTGATCCTTCGCCCACATCGCAACTATCTCCTCTCGCCGCGCTTCGATCTTGGCGCCACGTTGAACAAAGTGCCCTCCCCATAGCGCTCGATACCCTTCGTCGAGTTCGACGACGTGCTCCACACCTTCGAATGACCGCCACGAGGTCCACGGCGTTCGCCGAGACAATTCGAATCGCAGTGTCGATCGATAGAGCGCGTCGGCAGCGAGCGAGTGCGCGAACAGTGCGCGACCATCGAGGACACTGCGCGCGTCAAGGGGTCGAGCGCCCACGAGCACGTGATCGTGCAGATGAGGTTCTGCGTGACGATTGACACCGTGGGTGAAGCTGACGATGTTGCCCCACGTGCCTCGTTCATCTCGATCCTCACCCCCTCGTCGATCGCGAACCACAAGTGCCCGGTCCTCCAGGTAGTCGACTGACGCACGCACTGACTCACGATGAGCAGCGACCACTCCACGAGCGTTCTCTGGCGAGAGGGCGATGAGTATTGAGATTGGCCGCGGCGCTGCGAACACCAGGTCATAACCCTTCACCGCTGAGCGTTCGGTGCCCGAAAGGACACTGGCGACCACCTCTTCGTCTCGCGGGTTGCCCGCACCGCGAAGCCACCAACCCGGTCCGCCGTCGCGCACACCGTCCAACTCGAGCGCGCGGTCGCTGGTGAAATACGTGACGTCGTTCGATCGTCGGGTAAGGATCCGAAGCATTGAGCACCCCCCATGGGAGTACTCAACGGTCGCCTCACAGTTCAGTAGCGATCCTTCTCGCCAGTTCGTGACCAGCCTTGGCGAACTTTTTCGTCACGACAACAGCGCCGGGGCCCGCTAACAGCATCAGATGATCCAGAAAAGTCTCATCGGAGATGCGAAATTTCACCGCATGGCGGCCGTCGCCAAGACTTGACCACTGAGAACTGGGCAGCGGCTCGAAGAGGTATCGCTGGCCGGGTTCGACGACCACAACCACTTCTTCGCCCTCCTCGCCAACCTGGGTGAGCCAATTCTTGGCGACATCAACTGGACGTTGCTCGGTCGCGGGAGACTTGGCGAGGATCGCATTGATTCGATCGATCCTGAAGGTGCGCCAACCCTCGCGGGTCGTGCAGTAAGCGCGAACGTACGTGTGTCCGTTCAGCACTTTGATCTCTCGTGGCTCGATTGAGCGGGTCGTCGACTCCTCGGCGACGCCGGGTGTGTATTCGATCTTGATGATCTCTCGCTCATCCACCGCGTGCTGCACTTGACTGAGCAAGGACTCGTTTACGGGCGCGTCGACTTGCACGAATGAACTTGCCACTCGCTCGATCTTCTGTATTGCCGAGTAGATCGCCGGATCGTCGTACACGCGCGACGCCTCGCGAAGTGCGATGTTGAGCTCGAAGAGGTCGCGCCACATAAACGGCGATGGCTCGTCTCGTTCGTTGACATAATCTGCGCGATAGATCGAATCGTCAGTGTCCTCATTGTCCCAGTCGTCGCACTCCTTGATGACGCGTGCGGGGAACCTGCTTGAGCCATCGCTCGCCTCAGCGAGCGGCTCGAGTGACGACAATCGGTCCATTACGATGCGCACATGCTCAGGCGAGAGTGAGAACCTCGACGCGAGTTCACTGATTCGAAGGCCGTCCTCGGCCATATACACCGCGTGCAGCAGTTGCAGCGTCTCACCGAGCACATCATTCGATGTTGGCCCCGAGAACTTGAGCTCCTGCGGCAGTGGTTTGGAGGTCTTATTCACCCCGTCGAGCCACTCCACCAGTTCCGCCTTCAGGGACTTAGGGCCCTGAAGGCGGACTCGTTCTGCGGCTTCGAGAACGAAGCGCAGTGCGGCGCGCGAGTTCTCGAAAGAGATGCCAACCTCCACCCGACCTTCTTTCTTCTGCGCCGCAAGCGCGCGAGGATATTGGCGGACCAAGAGATCTGCGTAGTTTTGATTCGTAGTCACGACAACGTCAATCGGTGATGGCGCCTTTTGGAACTCTGCGCGCCACGCCTTCGCGATGTTCAGTGCCTCCTCATCCACTTCGTAACCTTCGCCGAGCACTGTAGGCATGGAGGTGATTCGAGAGATGCGATAGCCCTTGATCTCGCTGGTGCCACGCACCCGAGCAACCAAATACGAAGCTCCGTTGAAGACGTCGATGATGAGCGGTTCGACGACACGCAATTTGTTGGTTGAAGATTGATAATGAAACGAGAGAACTCGACGCAATCGCAGTGCTCGCACGACGGGGGTGTAATACGCCGAAAATTCGAGGCCGCCGTCGCTGGCTGGCGTGTCATTGAAGACGCTGAAGACTCCCGAAGAACCGAACCCGCAAAACCGCAGCGCCAGCTGGACAACTCGCTGCTCGTTCTCATCAAAGTGGATAACCGGCGCGTAGCCGCTCGACGGATCGATGCGATAACCAACGGAGTCATCGGCGAGCACGACGGTCTCGATATCGAAACCAAGCTCACGAATGCGAGCCTTGTCGCGCTCGAACTTCTGACGTACGGCACCTTCGTTGCCCTCGTAGGCGCGGATCTTCTTTGGCCCCTTGGACGAGACGGGATATTCATCGATCTTCAGATCGCGCACGATCTCTTCTTGGGTCAAGGGCCTTTCATCGGTCCAGGCACGTTGAAGCAGTAGCACGAGCGCGATCAAACGCTCCCGACTCTGCTCGACCCCGCCACGAATACTGCTCATGAATCTCCTGTCATCAACCCTTGAGGGTACCGGAGTTGAGCCACAACCGGTCGAGCGCCCCTATTTTGAATCGTCGCGGTCGGCGCTGGACGCCTTCGCTTCGGCTTCCCTTCGCCACGTGCCCGATCGGCCACCGGACTTCTCCCACAAAGCGACCTCCTCGATGGTCATCGTGCGATCCGTCGATTTACACATGTCATAGATCGTCAAAGCCGCAACAGTCACGGCCATCATCGCTTCCATCTCAACCCCGGTCCGGTCAACCGTGTCCACGCTCGCCTCAACGTCAATGTGGGTATCGGCAATGGTGAAATTGACGTAAACATTGCCAACGAGCACCGGGTGCGACATTGGTAGCAGAGTCGAGGCCATCTTGGCGGCCTGAATCCCCGCCACTCTCGCGGTCGCCAGGACATCACCTTTGTTCATCGCATTGGCCGCCACACTCGCCGTGGTCTCGGGCAGCATGTTGACGCGACAACGCGCCAAGGCGCGACGTGCGCTGACCTCTGAGGGACCCAAGTCGCGCGGGAATGCGCCATTGCGCGCGGTTCTTCTGAGCTGGTGGAAGTCGTCCACCGGGTAATGCTACCGAGCATTGACTGGAGGTGTGTACAAAACCGGTACACTGCCCTCGACGCTTTGCTGTACAGGAGTAGCCAATGCCAACCTATGAATATGAATGCCAATCATGCCACCAACGGGTCGAGGCGGTCCAGAAGTTCTCGGACCCCGCCCTCAGCACGTGCGAAGCCTGCGGTGGTGAACTAAGGAAGGTCTTCTCGGCGGTCGGCATCGTCTTCAAGGGCAGCGGCTTCTACAAGAACGACAGCCGAGGCGCGAGCAGTTCCGCGACACCTCCGGCGTCTACCCCTGCGACAACGCCCGCACCCGTCGCGGCCAGTCCTAGTCCGTCGTCGACGACCGCTTCAAGCGACTAAGAGCCTGATACCGCGACTCCTGAGATCGCGAGTGACTGGCCCGCGGCGCTGCCGGGGAGCCATTCGACATCATTGCCCACGTACAGCACGTCGAGGAGCATCCTTTGCAGCGTTGACGCGACCGTAATCTCGCGGACCGGTTCGGCGAGTTCGCCGTCACGAATCATGAGACCGGTGATACCGACAGAAAAGTCGCCCGAAATCGGATTCACCCCGGAATGCACGCCAGTCAGGGATTCAACGAATATGCCGTTGCCGACCCGACGAAATATCTCCGCCTGATCGAACTCACCCGCCGCGAGTTGCAGGGCCCGACAACCTGCCGATGGTGAACCCGCGATTCCCCCACGCACCGCACTCCCCGTCGAGACGGTGCCAGCTCTTCGCGCCGAGACGGTGTCGTAGACGAACCCCTCAAGTCGACCGTCGCGGATAAGAACGTTACGGCGACACGCCAGTCCCTCGCCGTCGTACACGCTCGCCGCAAAGTGACGAGGATCGGTCGGATCGTCGAGGAGCGTGAAAAGTGGCGATGCGACGTCTTCGCCGATCCGATTCGCAAAGAATGACCGCCCGTAGACAACGGCCTCGCCACTCAGCGCACCGCCGATGATCGAGAGCAGCGTGGCGGTACTGCGAGGATCGAAGACAGCGGTGCCCTTCATCGAGGCGGGCTTGACCGCGCCGAGCATTCTGGTCGCGCGAGAGAGGGCGTCGCGCGCCGCTACTTCGAGGTCCAGTTCATGAGGCGCACGACCCGCAGACAACCCCCAACCGGTCTGATCGGTCTGACCATCTGTTGCGATGGCTTCGACCGACACGAACGCACCAGACCTCTCGTAACTCGCTCGAATTCCCTTGCTCGAGACAATGGCGGCTTCGGCGACGAAATCGGAGTAGTTGGCGGCGTCGACCTGACGTATTCGAGGATCGCCCTGGCGCACCATGCGCTCCAACTGAAGGGCCATGGCAATCTTCTCGTCCATTGGCGTGCTCAAGACCGACGCGTCGCAGAGTTCCAATTGGACGCCGGCGACACCGTCGGGCTGCGCGAACGCCACGAACTCATCTTCGGTCGCGAAGTGCGCGTTGTCGCGCGCCTGCTTGAGCGCATCGATGATGGCTGATTCGTCGAGCGACCCCGCCCACGCGGTCCCCACCCGGGCGCCACCTGCTCCGTCGCGCAGCACGCGCACGCCAATGCCCGACGAGGAGGCGCTCGAGAGATTCTCTACCTCTCCCTGGTATGCCTGTATCTCGGTGTCCACTCCCTGGGACAGATACACCTCGATCTGCTCGTCGCCTCGAGCGCCGTCCAGTATCCGTTCTGCGTGTGCCATCAGTTCACTCATGCGGCGGTCCCTCCAATGGTGACACCCGTCAAGCGCATGGTGGCCTGACCCGTGCCAACCGGCACCGATTGACCATCCTTGCCGCACGTGCCAGGCGTCATCGAGAAATCGCTGGCTACTGCGTCAACACGCTGAAGGATCTCGGGGCCGTTGCCAATCAGGTTGCAGTCGCGAAGGGGGGCAGTGATCTTTCCGTCTTCGATGAGGAATGCAGCGGTCATGCCAAAAACGAAGTCCCCGGTTGCGGTGTTGACCTGGCCTCCACCGAGTTGCGCAACATACACGCCTCGCGGCGTCTGGGCCACGATCTCGTCGGCGTCGGCGTCGCCCTCGAGTAAGTACGTGTTGGTCATGCGCACCATTGGCAGGTACTGATAACTCTGCCGTCGGCCGTTGCCCGACGAGGCACGACTGGATTTTCGCGCGCGCAAATGGTCCCACATGTAGTCGGTCAACACGCCGTTCTCAATGAGCACGTTACGTGCACCAGGTTGACCTTCGTCGTCGATCGCGAGATAACCCCATTCACCCGTCACCGTCCCGTCATCGACCAAGGTGACAAGAGGGCTCGCGACTTGTTGACCGACTTTTCCCGCGTAGACCGATGCGTTCTTTAGGATCGCGTCCGCCTCGAGACCATGCCCACAGGCCTCGTGGAACAAGATGCCTCCCGATCCGCCCGCGAGGACCACGGGAAGGTCCCCCGAGGGAGCCGGTCGGGCGTCGAGTTTGGTGATTGCCTGGTGCGCCGCTCCTCGAGCGGCCTCTTCGATCGCCTCCATTGTAAGAAGCTCGAAACCGCGGGTTCCCGCCACGGGGCGATATCCCGTCTGCATGCCCGCGTCGCCGGTGGCGACACACGAGATATTGAAACGGGTTCGTACCTGATGATCCGTCGCGAACACACCTTCGGAGTTCGCGACAAGGAAGTGGCGCATGGAATCGCCAAGGGCCACCTGCACCTGGGTGATCGACGATCCCTGCGAACGGGCCATATCGTCGGCGTAACGCAGGAGCTCAATCTTCTTGGCCTTGTCGACGCTGTCGGGTGCGATCACCGCCTTCGAGGGATATTCGCGAAGTGAGCCCAGGGCAATCTCTCGAACACCACCTCCGCCTTCGCGCGCGACCGCGGCCGCCGCGCGAGCGGCGCTGACAAGTCCCTGCTCGGAGAGGTCGGCAGTGTGTGCGAAGCCGGTGGTCTCACCTACGACAACTCGAATACCCGCGCCTCGGTCCCGCCCGGAGCTCAATTCCTCGACCCGTCTCTGGTCGAGCATCGCCGAAGTCGTCATTCGATCCTCGACAAAGACCTCCGCAAATTCCCCGCCACGGCTCATTGCCTCGCCGAGCACGCGCTCGACTACATCCTGGGCTACCAAAGTTTCAGACATGCGTTTCAGCGTACTGTCGAATCCGTGTTCTTCTCGCACCTCTGGGACCGAGAAACACCGAAGGGCGAAGCAGACACGCGCACCCAGCGCCTCGCATTCAGCCCTGACATGTCTTCATTTCAGGCCTGGGCGGTAGGGTCGGGTGTGAGTTACACACGTGAGAAGATCCTTCGTAGAATTCGACTGATCGAGCACGTGAAGGAGACCACATGAGTGACACCGCACACGGCACCGAGCCAACGCCCGGATCGAGCGACGCACCCGTGCATTCTCGCCCCTCGCGAGAACGGCGCCTCGCGCTCGCGACCGTATTGATCATCGTCGTTGTTGCACTCATCGTCAGCACAATCAGTGTTGCCAGCGTGGCGTTTACCCGAAACTCCACTTCGAAGTCCCCTTCGAGCATCACGGTCACCGGTTCAGGCACGGCCCAAGGGACACCTGACACGGTGAACTTCCAAATCGGCGTCAGCACTGTCGCCAAGAGCGCGGTCGATGCGTTGAGCCAGAACAGCGCGAGAATTGCGCGACTCATCACGAGTCTGCGCTCGAGCGGCGTCGCCAAGAGCGATCTCCAGACATCGGACCTGAGCATTTATGCGAATTACAACAACAAGGGCGACATCACCGGCTTCACCGCATCGAACAACCTGAACGTCACGATGCACACGATCAAGGGGGCCGGTGCCGCAATCGACGCCGGTGCCCGCGCCGCCGGCAACGGTGTCCAATTGAATGGACTCTCGTTTTCGATATCCAATGACTCCTCATTGTTGAAGAAGGCACGAATCGCGGCGATGCGAAATGCCTATCTCGAGGCTTCTCAAATCGCCCAGGCCGGAGGCGCGCACATCGGATCGATCCTTCGCATCACCGACCAGGAGAACGTCGCTTCTCCTCCGGTCATCTACAAGACCCTCGCGCCGATCGCCTCAGGCGTCAATTCGGTGCCACTCCAGGCGGGCAGTGAATCGGTCAACGTCCAGGTGAGCGTGGTCTACGCACTCAAATAGGGACTTCGCGCTCGCCTTAGTCCTCTGCCCTGGTCGTTGTGGTGACGGTTCTGTTGGACCACGGAGGTTTCACGCTTCGCAGAACTAGGCTGGCACAGTGATTCTGCCGTCGATTGAAACACCCGCCGATCTCCAGGGACTCTCCTATAAGGAGCTCCACCAACTCAGTGGCGAAATCAGGGAATTCATCATCTCGACCGTGAAAACCACCGGCGGCCACCTCGGGTCCAACCTCGGTGTGGTTGAGTTGACGCTTGCGCTCCACCGGGTTTTCGAATCCCCCAAAGACATCTTCCTCTGGGACACCGGCCACCAGTCCTACGTCCACAAACTCCTGACTGGTCGCCGCTATGGGTTCAAGGGGCTTCGCCAACGAGGCGGCATATCGGGATACCCCAACCGCTCCGAGAGTGAGCACGACTGGATCGAATCGTCGCACGCCTCAACCGCACTCTCGTACGCGCACGGCCTTTCGGTCGCACTCCAACACAAGAAGGAACTCATTGGTCACGGCGGAAATCGCCACGTGGTGGCCATCGTCGGCGACGGTTCTCTAACCGGCGGCATGGCCTATGAAGCCCTCAACAATCTCGGTGTCTCGAATCAACGAGTCGTCATTGTGCTGAATGACAACGGGCGCAGTTACGCGCCAACCATCTCCAAGCTCTCGGCATCGCTCACGTCGCTGCGTTTGAACAAGACGTACCTCACGTTGCGAGAACGTCTACGACGACTCGTGCCCCGACTCCCCCGAGTGGGCAAGGCGGCGTATCTTGGCATCGACGGCTTCACGTCGGTCGTGCGAGAGATGGTGACCCCACACACGTTCTTTGAGAATCTTGGGATCCGTTACATCGGCCCGATCGATGGACACAACATCGAGTCGCTGGAGGCAGTGCTCACCAACGCCGCGCAGTGGGATGGGCCGATTGTTGTCCACGTGCTCACCGAAAAAGGTCGTGGCTACGAACCAGCCACCCAGGACAACCTGAAGATGCATGACTACAAACTCCCCCCGAGATTGAACGACGAAGAGGTTCCCCAGCAGTCCTTCACCCAGGCCTTCTCCAACGCGCTTATCGCCCTCGCCAGCGCCGACGAACGTATCGTCGCGATCACTGCCGCCATGGCTGGACCGACGGGGCTCCTCGGTTTTCAAGAGAGATTTCCCAAGAGATTCTTTGACGTCGGCATCGCCGAGCAGCACGCGGTGACCGCGGCGGCGGGTATGGCCATGGGCGGCCTGAAGCCTGTGGTGGCGGTGTATTCGACATTCTTCTCTCGCGCGTTCGATCAGGCGCACCTGGACGTCGGTCTGCTCAATCTACCCGTGGTGTTTGTATTCGACCGAGCCGGTATCACCGGCGACGACGGGCCAAGTCACCACGGCACGTTGGATATGGCGCTCTGCTTGGCAATTCCAAACATCACGATCTTCGCGCCATCAAGTGGCGCAGAAGTCGCTGAAATGCTGACGACCGCGCTGTCCATGTCGACCCCGACGGCGATCCGCTTTCCAAAGACCCTGCCACAGCCCTTCGACGACACAATCGGCGAAGGGCTGCTCGCGCGAAAAGTAACCCAGGGTGATGGATCGCTCTGCGTCCTCGCAGTCGGCAAGATGGCGCCGACCAGCTTCCAGGCCCTTCGTCTTATGGGTGATCGTGGCGCACACGTGACGCTGTACGACGTGCGCGTCCTGCCGCCCGACCCAGCCATGATCGATGACGCCCTTACCCACCAGCGCATCATCACGGTTGAAGACGGTACCCGCCATGGTGGCGCGGGGACGCTCATGGTGTCCGCCATACGCAACAGGGCCCAAGAGTTGAACCTGCCATTTCCCACGACGCGCATCCTGGGTGTGCCGCGGGCATTTCTTGAACACCATCGCCCCGACGCGCTCCTGGGCGAAATCGGCTTGGACCCCGAAGGTCTCGCCGGTGCCTTTGTTCGACTCTTGAACAACGAACCCGAATTCCCGCGACCGCTACCCGAGGCGCCGCGCCCGCACTATTTCTAGACGTCGTGGCCCTCCGCATTGCCCGATACATTGGCTGAATGGCATTCGAAATCGAAAAGACCGAAGATGAGTGGCGTCAGACGCTTGACCCTGAGCGGTTCGCCGTCCTACGCCAAGCCGCTACCGAGGCGCCTTTCACGGGTTCACTGCTACACGTAGACGACGAGGGTGTCTTTCGATGCGGTGGGTGCGGACAGCGCCTCTTCACCAGCTCGCAAAAATTTGACTCGGGTTGCGGGTGGCCAAGTTTTGACGCGTGCGAACCTGGCACGATCGTCGAGCGTGTAGATCGCTCTCTCTTTCGTGAGCGCACCGAGATCTTGTGTTCGAAGTGCGGAGGTCATCTGGGCCACGTCTTTGACGATGGCCCGACCCAAACGGGACTTCGCTACTGCGTCAACTCGCTCGCCATCGACTTCGAGGGCTCGCGAGACTAAACGTCGAGGAATCGTCGAATCGCGATTGCCGAACCGACTGAACCAATCGCCACTCCCACGATCAGGACAACCGCATTGGTACCAATCAACGCGTTCGTATCCAACTGGAACTCATTGTGGAGTGGATACCACGTGTGAAGCGCGGTCACTGCAAGTATCGCGACCAGCGAACCGAGAAGGCCTTGGATGAACCCTTCAGTTATGTAAGGGATACGAATGAACCAGTTCGTCGCTCCGACCAACTTCATGACAGAGACTTCACGTCGGCGTGAGAATATCGCCATACGGATCGTGTTCAAGATCAGAACCGTCGCCGAGAGCA
>JAJXXA010000012.1 GCA_021781335.1 Actinomycetes bacterium
GTCGGCCCCTGCACCCGGCGCGGTCGCCCCGTGAGCAGGACTATGGAGAGCGAGTCGTCGAGCAGTTCGAGTAATCGCTCGATCTCCTCGATGGTCGGGTCGTCACCGCACGCGTCAAAGAAGCTCTTCCAATCTCCCCAGTCGAGATAGTGCTGTCGTCCCGCGGCGTCGGCGAGCACGCCGTCGATGTCAAAGATGACCGCACGCCCGGGCTCGTGCGACGCGTCGCGCCACTGCCAATTCTCTCGTTCGTAGCGCACGTTCGTCAACGAATTCCTCCCTTCAGCACCACCTCTGGTGATGTCTGCGAGACTAGACCTCGTGGGACCGATCGAACGACAGACGCTACCGATCCCGTACGGGCGTCATGTCTATGTGGTGAGCGACCTCAGCCTCTCACCCAGATCCGATCCCCTCAGTCGCCCCGTCACCGAGCTCACGAATCTACTCGGCGACATCGACGACCCCGCCACGGTCGTGGTCGCGGGAAACTTCTTCTACCCCGACGCCACGTCGGACCTCGCCAAACTCATCGAGGCCACGCTCGAGCACCTGCCCGAGCTCACGGTCGCGCTGCGCGACTTCTGCGCCCTCGAGGGACACCAGATCATCGTGCTACCCGGCAGCGACGACCACGAGCTCGCCACCAACGAACGAGCCCGTGCGGCCCTCGAAGCGCTCGGGGTCACTCTCGCCAAGGACCTCGTCCTGCAAGTCGCGACCGCCAACGGCGTGCGCGACCTCGTGGTCGCGGCGGCGCGCTGCGACGTGGACGTCGCGCGCGCCGATCCCGACCAACGAAGCGACGCCGACCGACTCGAAGACCCCCTCGCCCTCTCGCGCTTCGTCTCTTCTCGTGTGCTCTACCGTCGACTCGGCGCGTGGGTCTTGCTGCCCGTGCTCGCGATGATCGGTTTCGACCTGTTCAACACCGTGGCCAAAGTCCTCGCGCACATCACCCACCACCAGATCGTGCGCGCACCGCACACCCATACGTTCTGGGGCAACCTTCTCGTCAATCTCGTGTTCATCGTTGCGGTGGAGGCGCTCGTGGTGGGCATCGCGGGACTCATCGTGCGACGCCGTTTCGATTCGCGATCTCGCCAAGGTGTGCCACCCGCCCTCTCAGAGCCCCTTTCAGTGACCTACGTCGATGACGTCGACGCGCTCGAGATCGCGCGTCGCGTGAGCGAACGCGGGGGCGCGGGCGCCATCATCGGCGGCAGTCCCCGTCCGGCCCTCGCCTTTTTGGACCGTGGTGTGTGCGCGGCACCGGGTCCCTCGCGCACCGTCGTCGTCGAGCGGCGCGGCCGCTTCGCGTTACCGCCGGTCTTCAGCTCGGTCGAGCGGATCGGCATCGTCGAGGTCGAGGCCGCGAGCGCGGTGCAGGTGCGCCTGTACGCGGGCGAGACGCCCCAGCGTCGTGGCACGCTGCTCGAGCGCATCATCGCGGGTCAGCCCCTGCAACCACCACCCGCCGAGGCGACGACCACCGTTGGCTCGTGGCCCACGGGTGACCCCTTCCCCGTCGAGGTCGACCGTCTCGCCGAGCAACGCCGCCAGCGATCAGTACGTCGCTGGGCGAGCGGCCTGATCTTCCTCGACGGTCTCATCAACATCGCGGTCACCGCGTCGCCGCCGCTTCGCAGTCGACTGCACCTGGTGCTCTCGTTGTTGCCGCTCGATGTCGCCAAGTCCGCCGCCGCGATCACCGCCGTCGCCGGCATCGGGATGATCATGATGGCGCGCGGCATCCGTCGCGGCCAGCGACGCGCGTGGTTCTTTGCGGTCACCGCGCTCGCCTTCACGGTCGTGACGCACCTGGCGCGTGGCGGGGGCATCGTGTCATCGCTGATCGCGGCCGCGATCTTGATGCTGCTCATCATCGAGCGGCGTTACTTCCAGGCCACGACCGACCGTTCGAGCCTGCGCGGGGCGCTACCGAGACTGCTGCTCGTCGCGGGGATCTCAGTCGTCGCGGCGACCCTCGGCATCGAGGCCTCTCCCGCGCGACACCACCACCTGCCGGCCATCGGCGTGGTGTTCGTTGGCTGCGCCGAGCGCCTGCTCGGCTTTCACAGCATCCGCCTGCCCGAAGGCGTCGACGACTTCATCAACCCGGTGCTGCTCACGATCGGCGTGTCGCTGTTCATCTCGCTGTTCTATCTGCTGACGCGTCCCGTGGTCGACCGGCGCCTGTCGCAAAAAGGGACGAGCGCGGAGCGACGATTCGCCGAACTTCGCGCCCGAGAGATCGTGCGCCGACACGGGCGTGGGACCCTTGACTACTTCGCGTTGCGCGACGACAAGCAGTTCTTCTTCTTTCGTGACTCACTCGTCGCCTACGCCGTCTACGGCGGTGTCGCGCTGGTCTCACCCGACCCGATCGGACCGGTCGCGGAGCGAAGCGAGGCCTTCAGCGCGTTTCGCTCCTTCGCCGAGGCGCGTGGATGGACCATCGGCATCATGGGCGCGAGTGAGGAATGGCTCTCGATCTATCACGCGGCTGGCATGCACTACCTCTACATCGGCGACGAGGCGATCGTTGACTGTCAGACGTTCTCGCTCGAGGGCGGCAAGATGAAGGGTCTGCGCCAGGCCTGCACCCGCCTCGCGCGAAACGGCTACACGGTCGAGTTCCTCGACCCCTCCTCGATCGATCCCGGCCAGGTCACCGCGTTGCTCGAGCTCATCTCGATGCTGCGCCGCGGCGAGGGTGAGCGCGGATTCTCGATGATGCTCGGTCGGCTCTTCAACCCGAAGGACAAGGGGCTCCTGCTCACCATTGTCCACGGCCCCGACCACAAGCCCGCGG
>JAJXXA010000072.1 GCA_021781335.1 Actinomycetes bacterium
GTGAAGGCTGGTTCCTGAGCCGCCAACGGGGTAGCCATCGACAGTTTCATCATCCGACGATCGAGGGCTGCGTCACTGTTCCCGGAGCCCTGGGCGACGACGTCACCAAAATGACTCTCGCTAGCATTGTTAGGCAGGCAGGGTTGGAAAGGAGACACCGATGACCGAGTACTCCATCGTGATCGAAGATGCGGGCTCCAACTTCAGTGCGTATGTCTTGGGCCTTGACGGCTGCATCGCGACTGGTCATACCGTTGAGGAAGTCGAAAACAACATGCGCGAGGCGATTGAGTTCCATCTCGAAGGAATGCGTCTTCACGGCGACCAGCTTCCTTCGCAAATGCCAATCGTGAAGACGGTCCAGGTTGCTTCGTAAACTCATTTGACTTCTACCAAAACGCGGTGGACGAACGACCATCGTTTTTTCATCGAAAGTTGACGCGCCATCGGTTTTCGCTTCGCGCCCGTGCTGGAAACTGTCACCCTCCTTCGCGACGTAGGATTCGGTAGTGGGCGACGCTGGCTCCGCTGATGACTTGACCCAGTTACCTCGTTCGGAGTTTGCGTTTCCAGGTCCACTTCGGGACCGACTGATACGAGCCATCCTCGATGGTCGCAAAGTGGCGACTACGTCCCTAGCCCTGGAATATGAGGTAAGACATGAGAGCTTGCCGTATTCCGGTCAGCGATCTGTGGTGGTCGACTCTGACAATCAACCAGTGTGCGTGATTGAGATCACGGACGTAGTCATCGTTCCCATGGGAGAAGTGGATTTCGCACACGTAGCGGATGAAGGCGAGGGGCACGAAGCGGTGTCGGATAGGCGTAAGGGCCACGAGAATTACTGGCGAAGTAAGGAAATGGCCGCGTCCCTCGGAGGTGTCGTTCTTGTCCTTGACGACTCGACGGCTGTCGTCTTGGAACGTTTCCGGGTAGTGGAACGGCTGCGCTCAACCGTCAACTGATTCTCCCAATCTCCCGACCATTGTGGCGAGTGAAGGTCCGTGAGATCATTAGAGAACTGGAGCGTGACGGTTGGGTACAGGTCCGACACAAGGGGAGTCATCGGCACTACCACCATCCGACGAAGCCTGGGACGGTGACGGTGCCTGGCGCGATGGCAGATGACCTGCACCGAGAGCTCCTCAGTAGCATTATGAGCTAGGCGAGATTAGAGAGGCAATAGCGATGATCGAGTATGCAGTCGTAATTGAGCGCTCTCCGAATAACTACGGAGCATGGGTTCCGGATCTCGATGGATGTGTCTCAACCGGCAAGACGATTGAGGAGGTCACGAAAAACATTGCCGAGGCGATTCAAATGCACATCGAAGTAATGCGTGAACACGGCGAAGTAGTTCCGCCCCCTACCGCGCAAGTGACGGTTGTGCAGGTTGCCTCATAGTTAGCGCTATTGCCGTCACGTGCCGTCACACGAACGTATACAGGTCCAGTCTCGAGTCTTGAGCCTGGAACAAACAAATCGGCTGTGGCAAGATGAGGCGATGTCGGCGCGCGAGTCGAACAACCGATACGTAGAGCCGGGCTGGTTTACCACACACGTCTTTAACCAACTCGTGCATTTATTGACCAGAGCGGGAATAAGCGTCTGGGGTTCACGAATTCTGTGGGTTCGCGGGCGCACCAGCGGTGAGTGGCGCTCTACACCCGTGAACCTACTTTCCTACAACGGCCAGCAGTATTTGGTGGCTCCACGCGGCGTTACCCAGTGGGTGCGAAATTTACGCGCCGCCGGAAACGGTGAACTGCGAGTTGGGTCCAAAGTCCACGCTTTCGACGCGGACGAATTGGACGATGCCGAGAAGATCGAAGTGTTGAGGGCATACCTCAAGCGCTGGAAGATGGAGGTCGGGATCTTCTTTAACGGTGTTAGCGCGACATCACCGAAAGCTGACCTGGAGAAGATCGCTCCGAATCACCCAGTCTTTCGTCTGACATTCACTTGAACGCGCTAGCTGAGGACCCGCCGGATCTTCAGAGAAGTCCAACGCCTGCACGAGAAGGGGGAAATTCTTCGCATTGTGAGGTTCGTCGCGCAGATGAGCGCAGGTGAGTCAATTTGCTCGTTGTGCATTGAGATCACCATGGACACGACCACGGGCGTCCGGTTCAACACGCCGAAATGTCGGTACGCGATCACGATGCCCCCTGATCTATTCGACGTCGAGTTCTGAGCCCACCGAACTGCGGAGTTGAACCGCACGGCCATCGCTATGTCGTGAATAAGTGGTCGAACATCGTTGAGTGTGACGCGGCTCTTGGGTTTGCCCGCCGAGCATTCTTTTGCTCTCATGGATGGATCGTCGACGTTGACAGTGGTCAGTAACGATTTAGAGTTAAACCACCTCAAGAATTCGAGCGAACGGTGGAACAGGGTGACGAGCGCAGGTTTGGGCATTGGATTGCTGCAGGGAACGCGCGTTGCACTCGTGCCGCTGTCACTCGAGTACAGCGCCGAGTTGGCGGCGTCGGCCCTCGAGGACCGAGCGACATATGGCTTTACTCGAGTGCCCCAGGGTACCGAGGCCATGGTCGAAGAGATCACCGCGCTCCTCGAGGCTGACGACGTGGTGGCGTTCGCGCAACGAGACGTTGCGAGAGACCGGTTCGTCGGGATGACTCGATTCATGACAATTCGATCACGACCGGGTGCGCGTGCACCGTACGCGGTAGAGATCGGCGGAACCTGGCTCGCGGCGTCCGCCCAGCGCTCGGGCATAAACACTGAAGCAAAGTTTTTGCTCATGAGTTACGCATTCGAGCAATGGGGGGTTTCGCGCGTGGAGTTGAAGACTGACGTTCGAAACGAGCGCTCGAGGGCAGCCATCACCAGACTTGGGGCGACCTTCGAAGGTGTTCTGCGACACTTCCAGCCGTCACTCGTTGTGGGGGAAGAGGAGCGGTACCGTGACACGGCCATGTTTTCGGTCGTGGACGACGAATGGCTGCGCGTCAAATCTCACCTCGTTAGCCTGATGCACTAATTGAAACGAAGGTGCGACGTCCTGGCGATGGCGAGCGCGGTAGATCTCGGTGAGTGTCGCCTCAGCGTTCGAACGCTCTCAGATGACCGGTACGACCGCCAAAATGAATCGCACGAGAATCGTGCACGCAGGATCCGAACCGGCTTGCACGACGTACGGACGCCCGAAAAGGGAGGGCTCTCTGGGTGGCAGTGTTGACACTTGCGCGCTCTGGCACCTTGAAAAATGTTCACCAGTGTCCTAGAGACCTCCCCAAAAGGCAGACTTTCTAAGAAAATTCACAGTTTCAACGTCAGGTCCGCCAAGACCGAAAATTAAGTACGAAGGCGGACTTGACAAGGAGGTACCGACCGGTAAGTCACGAACTGGTGAGCGAAAACGCTGAAATACCAAAGAATCTTGGAGCTTTTGGTGCTAACAATGTGCTGCCCCCAGGGGTGTGTACTTGAATGTCCTAGACCTATCTGATAGAAACTCTCAAGTTCGTTTCTGTCCATTGGGACTGTTCGAAGCACCACCAGGGGGGGAGTAGTAGTGACATTATTTTGGCTGTCGGTCGGCTTCGGCTTTGTGACCGCATCCGTGCTGGCAATATCAGCGGTGGGTTTGAGTCTCCAATTTGGGATCACGAACTACATCAATTTCGCCTACGGCGACTACATGGCTCTCGGAGCGTATTTCACGTACGTCTTGAACGTCGAGTTCTTCCATTTGGAGATCTGGATCGCGACCCTCTTCGGGTCGCTCTTGATGGGCGTCCTGGCAGTCTTCGTGAACAGGTTTCTGCTCAGCCCATTCGCGCGTAGGTTCAACAAGACGTTCTACGTCATGATCGTGACATTCGGACTCTCACTCGTGATCTTGAATGTCGTCTATTCGATCTGGGGTCCCAACGTGCGTGCGTACTCGATGCCCATCGAGCGCGTCGTGCACATCGGGCCGTTCCTCTTGACGAAGTACCAATTGATCACGATGGTCATCGCAGTGGCTTTGATGCTCGGAATTCACCTGATGTTGAAGGGAACTCGAATCGGTAAGTCCATGCGCGCCATATCGGACAACACGACCCTCGCAATGACCAGTGGCATCGATACCAAGCGCATCACGACCATCACGTGGTTTCTCTCGGGGTCCATGGCGGGTCTTGCGGGCACGGTTCTTGGCATTACGGAAGGGAACCTCACACCCGCAGCCGGTGAGCTCTTCCTCTTCGTCATCTTCGCCGCGGTCATCGTCGGTGGGGTTGGCAGCATCTATGGCGCCATGGCCGGAGCGCTTCTCATCGGTCTCGCCACTGAAGTGTCAGTGGTCTTCATCAGTGCGGCGTACAAACTTGACGTCGCCTTCGTCATCTTGATCTTCGCGCTGCTCTTCAGGCCAAGCGGTCTGTTCGCCCGCCCCGGAAAGGACTGACCGTCATGTCAGCATTTTGGTACTACGTCTTCACACTCGTGTTCGTCATGTTCGACTATTTCATCCTCGCGATGGGTCTGAACATCCAGTACGGCGAGACCGGAATCTTGAACTTCGCGTACATAGGTTTTGTGGCGTTGGGTGCCTACGTCACCGGCGCCTCGAGTCTGCCCCCGTCGGCCGGGACGGGCCAGCAATACATCATGGGCTGGGGAATCCCTTTCCCGTTCAACCTGTTGCTCGGAGGCCTCGCCGCATCACTGTTGGCGGTGTTCGTGGCGGTGGTAGCCCTACGTCGGCTTCGAACTGACTACTTGGCGGTCGTGCTCATCTCGTTCTCACTGGTCTTCTATGACATCACGAACAACTACGTGCCACTGTTCAATGGCGCCGACGGTCTGTACAACGTGCCCGAGCCTCTTGCCAGCGTCTTCAAGTTGACTACGAACTCGTTCGTGCCGTTTTTCGCGGTCGTGGCTGGTCTGATCGCGTTGATCATGTGGTGGGCGATGAGTCGGATCACCAACTCCCCGTTAGGCCGCACATTTCGGGCAATTAGGGATGACGACGGTGTTGCGGCTGCTTTGGGCAAGGGGGTGTTTCGCTACCAACTGACGTCGATGTTGATCGGTGCGTTTTACGCCGGTGTCGGCGGAGGGCTTCTCGTGCAGTTCGGCGGTTCCTTCAATACGTCATCCTGGCTCCCCGCAGAGACATTCGTGGTGTTCGCAGTCATCATCGTGGGAGGCGTTGGCAACAACGTCGGGCTGCTGGTCGGCTCACTACTTGTCGAGACGCTACTCATCCACTTGCCCGCATTCCTTCCGGATATCCCCGGCCACCCGGGTCTCATTCAGTACATCGACACCATGGTCGTTGGGGTTCTGCTCTGGGTGATGTTGTGGTTCCGCCCTCAAGGAGTGGTGCCAGAACGCGTTCGAAAGACGCCTCTTTCGTTGCTGCAAGGTTTGAAGTCGGATCGCACCGCTAACGCAGAAGTGCCAGCCATGTCACTTGTTGATGGTGCGGGAGTCGTTGAAGAAGGGGGCGTCCGTGACTAGCGGTCAGATTGAAACACCCACCACGGGTGGCTCAGAAGGGGCGGCGCTCAGCTGTCAGGAGTTGAAGAAGTCGTTCCTCGGTGTAGCGGCAGTTACCGGTGCGACCTTCGACGTGCCCAAGGGCATGATCACGGCCCTGATCGGGCCCAATGGTGCCGGTAAGACAACGGTGGTCAACATCTTGTCGGGAATGATGAAGAGCGACAGTGGTTCGATGCAAGTGGGCACGGTAGACGTGACGAATTGGGAGAGCCACAAGATCGCCCGTTTGGGCCTCATGCGCACGTTCCAACTCTCACGCGAACTGGGGGGACTGACTGTGCTCGAGAATCTTCTCGTGGCGCCCAAGCACCAGGCCGGCGAGTCGCTTTTCAATATCTTCTTGCGTCCGGGTCTCGCGAAGCGTGAGGAATTGGCCAACACGGAGCGCGCAATCGAGATACTGCGCACCTACGGGCTCTTCGATCTTCGAGACAATCGCGCGAGTGAACTCTCGGGTGGACAGAAGAAGCTCCTCGAAATCGCGCGAGCGGTCATGGCGCAACCGAAAGTTCTGTTGCTGGACGAACCAATGGCGGGCGTCAACCCCGCACTCATTGAGCGAATCGGTGGATACATCCTCGACCTCAAGAAGCAAGGGGTCACCGTACTCATGGTCGAACACAATTTGAACGTTGTTGAAAAGATCTGTGATCACGTCATCGTTCTGGCCGAAGGGCGCACACTCGCTACCGGACGTCTGAGCGAATTGCGTGCAAACCCTGAAGTGGTTCAGGCGTATTTGGGAGAGGTAATCAATGCCAGCACTACTCGCTGAGAATGTGACGGCCGGTTACGGTCGCACGCCCATCATCAACGACATCTCGCTGTCGGTTGAGCAAGGAACGGTGACGACCATCATTGGTCCAAACGGCGCCGGCAAATCAACCTTTGCCAAGACGCTCGTAGGTATCCTTCGAGCGTCGACGGGCCGGATCATGGTGGAGGACCTCGATATAACTCGAATGCCCGGCCACCTCATCCCTCGCAACGGCCTGGTCTACGTGCCCCAGAATGACAACGTCTTCAAGAGTCTGACGGTGCGCGAGAACCTCGAAGTCGGAGGCTTCGCCGCCAAGGGTGATACCGCCGCTCGAATGGAAGAGATCCTGTCGGTGTTCACTGACCTCAACAAGGCTCGCGAGAAGCGAGCTGGCTTTCTCTCGGGCGGCCAGCAGAACCTTCTGGCCATTGCGCGTGCGCTGATGGTTGAACCCAAGGTGATCGTGCTGGACGAGCCCACCGCCGGTCTTTCGCCGGCGTACACCGACGTCGTGTGGAACCAGATCGAGCGGATCGCCAAGACGGGAACTGGCGTCTTGGTCGTCGAACAGAACGTTGAGCGCGCGCTGAAGCACGCCAACTTCGTCCATATTTTCGTGGCGGGATCGAATCACGTGCACGGTCTTGCGTCAGAGATCGCGTCGCTCGATCTGCCGGCAATTTTCCTCGGTCGTGCCGAGGCGAAGTAGGTCGTTGCCACGGGAAGTTCCCGTGGTCACGAAGGAGAGAAGTGAAGGGGGAGGAACCGAATGAAACTAAACAAACGGCTAGTGAGGGGTAGGGGGAGCGCGCGAGCAGCTATCGTGCTGGCCTCTGTGACCTCCATGGTGGGAGCGGGCTTCATCGCCAGTCCCGCCAGCGCCGCGCCGAAGTCGACGCCACTCGTCGTGGGAGCAATTTTGCCCTTCACCGGGTCGAAGTCACTTCTATCGCAGTGGGGTACTCACGGCATAAAGGTGGGTATCTACGAGGTCAACCACAGCGGTGGTGTCCTGGGTCATCAACTGAAGAGTTCGATGGTCGACGACGCTGCTGACGCTGTTGACGCGTTGCCCGCATTTCGAAAGTTGATGCTGAGCCACCCGACGTTTGTACTCGGGCCGTTCTCTCCGACGATCGAAGCGGTCATTGGTCAGTTCAAGCCGAACAACGTGGCTGACTTCATGATCGGTGGTCTGAGCAACTTGGACAACATGAACTACCCGTACGTGTTCCGCACGACCGCGTCGGACTCGACTGAGGCTATTGCGATGGCGTACTACGCGATCAGCCACGGTTGGAAGACGGCGTCGCTGATGTTCGACAACTCGGCGAACTCGCAGGGCTTCGTGCCGCCACTCATCAAGGCGTTCAAGGCCCTCGGTGGGACCGTTCAGCAGAACATCACCTTGACCCCCGGACAGTCCTCGTACAGTTCAGAGCTGACGCAGGCCTTCGCCGGCAACCCACAGGTGGTATTCGACTCAATGGACTCCCAGACCTACGCGACGATGATGTCGGACGCGCAGCAGCTGGGATACACGACAGCGGCCCAGTGGGTCGGTGACGACTTGCAGTCCGCACCTCAGGGTGTCTACGCCAAGGCCTTCGGGTCCGCTGCGTCGACCAACCTGACGGCGGCCCTGCCCGCGACACCTACCACGGCGGACCAGGCGTACAACCACTTCCTGGCTGACTACCAGAGCGTGTGGCGCACGACGTCGATTCTACCGACGACCTTCAACTTCTACGACTCAATCGTGATCGCCTCACTGGCGATGACCATGGCGAAGTCGACGAACCCGAAGGTGTGGGTCAGTGACGTGGTGAAGGTTGCCAATCCGCCGGGTGTTGTGTGCTCGACGTATGCGCAGTGCGTGGCATTGATCAAGAAGGGCAAGGACATCAACTACAACGGAGCCGGTGGTAACGACGACTTCAACAAGTACCACAACGTGTTCAGTGGTTTCCAGATGGTTGGATTCGACTCGAACCTGAACAACGTGGTCCGCACCTACGTGACGCCGCAGAACCTTGCGACGGTCGTAAGCAAGGAACACTAGTAGGAGAACGCTTCACGCTGCTCTACTTCTCGATGGCCGATTCAATGAGTCTGCCATCGAGAAGTAGAGCAGTTGAAGTTAGGCGCGTTTGTAGAGTCGGTCCACGCGAGACATCGACGTGAATGCTGGAAGGACGCGTCGACGACACCCTACGACTTCGGTAAGGATTGGGACCGTGTCTGGACTTCTTGCAGGTATTCGAATTATTGACGTCACCACCGTGCTCGCCGGACCCTTCGCGTCGTACCAACTTGGCCTCATGGGCGCAGACGTCATCAAGGTGGAAATGCCCGGACAAGGCGATCTGGCCCGTGACATGGGTGACGACACGTACCTCAAGTCCGAATTGATGGGGGCTGCGTTCGTTGCCCAGAATTCCGGGAAGCGGTCGATCGCACTCGACATGAAGAGTGAGGCGGGCCGCGAGGTGTTCGCTCGGCTCATCACACATGCCGACGTCGTGCTCGAGAACATGCGACCGGGTGTTCTATCGCGACTGGGTTTCTCGTTCGAGCGCATGCAGCACCTGAATGCGCAGATCATCTACTGCGCCGTGTCAGGCTTTGGCCAGACCGGTCCTCTGGCCGACCGGGCCGCTTACGATCAAATCATCCAAGGTCTCGCCGGCATGGCTGATATCACCGGCACGCCCGAAGGTGGCCCCCTTCGTGTTGGTTTTCCCATTTGCGACACCCTCGGCGGGTACGCGGCCGCCATGGCAATCAGCGCGGCGCTGGTTCGTCGAGAGCGAGAGGGCGTCGGAAGCTACCTCGATGTCTCGATGCTCGAAACCGCCATCACGGCGATGGGTTGGGCGGTCTCTGAGCATCTGATCACCGGGCGCACCGTTGCTCGCCACGGTAATCACAACGCGGCGTCGGCGCCGTCGGGAACCTTTCGCACTCGCGACGGGTTGTTGAATATCGCAGCGAACACCGAAACACAGTTCGAGGCGCTCTGTGGGGTGCTCGAGCGAGAAGACCTTCTGGTTGACGAGCGCTTCTTGACTCGAAGTGATCGCAAGCGCCATCGCGATGATCTGACCAGAGAACTAGAGCGAACGTTGCGGCAGCGAGACACCGCGCAGTGGGAAGAGGAACTCGCTAAGGTAAGCGTCCCCGCGGGGCCGGTACTCACGTTGGCCGAGGCTCTCGACCAAGAGCAGGTGCGAAGTCGCGGCTTGGTTCGCACGCTCGACATAGAACTGCCCGAGCGTGAGAGTGTCTCGGTCCTGGGTAGCGCCGTTCACGTCGATGGTGAGCCACTTCATACCAGTACGCGACCTCCACGACTAGACGAGCACGCGAATGAGATCATGCGTGAGCTGGGTTATACCTCCGACGAGATTGAAGCACTTCGTGTCTAATGAACCACGTGCACACGCCGTCCATGACGGTCGCTATCCCCGCGTCGAGATCATCGAAGAGGGAATGCGCGAGGGAATGCAGATTGAAGACGCCACGATCTCTGTTGAACAGAAGCTGCAACTGCTCGATGCATTGTCCGCGACGGGACTGAAGACAATCGTGGTGGGTTCATTCGTCAGCCCGGCATGGACGCCGCAGATGGCCCAAATCGACGAGCTAGTGACGCGGTTCACACCCGCGCCGGGCGTCATCTATACGGCTTTGGCACTCAACGAGCGTGGCCGCGAGCGAATGCGTCAGTACCCGGTGCTCCAGGACCCCGACGACGTGCCTCGAACGTTGGTGCATCTCTGTGACGTCTTTGTTCGACGTAATACCAATCGGTCCCAACTCGACGAAATTGAGAGCTGGAAGTCGGTCATCGAGCGAGCGGTCTCGAGCGGGGCCACTACTGCAGGGATCGCGATCAACGCGGCCTGGGGATCGAACTGGCTTGGCCCCTTCAGCGAAGAAGACCGGACCTCACTGCTC
The DNA here is from genome assembly GCA_021781335.1 of Actinomycetes bacterium. Lineage (GTDB taxonomy): Bacteria > Actinomycetota > Acidimicrobiia > Acidimicrobiales > RAAP-2 > RAAP-2. Next base: position 10,241 of record JAJXXA010000072.1, read on the forward strand.
GAACGTCAGTATGAGATGTGGCGCGCCGCAGGCATCGCGGTCGATCGGGTGTGGATTGGTGACCCTATGGGTTGGAACATGCCCCACGTGGTCGCCTCACAACTGAAAGTTATTCGCCAGCGTTGGCCCGAGATCACCCGGTTCCACCTGCACTTGCACGACGCTCGTGGCACCGCGCTGCTCTCGGCGTATGAAGCGCTCACTACTTTGGGTCCTGAGTGCACATTGGTTCTCGATACTTCTGTCGGCGGCATGGGGGGGTGCCCGTACGGGGGGCACGGTCGCATGACTCGCATGATCCCGACCGAAGACCTTGTTGACCTACTAGAAGAACTCGGCATCTCCACGGGCGTAAACCTCGATCGACTGATCGAAGCAGCCTCGTTGGCCGAGCAGGTCGTCGGGCATGCGCTGTGGGGTCACGTCTCCAAGGCGGGTCCTCGCCCACGAGGTGACAGGCTCTTCCCAATGGACCTGCCATTCATTGAGACCGAGCGCGAGGCGCAGCACTTTCGACTGGGTCCTGAGGCCTACGTCGGTGCTCGCTCGCCGTGGCGGGCGCCCATTGAGTCACCGGCACGCGCCCGGGTTCAGGAGACTCTCGAGGGGCGCGCGGAGAATGTGTTGCACGCGTTGACTGACGGGAATGAGTGATCGTGGTTCGCGCGCGACTGGGAGAAGAGCGTGAAGACGATGACCGCGAAGTAGTGCGAAGCGCGCCGGCGAATCGACCTGACGCGGATGGGGATGATGGTGCACTGAGTTCGGTTCGCTCGCTCGATCGACCGTTCCTAATTCTTCGAGTAATGCGAGAGCATCGACGCGCGATGCGCCTCACCGAGATCGCCACCGCGGCGCAGCTTCATCTGGCGACGACCCAGCGCATCGTCAACCTCCTTGTCCGTTACGGCTACGTCGAACGAGACGGTCTTGATTATCATCTTGGCGTCGTCTCGCTCCTGAACGGCAATACCTACTTGATGACCAATCGGTT